>JAEZEJ010000013.1 GCA_023417775.1 Actinomycetes bacterium | reverse complement strand
AACCGCGCGCCGATGGGGCGCGGCGATCTAGGCGATGAGCGGTCGGTAGCGAGTGTTGCGGATGGGCGCGGTGGATCCCGGCGGGTAGAAGTCGGGGAGTCTGTCGCGGGGGTTGATGACGACGCGCCAGCGGGAGTGGTGGATCTTGCGATGGTGATGTGCGCAGAGCAGGACTCCGTCGTCGACGCTGGTTGGTCCGCCTTCGGACCACGGCATCACGTGGTGGGCTTCACACGAGGACGGCGGACGGTCACATCCTGGGAAAGCGCATCCTCCATCTCGTAGTGCCAAAGCGCGTCGTTGCTTCTCGGTGTGGAGTCGTCCGCTGCGGCTGAGGTCGAGGGGGACCGAGTCGCCGTTCATGACGACGGGGAGGATGCCGGCTTCGCAGGCGATCATGCGCAGCTGCCCGGCGGAGACGTGAGTGCCGTGGTCGGTGACTCCTGCCTGGTCGGTGCGACCACGCAGAGCGTCCTCAGTGACAGTGATCATGAGCGTGGCGGCGACGCCACCGTGGTTGCCGTAGCCGTCCTTGGGCAGGTGCCGCAGCACGTCGCAGAACGCGCGACCGAGCTTCTCCGGATACGCTGGCTGGTCATCAGCCATCGGCTCAGGCACCTCAGCATCAGCGCCGCGGTAGCGTGGGGAGGTCTTGGATTCGAGGACGGAGCGCAGCATGTCGCCGGTGAACGCGTCGATCTCGAATCCGCCTTTGACCATGCCGTCGTCGTCGGGTCGGGTCATCCAGAAGCTGGCCTGATGCTGTGCCGCCCGCTCCTGGCGGGTGAGGGTCTGGTCCTCGATCGCGTCGGCGCGGGGCTTGTCGACGATCTCGACCGCTCGGCGGGCCTTGCGTCGCAGTTGCTCACGACTCATCCCTGGAGCTGCCTCAGCCAGATCACGTTCGACGACACCGCGATCGGCCGCAGACAGGTCGCGGGGAAGGTGGTTGATGGCGCGGGCGACGACCTGTGCCTTGTCGGTGGACATACCGGGCTTGGTCAGCTGTTCAGCCAGCACTGGCGCGGTCTCGAGGCTTTCGGCGAGTTGGCGCTGACGGGAGGCGTCCCGCCGGGTGATGCCTGAGGTCTCGGCGATCAGGGCATCCATGGAGGGTGCGGAGGTCCGTCGATGACATCGAACACCCCACGCGCCTCCCGCCAGCGGCGCCGAGCACCTTCTCATGGTCCGATGCTCAGGGCTGCGGCACCTGGACCCATCGGAACCCGGTGGGGGTGGCGAGCAGCCCACGTCCGATCGGCACCGCGGCACCGACGGAGCGCGGAAAGCGCGCATTCACGACATCGCCGTCGTTGGCCGCCCGGGGGGCGAGCACCAGGCCGGTGCGACCGCGTTTGAGGTCGGCGGGCAGCCCCCGGTACGAGCTCCCCAGCTCGTCGATACCGCCCGCGACGATCATGGCATTGGGGGAGTCGCGCATGCCCGTCAGCGTCTCGGAGAGGAACTGCGCCAGCGGGGAGTCCGCGCCGAGCACGTCGAGATCGTCGACGACGATGAGATGGTGCGTGCGCAGGCTTGAGATCACCTGGCGGATCTCGTCGATCGGCTCCTGGCCGGTCATGAGCCGGAAGCGGCGACCCTCGACCTCGCGCAGGGACGAGATGCGAGGGGCGAAGGCCACGACCTCGCGTCTTCGGGAGAGATGGTGCTCCACCGCGACGCGCAGGGAGGTGCTGCGTCCCGAGCGCGGCGGTCCGGCGACGAGGAAGCCCGGGCCGGTGACGAGCGGGTCGAATCCGATGAGGGCGAGCGTGTCGCCGCCGACGCCGATGGGGATGAAGGTCGGGCTCTCCTGGGCCGATGTGCGCTCGAGCTGACGTGCGTCCTCGAGGCTGATCGTGACCGGCAGTTCGTCGATGCGCTGCGGACGCTGTGACCGGGGGATGTCCGGGTGGCGCTCCGTCGCCAGTCGACCGATCTCGTGCAGCGCCCGGACCTGTGCGGTGCCCTCGCCGCTCGCGTCGAGCATCGCGAACTGCAGTTCCTCGGGTCGTTCGCCACCCCGGAAGCCGCGACCGGGCGGCATCGAGGCCGGGACCGAGCGGGCGGACAGCCCGATCGCCGAGAAGTCGCTCGGATCGCTCATCGAGAGCATGATCCGGTCCTCGACGAGCAGGGCGATCCGGCCGAGCACACCGCTGCGGTCGGCGCCGATGACGAGTCTGATGCCGGCCCCGACGCCCTCCTGGAGCAGTCCTACGAGACGCTCGACCAGCACACCGCCGTCGAGGGAGTCGAAGGCGCTCACATAGCCCTCGAGCCGGTCGAGCACGACGACGAGATAGGGCAGTCGCTCCTCGGCCGGCACCGCGGCGCGCTGCTCGGTGACATCGGCGAATCCCTGGCTCGCCAGCGACTGCTGCCGACGGGTGAGCTCACGTCCGAGGAAGTCGAAGAGCCGGTACAGACGGTCGGTCTGCGTGCGGGTGATGACGGCTCCGACGTGCGGCAGCGAGACGAGCGGCAGCAGCGCATTGTTGCCGGCGTCGATGCCGTAGACGTGGACATCGGCCGGCGAGTGCGTACGGGCGATCGAGGCGGCGATGGTCCGCAGGGCCCAGGAGCGGCCCGACCGGGATTGCCCGGCGATCATCAGGTGACCGCCGCGTACGAGGTCCCAGGAGGCCGTGCGCTGCTGCTGGCGATGGGGCACGTCGGCGAGCCCGAAGACGATCGTGTCGGGATCGGCGACGGTCGCGTCGTCGAGATCATCGAGGGTCAGCGTCTCCGGCAGAGGCGGCAGCCACGGCTTGCGCATCTCGGGCAGGCCGAGCAGATCGTTCGCCGAGGTGACGGCGCGCACGAGCGTGGTGAGGTCGGTCGGGGTCGACGCGTCCTCCTCGGCTTCGGCGGACAGAGGTGCCAGCGCACGCAGATCGCCCAGCCCGAAGGCCCGGGAGACGAGCTCGGGACGCTCGTCACCGGCGGGACGTCCGCCGACACGCGAGCTCTGGAAGGCGACCAGCGAGGAGTGGCCGAGCCGGGCGTAGGCGCGGCCGGGGAAGGACTTGGGGATTTCGGCGGCGGCCTTCGACTCGATGACGTCCTCGGAGTCATTGGCATCGGTGACGCGCAGAGCGATACGTAGATTCGTATTGGACTTGATCTCCGCGTTGACGACGCCGGCGGGACGCTGTGTGGCGAGGATGAGATGCACGCCGAGGGAACGGCCGCGTCGGGCGACATCCACCAATCCGTTGACGAAGTCGGGCAGCTCGGCCACGAGGGCGGCGAACTCGTCGATGATGATGAGCAGCCGCGGCATCGGCTCGTCATCGGGGTCCTTGGCGGCCAGATAGTCCTCGATGTCCTTGGCATCGGCACGGGCCAGCTGATGCTCGCGGCGCCGCAGCTCCGCGCCGAGCGACTCCAGGGCGCGGGTCGTGAGGTGGCCGTCCAGGTCGGTGACCATGCCGACGGTGTGCGGCAGGTGCTGGCAGTCCTTGAAGGCCGCACCGCCCTTGTAGTCGATGAGCACGAAGTTGAACTCATCGGGCCGGTTGCCGACGCTGAGCGAGGCGATGATCGTCTGCAGCAGCTCCGACTTGCCCGAGCCGGTGGTGCCGGCGACGAGACCGTGCGGGCCGTCGGCGCGGACGTCGATGGTGAAGGGCCCGTCGAGCCCTTCGCCGATGACCGCGCGCGTCGTGCGGCCACCCCCGGACCAGCGGCGTGAGAGGGCCTCGCCGTCGGGCTCGGGCAGTCCGAGGACGTCGAGCAGCCGGCTCGCGGCGGGGAGGGACGAGCTGAGGTCCTCGGTGCTGACATCGCGGATGGGCGCGAGGGCCCGGCCGAGGCGGTCGAGCCAAGCATCGTCGACCACATCGCGGCGGATGCCGTCCAGGTGCCGCTCGGCGGTGGTCTGTAGATGGGCCAGCGGTCCATCGATCTCCACGACCGAGCGGCACTCCTCGGGCAACTCGCGCGAGGTGCGATCCAGGCAGATGAAGTAGACGTTGACGAAGGCACCGGACTTGAGGAGCGAGGTCATGCCCGGGGCCATGCGCAGCTCTCGGGCGCCGTCCAGCACGACCACGAGGGAGGGCAGCCCCTCGCGCTCGTCGGTGTCCAGCTCCTTGCGGCGCTCGACCTCGGCGGTGAGCTCGCCGATCATGCCGGCTCGGTCGTCGTCATCGTGGGCGAGCCGTACCGGTCGGGGATGATCGTCGCCGGCCCTTTCGTGCGGGAGCCACTTGGTCCACTCCCAGGACGCCGCGCCGGCCGAAGAGGTGAAGATCCACAGGCGGGCGTCCGTGGGGGAGTGCAGGGTCGCGATCTGGGCCAGTAGCCAGGACGTGGTGCGATGCACGTCGGCCGTCTCGCCGGCGACACCGAGGACCGCGGTGGTGGAGAGCGGCACGGTGACGGGCACGTCCGGCGCGGTCCACCGCAAGGGGCCCTCGTGCTGCTCGCGGGTCGAGTCCTTGACGATCACATCCGAGGCGACGTCCGACGTGCCGACGCGCAGCACGAGGAAGTCCGGATCCCACCGGCGTCGCTCCCAGAGTCTGGCGCGCGGGCCGGTGGCGAAGAGCAGCACCGAGGCCGGGTCGGGATACAGGCCACGACGCCCGGAGCGCTCGTCGAGGAGCGAGGCGACCGCCGCCTCCTCCACATCGGCGCGTCGCCGATGGAAGTCGGCGAGCTGATCGAGATAGCGGCGCTTCTGCTGCCGTCGCGAGCCCGTCATGTTCAGCAGCATCATCATCGGCATCATCACCATGAACATGAGCGAGTACATCGACCGCGTGACGAAGAACATGGTGCCGCTCATGAGGACCGGCGACAGCACCATGAAGATCGGGATCGGCATCTTGTCAGGGCGGCGCGGCTCGGTGGGGAGTTTGAACTCGCGGACGCGCTCGGCGGGATGCAGGCGCGGTGGACGGTTGTAGTCCAGCTCGGGCGAGGAGACGGCCGGTGACAGCGAGGCATCGGCCGTCGTGACCGGCACGTGCTCGAGTAGCACCTCCCCGATCCCCAGGACGGCGCTGGGCTCCCAGGGCCTGCTGTCCGTGAGGGGGCGTCGTTCCAGGCGAACCATGGGGAGGGGCGCCGTCGGATCGATGCTCTCACCCTGTTCGAGGATGCTCTCGACATTCTTCTTGCGGCCGAATCGTCGCCTCTTGCGGGTCGCGACGGTGCTGGCGCTGAGCATGATCGGCTCGGTGGCGGGCTCGCGTCGGAACGGGGCCTCCATCTCCTCGCCGATCGTCGATGGATCAGGGGTGACGATGATGTCCCCGCGCGGCCCGACCTCGAGCGAGGCCGCCGTCTCGGGCGCCTCCGGGAGCCTGATCGTGCAGTACGCGGCGCTGCCGATGGTCGAGGTGCCGATCCCGAGCCGGTAGACCCGGCCTGCTCCCACTCCAGAGCTGATCCGGATCTCGACGACGCCGTCCGGCTCCTCCCCGCGATGCGAGCTCGGTCCGCCGAGTCCGACGACAGCCCCGTGTCGGACCCCCGAGGTCGTGATCGGCTCCTCGGGATCGAGCCGCCGGTCGCCGAGGTACACGCCGCCCGTCGACGAGGGCAGGCCGGGACGCTTGGAGGTGAGTTCCACCACATTGCCGAGATCGGCGGGGCGACGGCCTTCGAGCACCTCGTGCAGTTGGGCCTCCAGATCGGCCACGGTGCTGGAGGGGGAGTAGCCCACGATGACATCGCGGCGTCGGTGAGTGGACGCGGACTCCGCCGTGATGAGCAGGCGCATGGCGCACAGCCTACGCGGGCGGATCTGGCCATGAGTCTCGATGTGCTCCCGTCAGGGCGCGATGGTCACTTAGCCATGGGTGGCTACCTGACTTCAAAGCTGAGACATTGGTACTGTATCCCAGTCGGTAGCGGCCGGCATTGGTAGAGGTAAATCTTGGTCGTAAAGTTATTCGGGGGAGCGCTATGTTCATTAAGAGATGGCGGATTTTTTTGTTGGTCGCTTCATTCACATTGCTGGTGCCACTGGGGACACAGATGTCGGCGGCTGATGAATCGAAGCCCGAGCCGATCGTTGGGATGGATGGCTTCGTTTTCGGTGGAAGCTATGGCGGAGTCAGTTACGGCGGCATTCTGACCGGGGGAAGACCGAAAACACTAAACTTTCCAAGTTCGATGCAAAGTCTTCAGGCCACTGGATACTTCGTCAATTTTCCAGAATTTGACGCAACCGGGTCCGCGATAACTGGAGAGGCGGAGGTCACGTACCGATGGGAGGCGACCTCGTGTCTGGGTGGCAACGAGCCTTACACGCAGCCATTAACCGATTGGGAAACGGTGACAGTGCCGGTTGATCCGTCTGCGAGCCATACGAGATTGCCTATGCCAACCGTGGCGATACGTGCCTCCGTGGAGGTGCCGGTGTCCTGCGGCATGCTGGGAGTCCGTTTCGATCCGGCCGAAGGAGTCGGTGGCGGCGGCCTGGAAGCGGTTG
Organism: Actinomycetes bacterium; assembly: GCA_023417775.1. Lineage (GTDB taxonomy): Bacteria > Actinomycetota > Actinomycetes > Propionibacteriales > Nocardioidaceae > Aeromicrobium. The sequence goes on along the minus strand of JAEZEJ010000013.1, from coordinate 31,585 downwards.
AGATCACACGAATGGATGACTCGCAGTTTCCTGATTTCGATCCGGAGAGAGATGCTGAAGGGCGAGTCGTCGTGTACTCGGTGACTGATGCTGGAGAGATTGAGGAGATCAACAGGTCAGGCAAGTTGTCTGCCGTTCCAACGGGGGCACTGAGGTACTTTTTCGCGAGCTGTCCAGCCGCCCGCGAGGTGGCATCTTTGATTCCGAACGCGGGCGGCGTGTCGAAGGTTTCTGTGGATCCGGCGGGGCTCTCCGGCAAGCTTGTCGGCGTCACCGCCCGGCAAGCAGGTGCTCCCGATCGGGTTGCTTGGGGTGTCGAGCAGATTCCTGCACTTACCGATGCCGCCGCCAGCGTTGTCTCTGAGGACCAAGCCGGCTGCCTCTAGTCACAGGCTCGGGCTCCGTGGCCTAGCGCGCTGGTCGCCGCGTAACGCCTCGTGCGACGAATCTCGATGTGCTCCCGTCAGGGCGCGCCACTACACTCATGCCGTGCGGTTGCGCGAGCGAGCCGCCTATGCCCATGTCTGAGGGGGAGCATCTGCGTGGCTAGTGACACCCGATCCACGGGAACGTCCGTGGAGGACCGTCAACGTGAACGTGCCCAGCGCGGTATCGGCACGCGTTCGGCGGCCAGAAACGACGGACGTCCGTCGCCGCCGAAGCGCCGTCGCCCCGCCATCGCCGTCATCGGCGTGCTGCTCATCGTGGGTGGCGCGGCCCTCGCCGGCCTCCTCGCCCTGCGGATGGACTCGCGTGAGCCGGTCGTGGTGCTCAGCACCGATGTCTCCGCCGGCACCGAGATCACGAGCGACATGCTGGCGCAGACCAATGTGGCGAGTGACTCGAGCCTGCTGGTCCCCGCCGACCAGGCCGACCAGATCGTCGGCACCTATGCCAAGACGGCGCTGTCGGAGGGGCAGCTGCTCGACACCACGATGCTCGTCGAGGCCTCGCCCTTCTCGGCCGATGTCGCCGAGGTGGGCATCACACTCTCCCCGGGCCGGGTTCCGACCGGTCTTCGTTCGGGAGACCTCGTTCGGGTAGCGCGTCTCGGCGATGGCCAGAGCCCGGTACGCCCCCTGGCCACAGCGATCGTCATGCAGACCTCGGCGGCCGACGGCGGCGGAGGCGCGCTGAGCGGTGGCGGCGAGGTCGGGGCGACAGCCAGCCTGCTGGTCCCGGCCGGCGCGGCGGACGCGATCGTCGATGCCGCCGGCAACGACATCATCGGGCTCTCGCTGATCGAGCGCGGACTCAGCCCTGAGGAGGATGCCGACCGGCTGGACACGCTCGGGGGTGGCGACGAATGAGCGAGCGCAGCGAGCGAATCATCAACGGGGTGTCATGCCGGCGTCTCGCTACCAGCGATTCTTCTCGCGAGGTGGCGGCATGAGCATCGTCACCCTCGTCTCCGCCAAGGGCTCACCCGGGGTCACGACGCTGGCGATCTCCCTCGCCCAGGTGTGGTCGACTCGTGCCGTCGTGGCCGATCTCGATCCGGTGGGCGGTGATATCGCGTTGCTCGCCCGCACGCCCGAGGGACGGGCGCTCGATGATGAGACCGGCCTGGTCTCGCTCGGCGCCGCATTGCGCCGCGGCACGGAGGTGGAGGTCGAGGAGCATCTCGTGTCGACGTCCATGGGCGTCGAGGTGCTGCTCGGCGCGACCGGTCCGGCTCAGGCGCAGAGCCTGGGTCCCGCTTGGCCGCACCTGCACACCCCGTTGCAGCGTTTCGACGGCACGGTGATCGTCGATGGCGGCCGGTTCACCTCCGGTTCGCCCGTCGCCACCGTCCTCGCCCAGTCAGCGGCGGTCGTCTTCGTCGCCCGGGCCGATGTCCCGGGCATCGCCCACGTCCGCGAACGCCTCGTCCGCATGCAGCGCTCGGCCGGTATCGACGACGGACCGCGGGTGGCCACGGGCGTCGTCCTGGTAGGTGACGCACGCGATCGGCACGGCGAGGAGGATGTCGCGCGACTGCTCGAGTCCGAGGGCGTGCGCGCCACGGTGCTCGGCACGATCGCCGACGCACCCAAGACCGTCGCGTCGATCGGCGAGGGCCTCTCTCGGAGGCTCGCCCGCACCGAGTACGTCCGGTCGGTCTCCTCGGTCGCATCGCGGATCCTCGAGCTCGCCGGCGACCGTCCCGACCAGTTGCAGGAGGCGTGATGGACCAGCAGCTGCTGCGCCGGCTCCGCGAGGAGGTCGCGGACGCGCTCTCCAAGCAGCGCCGGGAGGACACCGCCTCCGGCCTGCCGCCGATGACCAGCGAGGACGAAAGGCAGTTCGCCCGGGCGCTCATCTCGCGGGTCCTGGAGGCTCACGCCCGCGCGGAGATCGCCGCCGGTCGCGCGCCGATGTCCTCGGCCGACGAGGCCGAGCTCGCCGACGGCATCCATGCCGCGCTGTACGGCGTCGGCCGGCTGCAGCCGCTCTTGGACGATCCCGAGGTCGAGAACATCGACATCAACGGCTACGACAATGTCTTCGTCGGCTACGCCAACGGCGACGAGCGCCGGATGCCGCCCGTCGCCGACAGCGACGACGAGCTCGTCGAGCTCGTGCAGGTGCTCGGCGCCTACTCGGGCCTGACCAGCCGGCCCTTCGACACCGCCAACCCGCAGCTCGATCTGCGACTTCCCGATGGCAGCCGCCTGTCGGCGGTCATGGGCGTCACGCAGCGACCGGCGCTCTCGATCCGTCGCGCACGGATCGGGCGGGCCAGCCTGGACATGCTCGTCGACAACGGCACCATGACCCCGCACCTGGCATCGTTCCTGTCCGCGGCGGTGGCGGCGCGCAAGAACATCATGATCGCGGGCGCCACCAATGCCGGCAAGACGACGCTGCTGCGTGCCCTGGCCAATGAGATCCCGGCCTCAGAACGCCTCATCACCGTCGAGCGGGCGCTGGAGCTGGGCCTCGGCGAGTTCGCCGATCTGCACCCGAATGTCGTCGCCTTCGAGGAGCGGCTGCCCAACTCCGAGGGTCTGGGTTCGATCGGCATGGCGGAGCTGGTGCGGCGCTCACTGCGCATGAACCCCAGTCGCGTCATCGTCGGCGAGGTGCTCGGTGACGAGATCGTCACGATGCTCAATGCGATGAGCCAGGGCAACGACGGCTCGCTGTCGACGATCCACGCCAATTCCTCGCTCGAGGTCTTCAACCGCATCTGCACCTATGCGATCCAGTCGGCCGAGCGTCTTCCGGCCGATGCGACGATGATGCTCATCGCGGGCGCCATCGACTTCGTGATCTTCGTCGAACGCCGCAACGAGTACGCCACGGGCGGCGGACTGCGTCGTCTCATCACCTCGGTGCGCGAGGTCAACGGCGTCGACGGGCGGGTGCTCTCCAGCGAGGTCTTCGCCGAGGGCCCCGACGGTCTGGCCGCGCCGGCCGCGGCGGTGAGCTGCGTCGATGAGCTCGAGCTGCATGGCTACCGCCCGGCGTTCTACGAGGAACAGACACTATGAGCTGGCTCCCGACGCAGCTGCTCGCGATCATCGCGCTCGGCGCGCTGATCGGTCTGGGCGGTCTGCTCGCGTGGTGGGGTCTTCAGGAGCGCGACGAGCAGCGTGTGGTCAAGGCACCCTCCTCGCTGGCTCCACGGCTCAAGGCCCTCGGCACTCGCGGCCCGATCGCGATCGGAGCCGGACTGCTCGCGCTGGTGCTGACCCGGTGGCCGGTCATGGCGGTCGCGGTCGGTCTGCTCGCCTTCTTCGCGCCGCTGCTGTTCGGCGGGCTGCGGGCTGAACGTCGGGCGATGGCACGGCTGGAAGGGCTCGCCGGGTGGACCGAGTCGCTGCGTGACACCATCGCCGGCGCGGTCGGCCTCGAGCAGGCGATCCCTGCCACCGCCTACGCCGCCGCACCGTCGATCGCGCCGCAGCTGCGCACGCTCTCGGACCGGCTGCGGGTCCGCACGCCGCTGCCCGTGGCGCTGCAGGAGTTCGCCGACGACCTCGACGATCCCAGCGCCGACATCATCGTCTCGGCGCTCATGCTCAACTCGCGGCTGCGGGGTCCAGGCCTGCGCGAGGTGCTCACCTCGCTGGCCGCGTCGGCCCGTGAGGAGCTGGAGATGCGGCGCCGGATCACCTCCGGACGCGCCTCGACGCGCCGCAGCGTGCAGATCGTGGTGGGAGTCTCGGTTCTCTTCGTGCTCGGCCTCGCGATCTTCAACCGCACCTATGTCGAGCCGTACTCCTCGCCCATCGGCCAGGTGGTCCTGGCGGTCGTGGTCGGGCTCTTCGCCATCGGCTTCGCGTGGATGCGGCGGCTCTCGGACTTCCAGCTGCCCGAGCGTTTCCTGCTCGGCAAGGCGGGAGCCGGCCGATGACCCTGATCCTGCTGTGCGGTGCCCTGATCGGCCTCGGCGTCCTGCTCCTGGTGGGTCGCCGTCCGGCCTTCTCCACCTCGCCCGCGGTGCAGCTGGCCCGCCTCGACGCCGACCGCCATCGGTCGCGGCGCGACGCGGTCGCCGAGAAGCTCGCCGACCGCCAGTCGGAACGTGCTCGCCGCATCGGCGTGCGGATCAATGCCTGGATGGCCACCCGCGGCTACGAGCTGCCCAAGGGCATGCGCGCCGATCTCGCCGTCACCGGTCGCACCCTGGAGACCCATCTGGGCATGGCGGTATTGGCAGGAGTCGCGGGCATCTTCGCCCCGGCAGTAGCGCTCTCGCCGCTGATCATCCTCGGCGACATGGGCCTGTCCGTCCCACTGTGGGGAGCCCTGATCGGCTTCGTGCTCGGAGTGGTGGTCAACCAGCTCCAGCTGTCGTCGACGGCGAAAGAGCGGCGCCAGGACTTCCGGCACGTGCTCAGCTCCTTCCTCGATCTCGTCTCGATGAGCCTGGCGGGTGGCCGCGGCGTGCCGGAGGCGCTGAAGGGCGCGTCCGAGCTCAGTGACAGCTGGGCCATGGTGCTCATCCGCGACACCATGGGCCGGGCCCGGTTGCAGGGCATGACCCCGTGGGCGGCGCTCGGCGACCTGGGCGACGAGCTCGGCGTCGAGGAGCTGCGCGATCTCGCCGCCGCCCTCGCCCTCGTGGCCGAGGACGGTGCCAAGGTACGCGAGTCGCTGACCGCCCGTGCGGCCTCGATGCGCCAGCGCGAGCTGGCCGATGCCGAGAGCCAGGCCTCCGCCAAGTCCCAGTCCATGCTCGTCGCCCAGCTGCTGCTGTGCGCGGGCTTCCTCGTCTTCCTGATGTACCCCGCGCTCGCGGGCATCATCGGGCTGTAAACCCCCTCAAGGAGAGACCATGATTCAGCACCGGATCATCCTGCAATTCCTCATCGCGCTGCTCGGCCTGCATCGCGATCGGGCACGAACGAAGGAGCGCGGCGCCTCGGCGGTCGAATGGGTCGTCATCGCCGCCATCGTCGTGGCGATCGTCATCGCGGTCGGTTTCACGTTGCGCAGCGCCATCACCGGCCGAGCCAACGAGATCGGCAGCGAGATCGAGAACTCGTAGTCCCATGAGAGAGCGGCGGCGTCGAGACGACGAACGGGGGGTCAGCGCGATCGAGCTGGTCCTCTACATGCCGCTGCTCATGCTCGTCATCATCCTGGCCGTGCAGTTCTCGCTCGTCTACCTCGCCCAGTCCGCGGCCTCCTCGGCGGCCCGCGAGGCCGCCCGCGTGGCGCGGGTCACCGGCGACCCCGAGCAGGGGGTCCGGCGCGGCAACGAGTTCGCCGCCGATCTCGGCGGCGGCACGCTGCGCGATATCGAGGTGACGGTCGAGGTCGTCGATGGCACCACGATGCGAGCCACCGTGAGCGGCCGGGCTAATCAGCTGCTGCCCTATGAGATCGCCCCGCGCGTCGAGGAGTCCTCCGAGGGCCGCATCGAGCAGTTCCAGCAGGACACGCCATGAGCAGAGACGAACGCGGATCGATGTCGGTCGAGGTGGTGCTGTCCATCCCGATCCTGGTCATGCTCATGCTGCTCGTCGTCGCCGGTGGACGCTATGTGTCGGTGAAGTCCGATATCGAGTCCGCGGCCCGCGATGCCGCTCGCGCCGCCTCCTTCGAGCGCGATGTGTACTCCGCCCGCACCGCGGCCATCGCCGCCGCCGAGCGCGCCGACAGCAATCTCTCGCGCTGCGAGCTGGAACGATTCGGCGGCAGCTTCGCGGCCGGCGGACAGGTCGACATCACCATCTCCTGCCTAGTCAGCAATACCGGCCTGGGCATGATCGGCCTCTCCGGGGAGCGCCGGTTCAGTGGCCAGTCGAGCGCGCCGATCGATCAGTACAGGAGGACCGGATGAGCAACCGAGAACGCGGTGCCGCCTCGGTCTTCGTGGTCGGCATGTCCGTGGTGCTGTTGCTGTGCGCGGGTCTGGCGATCGACGGAGGTGTCGGCATCAACACGAGGATGAGGGTCGCCGATGATGCCGAGCAGGCGGCCCGTGCCGGGGCGAATGCCGTCGACGTCGGCCGGCTGCGGTCCTCCGGTGTCGTCGCGATCGACCCGGTGCAGGCGCGCCAGGCGGCCGCGAGCTTCCTGGCCGGCCGCGGTTACGGCGCGGGCCAGTACAGCGTCTCCGTCGACGGCACGGAGGTCTCGGTGGACGTGCGAGACTCGACCGACACGATCATCCTCTCGATCATCAACATCGACTCCTACCCGGTGAGCGCCGGTGCCACCGCCGTCGCCGCAATGAACTGATGGGTTATCCGATGGACAACACGACACACGACAACGCCCCCGACGCGTCGCGGTTCGAGCGGCTCGTCGACGATCGCCCGGTCCACCAGCCGACGCCCCGCGAGAAGGCGCTCTCCGCGCTCGGGCTGTTCGCCCTCGTCGTCGGGCTGCCGGTGGTGCTGCTGGCGTTGGGCGCCCCGCCGCCGATCCCCACGAGCGTGCCGTCTCCCGGCGACTTCGCCCGACAGTTGGGCGTCGAGGATCTCGTGACCGTGCTGGTCGCGATCGTCTGGCTGGTGTGGCTGCTGTTCCTCGTGTGCGTCGTGATGGAGATCGTCGCGGCCCGTCGCGGCAGCCTGGCCTCCCGTGTTCCCGGGGCCGGCCCCTTGCAGCATCTGGCACGGCTGCTCGTCGGCGGCCTGCTGGTGACCGGTCTGGTCGCCGGGCCCGCGCAAGCGGCCACCGCGGCCGATGTCGCCACCGGTGCGCAGGCACCCGTGGCCGCGAGCGTGATGGCCGAGGAGCAGATCGATCTCGTCGAGGACGCCCCGGAGACCCCGGCGGCGACCGATGACAGCCTGGCCGGCAAGAAGGTCTACACGGTCCAGGCCCCCGTCAACGGCTACCACGACAATCTCTGGGATATCGCCGAGCGCCACCTCGGTGACGGATTCCGCTACAAGGAGATCTACGAGCTCAACAAGGATCGGGTCCAGCCCGACGGCGGTCGCCTCGAACTCGCCCGGCTGATCCAGCCGGGATGGGACTTCATCATGCCCGAGGATGCGTCGGGGCTCGAAAGGGTCGCCGCGACGCCCGCCCCGGCACCGAGCTCGGCACCAGCCGGGGGCGACTCGGCGGGGGCGGATCAGGCATCGGCGACCGCGGGCGACGCGGCCGACTCGTCCACCGCCTGGTGGGCCGGGGCCGGCCTGCTGGCCGCCGGGGTGCTCGGCGTGGTGGCCGCCGCACGGCGATCCGGCATCGGCCGGCGACCCGATGATGACGCGCTCGAGACCGAGGCGCTGCTGCACGTCGCCGCCAGCACGCAGCGCGCCGAGCTGCTGGAGGCGGCCCTCGCCCAGCTCGTCCGCGCGGCCGAGGCCGGGAGCAGCGCGCTGCCCCCGGTCTACTCCGTGACCGTCGACGACGATCACGTCGATCTGCACCTCGCTCCCGCCGTCTCCGAGGCGCTGCCGGGCTGGGAGGTCCAGGAGAGCGGAGATCGCTGGCGGTACACCGGGAGCGCGGATCTGCGCCTCGATCCCGGCACCAGTCCGTATCCGGCCCTCGTGTCACTCGGCCTGGACGACCAGGGCCGCGATGTGCTCGTCGACCTGGAGGCGGCAGGCGGCATCGTGTCCGTCGGCGGCGATGACGCCCTGGCCGCTCAGGTCACCAATGCGATCGCCGTGCAGGCGGCGACATCGCCCTGGTCGGGGTCGATGGTGGTCGTCGGCGCCGGCCTGCCCGACGGGCTGCAGGCGCTCGACGACGAACGCGTCACCCTCACGGACGACCTGGCGGCGGTCGTCGACGAGATCGGGCATGTGATCGGTGCCGAGACCGAGCCGCTGGTCGGCCGCACCGCGAGACGTCCGCTGGGATCCTCCTATCTCATCGCCTCGTCGTATCCGCTGTCCGATGACATCGCGGCGACCATGGGACGGCTGACGGGCGAGGAGCGGCGTGCGGTCTCGATGGTGGTCGTGGGCGACCACCCGGCGGCGCGCTGGCGTCTCAGCATCGACGAGAACGGCACGTTGAGCGCCCCGCAGCTCGGGCTCACGGTCAACGCCCACCGGCTCTCCGAGCGCGAGGTCGCCGGTGTCCTGGAGCTGGTGTCCGCGGCACGGGAGACCGATCGCGGGCCGGGAGGGGACGACGATCGCCTGCCGGTCTCGGAGCCGGGACGTGCGGTCGACGCGGCCGGGTGGGCGGCGTCGCGCTATCGCGTGCTGCTGCTCGGATCGGCCCAGGTGACGGGCGCGGAGGGGCCCGATGACGGGCGCGGGGAGTTGCTGACCGAGATCGTCGCCTATCTGGCCCTGCATCCCACCGGTGTCCATCCGACCGTGCTGGCGGGGGCCGTGTGGCCGCGGGGCGTCTCCGGTGATGTCCGCGACGCCAATATCGAGCGAGCACGCCGTTGGCTCGGTACCGACGGACAGGGAGCCCCGCTGCTCGGTGAGGACGCCGAAGGCCGCCTGGTGCTGAGCCACGACATCGCGCTCGACTGGGATGTCTTCCGCACACTGCTGCTCGACGTGCGCCGGGCCTCGACCAGACAGGACGAGATCGACGCGCTCAAGCGGGCGCTGCACCTGGTGCGCGGGGTCCCGTTGCGTCATGCCGGTCCGGGTACCTACGCCTGGGTGCATCGCGAGGGGACCGTGCACGAGATGACCGCATTGGTCGTCGATGCGGCCGAGCGGCTGGTGGAGCTGCTCGGCGACGACGGCGATCCGGACGGCGCGGTGGCCGCCGCCGAGATCGGTCTGCGGCTGGTGCCGACGCATCAGGGGCTCTGGCGCGATGTCATCCGCCAGCGGCATGCGCGCGACGGGTCCACGGGAGTGGCGGCGGCGGTCGCGGGTCTCCGCGAGGCGCTGGGCGGCGATCCCTTCGAGGCACCCACCGAGGAGCTCATCGCCGAGCTGAACCCGCACCAGCACCTCGACCTCGCCTAGGGCATGTCTGACAATTCCTGACCTACTGCGCGACGTCCCACGGGCGCCTCGCGGCGTGGGGGCACCTCCCGTGAGCGCTAGCGAGCGGGGGAACGTCGCTCGCAAGACAACGCCCGGTATGGCTTCGCTCCGGCGTGGGGGCACCTCCCTGGACGGAGTCCTTGGGGGATTGCGAGACATCCCGTGGATACGCCGCTCGCTACGGCCACGAATTGTCAGACACACCCTCGTCCGCGGGCCCGGAGGCGGCGGTACCTCAGCAACCCCATCGGCCCTCGACGACGTTGACTGGCTACCGCCACCGGGACGTGACGGCGGACCGGGGCTCACCGACCCGGAGGCGGCAGGGAGCGCAGCCGGCGGCGGACCTCGTCGAGCACCGGGGGAGGGAACTCCGCCGTGCGGCGACACCGCTCCACCAGGAAGGCGATCTTGTTGAGGCGGGTGCCGGGCAGTTCCGGGGCACGCGCTTCGACCGCCGGGCGCAGGACATTGCGGTCGAAGGACCCCACGCTCGGCTCCGCGATGCCGCGCCAAGCCGCGAAAGCTGCCTTCAGCTCGCCGTGGGGCACCACGCCGTGCTCCGGCGACAGCGCCACCGCGAGGGCCGCGACGAGCCAGGAATCGTCTCGCTCCAGGGTGCTGAGCCCCAGCTGCACCGTCCCCGATCCGGTGTCGGCCGGTGGGGGAGAGGCGAACCGCGTCTCCATCGTGAAATCCAGCTCCGGCACCCGGAAGGAGACCTCGGTGCCACTCGCGGTCAAGGTGATGCGCTGGCCCGGCTCCGGCGTGACGGCGACACCTCCCGGCGCGGTGACCTCGATGATCGCTCCGTTCGCGCGCTGCCGGCGGTACAGCACCGGCTCGCTGTCGGTCGAGGTCAGCACGAGGGCCGGGTCGCTGACATAGGGGAGGCGGACGAGGACGTACAGCGAGCCGGAGATCTCCTCGACCACCATCTGCTGTCGCTCGGGCAGCTCCATCCGGCGGGCCAGCACGAGCTTGCTCCCCGGAGCGAGTCCGGCCGTTCCGGAGTGGCCGTCGGCCGTTGACCACGCGATGTGCAGCACCGGACCTCCTGTCGTGGAACGTGTTCCGCCGCGGCTCGACGCGGTCGGTCGTCAGCGACCATCATGCCGTCATGAGCTCGACCATCGCCTCCCTGACCACGAACCTGTTGATCCTCCTGGCCTTCGCCGGGGTCCTCGTGGTGGGTCTGCGGATCGCTCAGAGCGTGTTCAAGACGGACAGCAAGCGCGCCGCGGCCACGGAGGTCGCCGCCAAGCTGGTCGCCTATCCGACCGGCTCGTCGGGTGTCCTGCGGCGTCGCTTCGTGCGCGCGCTGACCGGACAGCACCTCATCATGCCCAGCGGTGAGCGGCTCGCCTTCGGCGAACTGACCGTCCGCATCGCGCCGGAGGACCTGGAGCGGCTCGACCCCGACGGCGATCTGGAGCGGCTGGGCGCCGACGGCGCCAAGCTCTACACCGCCCACGCTCGTCGCGCCGGCTGGGCGGTGCCCGCCGAGGTGTCCGTGCAGGTCGAGGTGGACACGGGTCTGCGCTCGGGTTGGATCCCGCCGGCGCGGGCGACGGGGCGCGGTGACGCCTTCGGACCGATCGAGACGGGCTCGGTGGAGATCCCGCGTGCGGATCGACGCCCCCGGATCGGCTGGGATGTCGTCACCGATGACCCGGAGCCCGCCACCGGCGACCCGATCCCCTTGCGTCCGGTGCCGGCGACCCCCGAGCTGGACCCTGCGGCCACCGCGCTGTTCTCGGCGATCGCCGACCAGTCGGACGACGCTCTCACCATGAACGCCGCGCCGGACCTGCGACTGCGTCGTGGTGCCCAGATCGTCGATGTGCCCCGCGACGGCACCGCGGTGCTCGGCCGGCTCGGACGCAGCATCCTCGCCTTCACCGAGCCCGAGGTCTCCGGCCGGCATCTCGCGGTGAGGCTCCAGTCGGGTCGTTGGGAGGTCAAGGACCTCGGCAGCACCAATGGCACGACCCTCGACGGCCGGCCGGTCGACCAGGAGAGCTGGACTCCGCTGCGCAGCGGGTCCGTGCTCGCCCTCGCCGGTGTCCCCGTCGACGTCACGATCGAGAGCACCGGGACGATGAGTCTCGCCGATGTCACGGGCCGCTAGCGCCGTGCGCGACAATGGGAGGGCACGACTGACGGTCGTGCCCGAGACCACATCGAGTGCGAGGGGAGCTGCCCAGGTGTCCGACCCCCGGCTCACCGCCCCCGCGAGCACATCGCTGCCGCCGGTGCAGCGGTTCGAGCTGCTCTCGCGAATCGGCGCCGGCAACCATGGCGTCGTGTTCCGCGCCCGTGACCGCCAGCTCGGGCGGGACGTCGCGATCAAGCGCTTCTCGCACTTCCTGGTCTACGATCCGCGAGCGATGCACCGCATCACCCGCGAGGTGGAGGCGCTCGCCCGGGTCTCGCATCCCAATGTGGTCACCGTCCACGATCTCGTCCAGATGCCCGATGGCGACGGCGAGATCACCCCGCACCTCGTCATGGAGCTGGCCGAGGGCACCTCGCTGCGCGACATCCTCGCGGCCTATGGGCCGAGTCCGCGCTCGGTGCTCGTGGTCCGGAGCGTCCTCCAGGGGCTGGCCGCCTGTCACGCCGCTGGCATCCTGCACCTGGACATCAAACCCGCCAATGTGCTCGTCACCGAGCGCGGCGGCGTCAAGATCGTCGACTTCGGCATCGCCCGCGCGGCCTCGGATGCCACCGCGACGATCGCCGGCACCCCGCACTACATGGCCCCGGAGCAGGCCGAGGGCCGCGTCGACGAGCGCAGCGATGTCTACTCGGTCGGATGTCTGCTCTACGAATGTCTCACCGGCCGGCCGCCCTTCGAGGGCACCATGGCCGCGCAGCTGATGGCCCACCGCCACCAGCCCCGGCCGGACCCGCGCCGCTTCGTCCCCGGGCTCCCGGACGGACTGGCGCAGGTCGTGATGCGTGCCATGGCCGTCGACCCCGCTCAGCGATTCTCGGGCGTCCCGGAGATGCTCGCTGTGCTCGCGGCGGAGCCGATGCCGGCCGCCGATCTGGTGACACCGACGCCGCAGGCGACCGTCACCGCTCCCGCCGCATGGTCCGAGACGCCGCGACCCCAGTCACCGAGCGCTCACGCGCCGAAGCACACCCATGGCCCCGGTGTGACCTCGTGGAGCCGGCTGACGACCTTCGCCTCCGGTCTCGTCATGAGCGCCTTCGCCGTCGTGGCGATCACCACGCTGGCGGGCGCGGTGGGAGATCTCGCCCCCACCGAGTACCGGCCGGAGTCGATGATCTCGGCCGGGCCCGTGTGGTGGATGGCCGCCGTGACGATCGCTCTGCTGTGCCTGCTGGTACGACGTCGTGACTTCTTCGCGCGGCTGGCGGGACCCGAGATCGGCGCGGACCGACCCGCGGCGCTTCTCGGTCCGTCGACTCGCTCGGGGGTGTGGATGGCGGCTCGCGCCGGCCTGCGGGGTGGCTCGATCCTGCTGCTCGGCTGGTACGTCGCCGGGCTCGCGGCGCTGGCGGAGTCGTCCGGCCTGTCCTGGCCGGTCGATGTCTTCTCCTCCCTCTGGTCGACCATCTGGGTGCTGTTGCCCCTGCTGGCACTCGTCCTGCTCTGGCGGTCGATCAGCGGCCTGCGGGCCAGTTTCGGGGCCGTCGCCCTCTCGTTCCTGTGCGTGTGCGGGGCGGGGCTCGCGATCCTCGTCTTCCTGGCGGTGCCCGAAGTCGCCGGATCGAGCCTCTGGTCGATCGGATGATCCCGGTTCGTCGGCTTCGGCCCGTCGCGGCCGCCGCGGTGGCGGCCATCGGCCTCGGCGGTTGCGCGCTGTTCGGCGTGCCCACCGAGGACACCTATCCCGATGACTACGAACAGGCGATCGTGGATCTGCTGGATGACACGACGATCGTCGTCGACCACGCCGCACAGGTGGACGGCTGGGAACGGGCTGCGAATGTCCCGGACCGCGTCGCCGCGGTCGAGCTCGTCGAGGACGCCGATCCCGAGCAGCTGCACGGCCTGCTGAGCGAGCTCGCGGCCCTCGCCGATCAGCACGGTGAGGAGGTGCCGCCGATGGGCTACACCGCCCCCTTCGGCCACGTGACCATCGCCGGCGTCTATCGACCCGCTGAGGCGGAGGAGGTGCTGGAGACGGTCGCCGACGGAGCGTGGTCCTCGATCGCCGTGTGGGCTCGCGGGGACGACCCCGTGGTCCAGCTGAGAGGGACCGCCGAGAACGCGCAGGAGGGCGAGAGGCTCGTGGCATCGGCACTGCCCGGTTATGTGTCCGATCACCTGACGAGCGAGCGTATCGAGCTCCCCGACGGACATGTCGTGTCCAGGCTCGACGGCAGGGATGGTCCGATCGACCCGCGAACGGTGGAGCTCGCCTTCGAGCTCGGTCCTCTCGCGGAGGACCTGCCGTCTCCCGAGGACCGGTTGAGCATCGCACTGTCGACGGAGCACGAGGGGGACGGGTCGACGGTCATGGTCCGGGCCTCGGTGGAGTCCGATGAGCTGCGGTCCGCCGACCCCGAGGATCGTCCCGCCCTCGCCGAACGGCTCGGCCACCGTGAGGTGTGCGATCGCATCGCCCGGCTGGCCGACCGGCACCTGGCCTCGGTCGACCATCGGACGAGCTGCACGGCGATGCACGTCGAGATCGGTCGCAAGCCCTAGCCCGTCGCGCGATGTCGGCGGAGACGCCGTCGCCGGGGCGAGTACCCTGGAACGGCCATGTCCGCTGCCACCCCTCGCGCCTACTTCGACCACGCCGCGACGACGCCCATGTACCCCGAGGCTCTCGAGGTCATGACCCATGAGCTCGCTCGCGTGGGCAATGCGTCGTCCCTGCACGCCTCGGGACGTGAGGCCCGCCGTGTCGTCGAGGAGTCGCGCGAACGCATCGCCGAGCGGCTCGGCGGACGGCCCTCGGAGATCGTGTTCACCTCCGGCGGCACCGAGGCCAACAATCTCGCGATCAAGGGCCTGTACTGGGCCCGGCGCACCGAGTCTCGCCGACGGGTGCTGTTCAGCTCCATCGAGCACCATGCGCTCCTCGATCCGGTCACGTGGCTCGCGGCCCACGAGGGTGCGCGCATCGAGGTCACCCCGGTGGACCGCGAGGGACGCGTGCGGCTGGACGAGCTGCGTGCGGCGATCGAGGCCGATCCGAACGACATCACCGCCATCACCACGATGTGGGCCAACAACGAGATGGGCACCATCCAGCCGGTGCGCGAGGTCGTCGAGCTGGCCGCCGCGCACGACATCCCCGTCCACTCCGATGCCGTGCAGGCCGCCGGCTATGTGCCGCTGGACTTCGGCGCGAGCGGCCTGGACGCCATGACGGTCACCGCCCACAAGCTGGGTGGTCCGGTGGGCGTGGGAGCCCTGCTGATGAAGCGCGAGCTGACGCCGACCCCCTTGCTGCACGGAGGGGGACAGGAGCGCGATGTCCGTTCCGGAACGATCGGCGTGGCGCTCATCGCCTCCTTCGCCACCGCCCTCGACCTGACGGTCGAACGTCAGGCCGCGCAGACGGCGCATATCGAGCGACTGCGCACGCGCCTCGTGGAGGGCATCGTCCGCGTGGTGCCCGATGCCGTCGTCAACGGTGATCCGCGCCCCGGAGACGACCACCGGCTGCCCTCTATCGTCCACGTCACCTTCCCCGGTTGCGAGGGCGATGCGCTGCTCATGCTGCTCGACGCGCAGGGCGTCGAGGTCTCCACCGGATCGGCCTGCGCGGCCGGCGTACCGCAGCCCAGCCATGTGCTGCTCGCGATGGGATTCGACGAGCAGGCGGCGCGCGGTTCGGTGCGCTTCAGCCTCGGCCACACCAGCACCGATGCCGATATCGACCGGCTGCTGGAGGTGCTGCCCGGCGTGCACGAGCGGGCCCGCGCCGCCCGTCTGGTCAGGGGAGGCAGCCGATGAGGGTCATCGCCGCGATGTCGGGCGGGGTCGACTCGGCGGTCGCCGCCGCGCGCGCCGTCGAGGCCGGACACGATGTCACGGGCGTGCACCTGGCCCTCAGCCGCAATCCTCGCTCGTACCGCTCCGGCGCCCGTGGCTGCTGCTCGATCGAGGACGCCGGCGATGCGCGCCGGGCGGCCGATGCGATCGGCATCCCCTTCTACACCTGGGACATGAGCGACGAGTTCGCCGACGAGGTCGTCGACGACTTCATCGCCGAGTACACGGCCGGCCGCACGCCCAATCCCTGTCTGCGCTGCAACGAGAAGATCAAGTTCGCCGCCGTGCTCGACCGGGCGATGGCGCTCGGTTTCGACGCCGTGGCCACCGGCCACTACGCTCAGCTGTCGACGGCCGCCGACGGCACCATCGAGATGCACCGGGCGGTCGATCAGGGCAAGGACCAGTCCTATGTGCTGGGCGTGCTGACCCAGGAGCAGCTGCGGCACTCGATCTTCCCGCTCGGGGGCGATACCAAGGATGTCGTGCGCGCCGAGGCCGAGCGGCGGGGCCTCCAGGTCGCCCACAAGCCCGACAGCCACGACATCTGCTTCATCGCCGATGGCGACAACGCGGGCTGGCTGAGCGAGAAACTCGGTCCCCGTCCCGGCGCCGTCGTCGACGAGTCGGGTGCGGTGCTGCGCGAGCACGAGGGCGCCTACCAGTTCACCATCGGCCAGCGCCGCGGTCTGCGTCTCGGCATGCCGGCCGATGACGGCAAGCCGCGGTTCGTGCTCGACATCGAGCCGGTGAGCGGCACGGTCACGGTCGGTCCGCGCGAGCATCTCCTCGTCGACGGACTCGAATGCCTCAAGCCGCTGTGGTGCGGCACCGCGCCGAGCGAGGAGCTGGAGTGCACGGTGCAGCTGCGCGCCCACGGAGCGGAGCACCGCGCGCGTGTCAGGGTCGGTGAGGACGGCGGCTCGATCGTCGTCGCGCTGATCGATCCGGCCGAGGGCATCGCGCCGGGGCAGGCCTGCGTGATCTACGACGGCAGCCGGGTGGTCGGTTCGGGCACGATCGCCCGCACCTCACGCGCGACGACAGAGATCTCGGCGTGACCGAGCTGAGGGTGCCACCCGAGGAAGCGCGCCGTGTCGTCCGCCTGAACACGATCTACATCGCCTGCCTGGGGCCGTTGTTCATCCTGCCGTTGATCCCTTCGGGTCTGCTGATGCCTCGTACCTCGATCGCATCGGTCCTGGTGGTCACCGGTCTCCTCTACGCCTCGGCGATCCTCGCCACCCGATGGCTCGCCTTCCGTTTCGTGGGACGCAGCGGTGTGCGCTTCGGCGACGGCACCTATCGGATCGGCAGGCTCATCGGCGCTGACCGTGTCTACCGCGCGGACGAGCTGAGCCTGGCGGTGATCGCCGAGCGGTTCAGTCTCGGTGTGATGCGGCCGTCTCCCCACCTGATCGTCGCGGGGCAGCGAGGTCCCGTGCTCCTCCTGGTGAGCCAGATGTTCACGGTCGACCAGCTCGAGGAGCTCGCCGCTGACCTCTGGCGGCATGGAGTGGCCGTCGAGCGAGCTCGTCAGCCGCTCACCGCGGCGGAGCTGCGCCGGCGAGATCCGCGGCTCATCCACTGGTGGCGAGCCCATCCGGTGGTCTTCACTCTGCTGGTGCTGGTGGCGGCGCTCTTCATCCTGTTCTTCGCGATCTTCGTGATGATCCTCGCCTTCGTCTGATCACGTCAGGGCAGTGCCCGTTCGAGGACGAGGTCGTCCTCGACCCGCGCGCCGACGGTGAAATGCCGCGTACCGATCGTCTCGAAGCCCTGCTTGGCGTAGAAGCGCTGTGCGCGGACGTTCAGACCGTTCACGCCCAGCCAGATGCTGGCGGCGCCGTGCTCGCGGGCCCACGAGATCGTGTGGTCCATGAGCTGGGTCGAGATCCCCGAACCGTGGAATTCGGGAGCCGCGTAGCACTTGCTGAGCTCGACGGTCGGCCGACGCCGCACGAGGGCGGCGATCGCCGCATCGTAGGGATCCCCGGTCACCACCAGGACGTATCCGGCCAACTCACCGGCCTCGTCGGCGACGAAGACCGTCCGATCCGGGGCGGCTAGGTGGTCCGCGAAGCGCTCGGCGGTGAGATGGTCGGCGATGAAGGCGGCCATGTCCTCCGCGGAGAGATGCGGGGGACAGGCGAGCGGGAAGGTGCGGGCCGCCAGCTCGGCGAGGTGCTCCAGATCGGTCGGCACGGCATTCCGGATCGTCACGCGCCGAGCGTAGTCGGTGTCTTGTGCCCGGTCAGGGAGAATGGTGCGCATGCGTGCCACGGGAGTCGGATCGATGCCGGGAGAGGACTACCGCGAGGCGATCAAGATGGTCGCCGGAGTGCTGGACGATCTTCTCTTCGTGCCCGAACTGCCGGACCGGGGAGCGCCGGCCGGAATGCTCGGCCGGACCCTCGGGCTGGTCACCGAATTGGCGGTCGACCTGCAGCCGGCCGGATGGCGACTGGCCTCGGGTGACGGCGTCGACCACCGCCGGGCCGCGTCGCTGCTCGGCCACGATCTGGATCTCCTCGAGGAGGAGCTGCAGGAGCACGAGGGCACGCTCAAACAGCAGATCACCGGTCCGCTCACTCTCGCCGCGACGGTCGCATTGCCGCGGGGGGAGCGGGTTCTGGCGGACCACGGGGCCCGTCGCGATCTGGCCGAGGCGCTCGCGGTCGGGGCCGGCGAGCACGTCGCGAGCCTGCGACGCCGATTCCCTCGTCACGACCTGGTGATCCAGATCGACGAGCCTGGCATCGTCTCGGTGCTGCGTGGGGCGGTGCCGACCACCAGCGGCTTCGGGCGGTACCGCACGGTCCATCCGCCGGAGGCCGATGTACTGCTGCGTTCCCTCACCGATGCGATCTCCGCGGCGGGCGCGCGACCGGTCGTCCATTCGTGCGCACCGGACGTGCCGGTGGATCTTCTCGCCGGCGCGGGTGTCGGGGCGATCGGCTTCGATCTGGCCCTCGCCTCCGCACAGGACGCCTGGGCCGAGGCCTTCGAGTCCGGCGTCGACCTGTGGCCGGGCACGGATGACCCGGTGGCGGTCGAGGATTTCATGCGCCGACTCGGCTACGAGCCCGCGTCGTACACCGATCGGATGGTGACGACGCCCGCCTGCGGACTCGCGGGTCTGTCGCCCGTGGACGCCCGTCGCTCCCTCGAGCGCGCCCAGGCGATCGCCACCAGCCTCTCCTGACCTGCTCGGTGACCGGCGGCGGGCGGCGCTACTGTCGTGCCATGGCCTCCGACGCAGCGGACCTTCCCGATCTCAGCCTGGACGAAGCCCGCGAGGAGGCTCGCACCCTCACCGAGCGCATCGACGAGGCGCGTGAGGCGTACTACGGCCATGACACCTCACTCGTCGACGACGCCACCTTCGACGGATGGATGAGGCGGCTCGAGGAGATCGAACGCCTGCACCCGGAGCTACAGGGCCAGGACTCGCCCACCCAGCGGGTCGGTGCGCCCACCGAGTCGGCCCTCGCACCGATCGAGCACGCCGAGCGGATGCTCAGCCTCGACAATGTGTTCACCGCTGAGGAGCTGCGGGACTGGTGCGTCAAGACGCAGCAGTCCGCCGGGCGTCACGTGGCGTGGCTGACGGAGGTCAAGATCGACGGTCTGGCCATCTCGCTGCGCTACGAGAAGGGCGTGCTCACCTCCGCGGCCACCCGGGGCGACGGCCGCATCGGCGAGGACGTCACGGTCAACGCCCTGCGGGTCGAGGGCATCCCCGAGCGGCTGGCCGGCGAGGGGCACCCGCCGATCGTGGAGGTGCGCGGCGAGGTCTTCATCAAGGTCGCCGCCTTCGAGCGCCTCAACGAGTTCCAGGCCGAGCTCCGCGAGCGGGCCTTCCTCGAGTCGCGCGAGCGCTGGGAGGCGCGCCCCGCCGCGAGCCGCCGGCCCTTCGACGAGGAGCGGGTCCGCACGAGCGCGGCGCGCCGGTTCCCCGCCTTCGCCAATCCGCGCAATGCCGCCAGCGGGGGACTGCGCCAGCAGCTGGACAAGAAGAGCGGGCTGGAGCATGAGGCCGGGGTCGAGCGGATCGCCGCGCTCTCGCTGTACGTCCACGGCATCGGCGCCTGGGAGAATCCGCCCGTCGCGGCGCAGAGCGAGGTCTACGACCTCCTCGCCGACTGGGGCCTGCCCACCAGCCCGCACTCGCGGGTCTACTCGACGATCGACGATGTCCTGGCGCGGGTCGAGGAGCTGGGGGAGAACCGGCATTCCATCGAGCACGAGATCGACGGCCTCGTCGTCAAGGTCGACGAGCTCGCCCTGCATCCGGAGCTCGGTGAGACGAGCCGTGCCCCCCGGTGGGCGATCGCGTACAAGTACCCGCCCGAGGAGGTGCAGACCCGGCTGCTCGACATCGTCGTCTCCGTCGGTCGCACGGGGCGCGCCACGCCCTTCGCGGTGATGGAGCCGGTGCGCGTGGCGGGCAGCGTCGTGCGGCAGGCGACCCTCCACAACCAGGAGGTGGTCAAGTCCAAGGGCGTGCTGATCGGCGACATGGTCGTGTTGCGCAAGGCTGGCGATGTCATCCCCGAGGTCCTCGGCCCGGTCGTCGAGCGCCGCGACGGCAGCGAGCACGCCTTCGAGATGCCGACGGACTGTCCTGAGTGCGGCACCGCCCTTCGTCCGATGAAGGAGGGCGATATCGACCTGCGATGCCCCAACGCGCGGTCCTGTCCGGCGCAGGTACGCGGGCGCGTCGAACACGTCGGATCCCGCGGCGCCCTCGATATCGAGGCGCTCGGCGAGGTCACCGCCGCCGCGCTGACCCAGCCGTCGGTGCCGGCAGAGCCTCCGCTCGTCACCGAGGCCGCATTGTTCGAGCTGACTATGGACCAGCTGGTGCCGATCGAGGTCGTCGTCCGCGATGCGGAGACCGGTGAGCCTCGCGTCGACGACCGTACCGGCGAGCCCGTACGGCGGTCGCCGTTCCAGCGGGTCGAGCTGACCTACCCGCCCGGCTATGAGGACGCCTCGCCGGCCGAGCGGCGCAAGGCCGGGGTCCGCAAGGATCACCGCAAGGTCCTGCCGTCGGCCCAGGCCGAGAAGCTGCTCGATGAGCTCGAGAAGGCGAAGACCAAGGACTTCTGGCGTCAGCTGGTGGCCCTGAGCATCCGCCATGTCGGTCCCGTCGCCGCGCGTGCGCTGGCCCAGCACTTCGGCTCGGTCGAGGCGATCCGCGAGGCCGCCCGCGAGGAGCTCGCCGCCGTCGACGGTGTCGGCGGCATCATCGCCGATGCCGTCATCGACTGGTTCGAGGTCGACTGGCACCGCGAGATCGTCGAGCGCTGGAAGGCCGCGGGCGTCCAGTTCGCCATTCCCGGCCATCCCGGACCCGGTGCGGCCGCCGAGGGCGGGGGAGTGCTCGACGGCATCACCGTCGTCGCCACCGGATCGCTCGAGGGATTCAGCCGCGACGGCGCCAAGGAGGCGATCCTGGCCGCGGGCGGCAAGGCGGCGTCGAGCGTGAGCAAGAAGACCGATTTCGTCGCCGCCGGGCCCGGCGCGGGCTCCAAGCTGGCCAAGGCCGAGGAGCTGGGGCTCCGCATCATCGACGCCGACCAGTTCGCCCTCCTCGTCACCGAGGGCCCCGACGCCCTCGGCCCACCCCCCGAGCCCGCCTGAACCCCGTCGAGTGGGGGACTGAACCCGTTGAGCATGACCGTTGGACGGTGGAATGCTCGGTTTCACGGTCCAAACGTTCCCCCACACTCGACGAGTGCGGGAGGGGCAGCCTCTAGGATGGAGGGCATGTCGTCTTCTGCGATCTCTCGTGACGACGTCGCCCACCTCGCGAGCCTCGCTCGCATCGATCTGTCCGATGACGAGCTCGACCGTCTGGGCGCGGAACTTCCCGCGATCCTCGAGCACGTCAAGGCGGTCCAGCAGGTGGCCGGCGACGATGTCCCCGCGATGAGTCACCCGATCCCCGTGACCAATGTGCTCCGTGCCGATGAGGTGCGTCCCGGCCTCACTCCCGAGCAGGCGCTCTCGGGCGCCCCCGATGCCGACGAGCAGCGCTTCAGCGTCCCGCAGATCCTGGGAGAAGAATGACCGACATCACCACGGCGTCGGCGGCAGACATCGCCGATGCGCTCGCCGATGGCCGGACGACCTCCGTCGAGGTCACCCAGGCCCACCTCGATCGCATCGGGGCGGTCGACGAGAAGCTGAACGCGTTCCTGCACGTCGACGCCGACGGGGCGCTCGCGACGGCTGCCGAGGTCGACGCGCGCCGCGACGAGGGCGCGGAGCTTCCGGCACTGGCCGGTGTGCCGATCGCGGTCAAGGACCTCATCAACACCGCGGGTCAGCCGACCACCGCCGGCTCGAGGATGCTCGAGGGCTGGGTGCCGCCCTATGACGCCACCGTGGTGGCGCGGCTGCGCGCGGCCGGTCTGCCCATCCTCGGCAAGACCAATCTGGACGAGTTCGCGATGGGCTCGTCCAATGAGCACTCCGCCTACGGTCCTGCGCGCAATCCGTGGGACACCTCGCGCATCCCGGGTGGCTCCAGCGGAGGCTCGGCGTCCGCGGTGGCCGGCTATGAGGCACCGCTGGCGCTCGGCACCGATACGGGAGGCTCCATCCGGCAGCCCGGCGCGATGACCGGCATCGTCGGCGTGAAGCCCACCTACGGCGGGGTCTCCCGCTACGGTGTCATCGCGATGGCCAGCAGCCTCGACCAGGTCGGCCCGATGGCCCGCACCGTCCTCGATGCGGCCCTGCTGCACGAGGTCGTCGCCGGTCACGATCCCTTGGACTCCACCAGCATCGAGCGTCCCGTCCCGGCGGTCGTCGAGGCGGCCCGGCGCGGCGACGTGTCCGGGCTGCGCATCGGCGTCGTCCGTGAGCTCGGCGGCGAAGGCTTCCAGCCCGGTGTCCAGGCCGCCTTCGACCGCGCCGTCGAGCAGCTGTCCGAGGCCGGCGCCGAGATCGTCGAGGTGAGCTGCCCCAGCTTCGCTCACGGTATCGCCGCCTACTACCTGGTGATGCCGAGCGAGGTCAGCAGCAACCTGGCCCGCTTCGACGCGATGCGCTACGGCCTGCGCACCGTCCCGCATCAGGGTGCGAGCGCCGAGCAGGTCATGGCCGCGAGCCGTGACGCGGGCTTCGGCGACGAGGTCAAGCGCCGCATCATCCTGGGCACCTATGCTCTGTCCAGCGGCTACTACGACGCGTACTACGGCTCGGCCCAGAAGGTCCGGACGCTGATCGCGCGCGACTTCGAGGCCGCCTTCGAGCAGGTCGACGTCCTCGTGTCGCCGACCGCGCCGACCACGGCATGGAAGCTCGGCGAGAAGTCCGATGATCCGCTGTCGATGTACCTCGAGGACATCGCGACGATCCCGGCCAATCTGGCCGGGGTGCCCGGTCTGAGTCTGCCGGTCGGCCTGGCCGAGGACTCCGGTCTGCCGGTCGGCGTGCAGTTCCTGGCGCCGGCGATGGCCGACGATCGTCTGTACAACGCGGCCGCCGCGCTCGAGCGGCTGGTCGACACCCCGACGCTGGAGGAGATCCGATGAGCACGCTGGTCGCCTTCGACGAGGCCCTCACCCGGTATGAGCCGGTCATGGGGCTGGAGGTCCACGTCGAGCTCAACACCGCCACGAAGATGTTCTGCGGCTGCGCCACGACCTTCGGCGCCGAGCCCAATACGCAGGTGTGTCCGGTGTGTCTCGGGCTCCCCGGTGCCCTGCCGGTCGTCAACGCCAAGGGCGTCGAGTCCGCGATCCGTATCGGTCTGGCGCTGAACTGCGAGATCGCCGAGTGGTGTCGCTTCGCGCGGAAGAACTACTTCTATCCGGACATGCCCAAGAACTTCCAGACCTCCCAGTACGACGAGCCGATCGCCTTCGACGGCTATGTCGACCTTGAGGTCGAGGGCGAGACCTACCGGATCGAGATCGAGCGAGCGCACATGGAGGAGGACACCGGCAAGTCGCTGCATGTCGGAGGTGCGACGGGTCGCATCCATGGGGCCTCGCACTCGCTGCTCGACTATAACCGCGCCGGCATCCCCCTCATCGAGATCGTCACCAAGACCATCGAGGTGCCCGGTGACAGGGCGCCGGCGGTGGCGCGGGCCTATGTCAACTACCTGCGCGATCTGATGGTGGCGCTCGATGTCTCCGACGCCCGCATGGACCAGGGCTCGCTGCGCGCCGATGTCAACCTGTCGCTCAAGCCCACCGGCTCGGACGTGCTCGGCACTCGTAGCGAGACCAAGAACGTCAACTCCTTCCGCTCGGTCGAGCGGGCGGTGCGTTACGAGATCGGGCGGCACGCGGGCATCCTGGACGCCGGCGACACGGTGGTGCAGGAGACCCGGCACTTCCACGAGGCCGATGGCAGCACCTCGGCGGGCCGTGAGAAGTCCGATGCCGAGGACTACCGTTATTTCCCCGAGCCCGATCTCGCGCCTGTCGCGCCCTCGCGCGCGTGGGTCGAGGAGTTGCGCGGGACGCTGCCCGAGCCGCCGGCCGAGCGTCGCAAACGGTTGCAGGCCGAGTGGGAGTTCTCCGATCTGGACATGCGCGACACGGTCGGTGCGGGTGCACTCGATCTCGTCGCCGCCACCATCGTCGCCGGCACCACGCCCGCGGCCGCCAAGAAATGGTGGCTGGGTGAGCTGGCGCGGCGGTCGAACGAGACCGGAACGGAGATCGCCGAGCTCGGCATCACGCCCGGGCAGGTCGCCGAGATCCAGGGGCTCATCGATGCCGGCCGGATCAACGACAAGCTCGCTCGCTCGGTCTTCGACGGGGTGCTCGCCGGTGAGGGGACTCCCGAGGAGGTCGTGTCGAGCCGTGGCCTGGAGGTCGTCTCCGATGAGGGCGCGCTGAGTGAGGCCGTCGACCAGGCGATCGCCGACAATCCGGACGTCGCGGACAAGATTCGCGGCGGCAAGGTGCAGGCGGCCGGTGCTCTGATCGGGGCGGTCATGAAGCAGATGCGCGGTCAGGCCGATGCCGGTCGGGTCCGCGAGCTCATCCTGGAGAAGCTCTCCTAGCCAGAACCCGTTGAGTAGTGCTTTTCGGTGTGGCGCCTGGCTGAGCTTCGTGCTGTCGAGGGGCCTGCATGAGGCGCTGCAATGCCGCAAGATGCTCGGTGTAGGCGGTGCGTCCGTGATCGGTGAGAGACACCCAGGTTCGGGGACGCCCGGGTCCGCGGGATGTGCCCAGGGTCTGCGAAATGTAGCCGGCCTCGGCGAGGCGGCGCAGGTGCTTGCTGAGCGCCGAGTCGCTGATCCCGGCAGCCGCTTTGAGCGTCTGCGCCTCGACCGCTGTCGTTGCCGCGAGGGCCGCGCAGATGCGCAATCGAGCGATCTCGTGGATCAGGGGATCGAGACCATCGCTGGTCGGCTCGCTGGTCATGATCCGGCGCTTCGGAGCTGCGCGCGGAGCAGACCGTCGTAGGTGCGCCCGACGACAACGGTGCTGATTGCCACGAGGGCAGTGATCGCCCAGGCGGTCCAGGCGTTGCCGAGTTGATTGCTCAGGACGAAACCGGCGGCGAAGCAGCTGACGAGGACACAGACATAGACGGCGAGCAGTGACCGCCCCCGCTGGCCCCCGTCGGGCGCATCCGCTCCATAGAGGTCGATATCCGATAGGCGCCGGTAGATGCGCCCCAGCGCGATGATGCCGAGCATAGGCACCGGCATGAGGAACACCGCAGGTCGGCCGAGCACGCCGCAGAGCTGGACAACGAGAAGACCGAGCAGCAGGCCGAGGGCCGGATGGTACCACCACGGCGTGTAGAGCCGGTCGGCGAGCCTCCGGCGTGCGACAGCTACCTCGTCGAGTGCCTTCTCTTCCGAGTTTTTTGTCCATCGAGGAAAATATTCCTGTTTCTCTCCTTGTGGTCAAAAAATAGTGTGTCAGGTCCGGTGCTCGGCCTTCGAGCCGCCGACATCCGCGATCGGGTGGTGTGGTGCTGGTAGGTCGAGTCCGCACGAACAATCCGACCAAGACGCAAACTTCTTTCACCACCGCACAGCGTTCTCCCTCACCAGGCGATATGACGTCAAGCACAGGCAGCGACGTCGCGTCGGGCGTGGAGTGTGGACTGCGGCGCCTATGCCGAGCCCATCGGCTCTCCTGACTCCCTCCAAAGAGTGCTTTCTACAATGGCCGTATGACTCAGGAGCAGCAGTTTTCGTCCAGGTACATGATCATCGGCCTGCTCATCGGTGTCGTCGCCGGCGGTGTCTTCGGTCTACTCGCCGACAATCTCGGTCTCGGACTAGCGGTAGGACCGTCCATCGGTCTCGCCATCGGCCTCGGCTTCGATGAAGATAGGAAGCGCAAGCGCAAGAAGGCGCATGAAGATCCCCCCGCTCAAGGCTGAAGGCATTCAAGCTTTCTCATCGTCCATTCTCTCATCAAGATCGTACGCAGTGAGGCGCGTAGAACGTGGAAGGCGGTGGCAGCGCGAGCGTGAGCGAATGGGGGAAGGGGAAGAGGCCCCGCTCAACGGGTTCCTGGCGCGAGATCGGCGAGGAAGGCGTGTAGGGACTCGGTGACGTAGTCGGGGAACTCGACGCCGATGAAGTGCGTCGCGTTGATCTCGTCATAGGCCGCGTGGGCGATGCGATCGGCGGCGGTCTTGACATAGCGCGCGCCGACGAGCAGGTCGCGTCGCCCGGCCAGGAATCGCACCGGGTAGTCGATCGACGACAGCGAGATGCGCTGATGGTCCTTCACGCTCAACGCCAGATGGGCGTACCACCGCGGATGGGTCGTGCGGAACTCGTGCAGGAGTGCCTGGAGCTCTTCCAGGTCCGCCGCTGGATCGATGAGCCGGGTGGTGCGCAGCACCCGTGAGGCGAGCGGAACGACCGGGAGGCCGCGGGTCAGCGGCTCGACGAGCGGTCCGAATCGACGGGCGGTGTGGCTCAACGCCACCACCATCCGACGGGCGATGAAGGGCGGCACCCGCAACGGCGCGAGGGTGGTCGAGAAGGTATCGCCGGGAACACCGGCGATCGCATAGATGCCCTCGACCCGCTCGGGGAAGCGCCGGGCGAGCTCGAAGGCGACGGTCACCCCGGCCGACCAGGCCAGCACCGGGGCACGCTCGAGGCCGAAGGCGTCCAGGGTCGCGACGGCATCCTCGACGAAGGCATCCAGGTTCACCCGGCGCTGGGCGACGCGTCCCCCTCCGCCGGTGCCGCGGTGATTCCAGGACACCACGCGGACCCCGCAGTCCTCGCGCAACAGTCCCGGCCAGGCGAAGGGATTGGTGCCGAGACCGTTCGAGAGCAGCACCGGCGGTCCGTCGACGTCATTGGTCCACGCCCGGATGCGGGTCCCGTCCTGGCTGTCGATGTCGACATAGCGCAGGGTCTCGTGAGAGATCACGGACCTGAGTGTAGTCCGGGTTTACAGTCCGGAGCCATGCTCATCGAGTGCGATGACCAGCGAGCGGGGAGAGGGAGGTGGCCCCGCCGCTCGGGAGCCCGAGAAGGGGCTCGTGCCGCACGCGCTGTCCCGGCGGCGGGGCCGACGTAGGTTGGTCCCTATGACGAGCGAACGTGTCGCCGACCTCGTGCTCGAAGGAGGCGGTGTCAAGGGGATCGCCCTCGTGGGGGCCGTCGTCGCCCTCTCCGATCACGGCTATCGATTCGCTCGGATCGCCGGTTCGTCCGCGGGAGCGGTGGTCGGCGCGATCGTCGTCGCGATGCAGCAGCGCGGCGAGTCGATGAGCCGGGTCGACGAGGTCATGCGCACGATGGACTACCGCGCGATGCTCGATCGGCGACCGATCGGCCGGGCGCTCTCGTGGTGGCCCAATGCGGCGAACGCCTGGGGTGTCCTGTTCCACCTCGGTGCGCATCGAGGTGCGTATCTGCAGGACTGGCTCACCGGGGTGCTGGGCGATCTGGGGGTGCGGACCTTCGGCGATCTGCGACTGGAGGACCCGGAAGGATCGTTGCCGCCGGAGCGGGCCTATCGGCTGGTGGTCACCGCGAGCGACCTCTCCCGGCAACGGGTCATGTACCTGCCCTGGGATCTCCCGCGCTACGGACGAAGCGCCGACTCCTATCCGGTGGCGCGAGCGGTGCGCGCCTCATCGGCCATCCCCTTCCTCTTCGAGCCGGTGCGGGTCAAATCGCGTTTCGGCACCGTCACCCTGGCCGATGGATCGCTGCTGCGCAGTTACCCCATCGACGCCTTCGACCGTACCGACGGCCGTTCGAGCCGCTGGCCGACCATCGGCGTGCGGCTCAGCTCGCCGGCGGGGGAGAAGGCGAAGGCCAAGCCGGTCACCGGTCCGCTGTCATTGCTGACGAATCTGGTGTTCACGACGGTCGACTCCACTCAGGTGCGCCACGTGAGCGACCCGGTCGATGCCGACCGGAGCATCTTCGCCAAGCCCAAGGGCGTGCGCTGGACCGACTTCGACCTCACTGCTGAACAGCAGCAGTCGCTGTACGAGGCCGGCTATGCGGCAGCGGAGCGCTGGATGCGCACACATCCCGACGGCTGGCCGCGGATCGCCCGCGGTCTCGACTGACGCGGTCAGCCGGGCAGGCGGCGCAGGAGCGCCTCGACGAAGCGATCGGCCGCTCCGTCGGCGTGGGGCAGGAAGAGCGACGGCTCGGTCAGCTCGAGCTCGAGGAGCAGCTGCCGGCCCGAGGCGTCCTCCACGAGGTCGATCCGCGCGTACAGCGGATCGATGCCGCGTTCTCGGCAGGCCGCGAGGACACGCTCGGCCGCCTCGTAGTGGGCAGGGAGCGGCGTGGTCGCACTGATGTCGTCCGCAGTGCTCAGCTCGGCATCGGCCGCGGTCTCCCGGGTCAGGCGGGGACCTTTGACGATGGCGTGGGAGAACCGGCCGCCGAGGTAGATCATCGCGGTCTCACCGTGCTCGTCGACCGAGGCGATATAGGGCTGGACCATCGCGGTGCGTCCCGCGGTCTGCAGCGCTCGGCTGTGGGTGATCACGTCCTCGGGTGCGCTCCAGCGCGCGGTATCGGCCGAGCCCGCGGACACCGAGGGCTTCACGACCCACTCGGGGGCAGGCGTCAGATCGGCCACGGCGGCGACGTCCCACTGGGTCGGCACCACCGCCACACCCGCGTGTGCCAGGTCGCGGAGGTAGACCTTGTCGGTATTCCATCGCAGGGTGTCGATCGTGTTGTAGAGGGTCGGGATCCGCGCGGCCCAGGTGAGGAAGGAGTCGCGGTGATCGACATAGTTCCAGCAGGAACGGACCACGGTCGCGGCGGCGCGGTCCCAGTCGGCATTCGGATCGTCCCATCGTCGGATCGCGGCTTCCAGGCCTCGTCGGGCGAAGGCCTCGGTGAGGAGGGGGAGATCGGCATCGGTCGTGTCATAGGGGTGAGCGGAGGCCAGCGCGACGATCATGCAGGCCACCGTAGCTCAAAAAGAAGCATATGGCTTTTTTTATGAGATCATCAGCATATGGCTGTTGCTCTGATCGGAGATCTCGTCGACTCGCGTTCCTGGGAGGATCGCGAGGCCCTGCACCGTGCCGTCCTGGATGCCTGCGCGGTGACGGAGGCGATGGTGCCCGGGGCGATACAGGCCCCTGAACCTACGATCGGGGATGAGCTCCAGGCTGTCTACCCCGATCTCGCGGCCGCGCTGGACGCGGCGATGATCCTGCGGCTGAGCCTGCCCCATCCCGCCGACTGCCGTGCCGGCATCGGGATCGGTGAGGTCGAGATCGTCGGACCCGGTGCCTATGGTCTGATCCAGGACGGCTCCGCCTGGTGGGCCGCCCGTCAGGCGCTCGGCGATGTCGAACGCCAGGAGCGCCGAATCCGCGGCATGCGTACCCGGGTCGAGGCCGCGGAGGGTTTCGAGAAGGGGGAGTTCGTGAATGCCTATGCGGTCTGCCGCGATCACATCGTCACCGGACTGGACGAGCGCCAGCGGCGCCTGACCCTGGGGATCCTCCGCGGGCGCACCCAGGAGGAGCTGGCCGAACAGGAGGGCATCACCCAGTCGGCCGTCTCGCAGAGTCTGCGCCGCAGCGGTGCGCTGGTCCTCAAGGACGCCTGGAGTCGTTCGTGATCATCGTCGCGCTCCTGTTGGCCGCGGTCGGTGTCGCGGACCTCGTCCGGCGTCCGGCCGGCGGACGGCTGCGCACGGTGGAGCTGCCGTTCCTCGCCGCCGTGGCGGTCTACGCGATCGGGGGTGCGATGCTCGGCCTCGATCGTGCCGGCAGCTGGACGCTCATCCCCGCGATGGCGATCGTCATGGGGTGGCTGGTCGCTCAGCCGCGGCAGCAGATGCGGGGTCCGCTGGCCCTGGCCGCGGGCCTCATCGTCGCGCTGCTGTTCGGACAGCAGGTGCCGCGAGGCGAGGCGCCGATCGGCACCTGGTACGCCGATCTGGAGATCCCGGCGCTGGACACCGTCGATCTGGACACGGCGGTGCTCGGGCTGGCGGTGGTGCTCTTCCTGCTCCAATCGGCCAATGTGGTCGTGCGGGCGGTGCTGCGCCGCGCCGGGCCCGCGGTCCTGGCGGAGGAGCGCGATCTGCAGGGCGGGCGCATCCTCGGCCCGATCGAGCGGGTCTTCATCTTCGCGATGGCGCTCGCGGGGCAGTATGCGGCGGTCGCGGCCGTGATGGCGGCCAAGGGCGTCCTGCGGTTCCCGGAGATCTCCCGTGATCGTGAGGACGGCACGCGGGCCGAGTACGTGCTGGTCGGCAGCTTCGTCAGCTGGGCGCTCGCCTTCGCGGCGGTCCCGCTGCTGTGACCGATGTCCAACCCCGCGAGGTCATCGAGAGCGGGAGTCGTACGCTTTTCCCATGACCTCCTCGGACTCCACCTCAGCGGACCAGATCGACATCAAGCCCCGTAGCCGCACGGTCACCGACGGTATCGAGGCCACCGCCTCGCGCGGCATGCTCCGCGCGGTCGGGATGGGGGACGACGACTGGGTCAAGCCGCAGATCGGCGTCGCTTCGAGCTGGAATGAGATCACGCCCTGCAATCTGTCGCTGGACCGCCTCGCCAAGGCCTCCAAGGAGGGCGTCCACGCGGGCGGCGGATACCCTCTCGAGTTCGGCACGATCAGCGTGTCCGACGGCATCTCGATGGGCCATGAGGGCATGCACTTCTCGCTGGTGAGCCGCGAGGTCATCGCCGACTCGGTCGAGACCGTGATGATGGCCGAGCGCCTCGACGGATCGGTCCTGCTCGCCGGCTGCGACAAGAGCCTGCCGGGCATGCTGATGGCGGCTGCCCGTCTCGACCTGGCGAGCGTCTTCCTCTACGCCGGGTCGATCATGCCGGGCAAGGTCGATGGTGAGGATGTCACGCTGATCGACGGCTTCGAGGGCGTCGGCGCCTGCATGAAGGGGCTCATCTCGCGTGAGCAGCTGGACAAGATCGAGCGCAACATCTGCCCGGGTGAGGGCGCCTGTGGTGGTATGTACACCGCCAACACCATGGCTTCGGTTGCCGAGGCGCTCGGCATGAGCCTGCCGGGTTCGGCGGCACCGCCGGCGATCGACCGTCGCCGCGACGGCTTCGCCCAGGAGTCCGGCAAGGCCGTCGTCGAGTTGCTCCGCAAGGGCATCACCGCCCGTCAGATCATGACCCGCGAGGCCTTCGAGAACGCGATCGCCATCGTGATGGCGCTCGGCGGCTCCACCAATGCCGTGCTGCACCTGCTGGCGATCGCGCGAGAGGCCGAGGTCGACCTGACCCTCGAGGACTTCAACCGCATCGGCGACAAGGTCCCGCACCTGGGCGACCTCAAGCCCTTCGGCCAGTACGTCATGACGGACGTCGACCGGGTCGGCGGGGTCCCCGTGGTCATGAAGGCCCTGCTGGACGCGGGCCTGCTGCACGGCGACTGCCTCACCGTCACGGGGCGCACGGTGGCGGAGAACCTCGCCGACATCGCGCCGCCGGACCCGGACGGGAAGATCCTGCGGGCGCTCGACGACCCGATCCACCGCACGGGGGGCATCACGATCCTCTCGGGCTCGCTCGCCCCCGAGGGGGCCGTCGTGAAGTCCACCGGCTTCGACTCGGACGTCTTCGAGGGCACCGCGCGGGTGTTCGAGCGCGAGCGGGCGGCGCTCGACGCGCTCGAGGACGGCACCATCCAGGCGGGCGACGGCGTCGTGATCCGGTACGAGGGCCCCAAGGGCGGGCCGGGCATGCGCGAGATGCTCGCGATCACGGGGGCGATCAAGGGAGCGGGGCTCGGCAAGGA
>JAEZEJ010000006.1 GCA_023417775.1 Actinomycetes bacterium | reverse complement strand
CCGCCGCGACACCGGCGCGGACACCGGGGCTCCAGAGCCGTCCGGTCTCGTCGAGCTGCTCGGGGCGGACCAGCCAGGTCTCGGTCGAGCCGAGTTTGGTCAGACCGCGCAGCAGCTTGCCCTCGGCGCGCTCGACGACCGGGCCCATCTGCGTGGTGGGGTCGGACGGCCATGCGACCTTGAGGGAGCGCACGGCGTCGAGCAGCTGACGACGGAAGCGCGGCGACTTCGCCACCGAGCCGACGAGGATCACCAGCGAGGCCGCCGAGCACTTCTGGCCGGCGTGCCCGAAGGCGGAGTAGACGACATCCTTCACGGCGAGATCCAGGTCTGCGCTCTCGGCGACGATGATCGAGTTCTTGCCGCTCGTCTCGCCGAAGAGGGGCAGATCGGAGCGGAAGCTGCGGAAGAGCTCGGCCGTCTCGAAGGCGCCGGTGAGGATGAGTCGGTCGACGCGCGGATCGCCGATCAGCTGTCGGCCGAGCTGGTCCTCGCCGACATTGACGAGCCGCAGCACGTCGCGGGGCACCCCGGCCTCCCAGAGCGCCTGGACCATGATCGCGCCGCAGCGCCGGGCCTGCGGGGCGGGCTTGATGATGACCGAGGATCCGGCGGCGAGGGCCGCGAGCGTGGAGCCTGCCGGGATCGCGACGGGGAAGTTCCACGGCGGGACCACGAGGGTCAGGCCCACTGGATGGAACTGCGCGCCGTCGACCGCGTCGAGCTCGCGGGCGAGCTCGGCGTAGTGCAGGGCGAAGTCGATCGCCTCGGAGACCTCCGGGTCGGACTGATCGAGGGTCTTGCCGCATTCGGAGGCCATGACCTCCAAGAGCCGGGCACGATGCTTCTCCAGGCTGTGCGCGGCCCGTACGAGGATGTCCGCGCGCTCCGCCCCGCTCAGCGCGCCCCAGGAGGCGGTGGCGTCGACGGCGCCGCCGATCTGGTCGTCGAGATCGCGCGGGTGGGCGATGGTGTGCTCGGCGACGAGATCGTCGCCCAGGGTCGAGTCCTCGATCTTGGCGAAGATGCCGCGCGCCCACTCCAGATTGGCCGGGAGCGATGGATCGGTGTCGGGGGTGTTGGCGAAGGTCGGACCGAAGGGCTCGGGATCGGCGCGGCGGTCCTGGGCACGGTTCGGCAGCGGAGCCTCGGTGAACATCATGCCCAGGGAGGTGCGGAAACGGCGCTCCTCGCGGCTGAACAACTCCTCATTGGCCGAGAGCTCGAAGACCGCCGACATGAAGTTCTCCGAGCTGGCCCCCTCCTCGAGGCGGCGGATCAGATAGGCGATCGCGACGTCGAACTCGCGCGGATGGACGACCGGGGTGTAGAGCAGCAGCTCGCCCACGTCGCGGCGGACCGCGGCGGCCTGGCCCGGGGCCATACCGAGCAGCATCTCGAAGTCGACGCCCTCGCGCACGCCGCGTTCGCCGGCCAGCAGCCAGGTCCAGGCGAGGTCGAAGAGATTGTGTCCCGCCACGCCGACGCGCACATGTCCGATGCGATCGGGGTGGAGTGCGTAGTCGATGACGCTCTTGTAGCTCGCATCGGACTCGGCCTTGCTCGACCAGGTGGCGAGCGGCCAGCCGTGCAGCGAGGCCTCGACCTGCTCCATCGGCAGATTGGCGCCCTTCACGACGCGCACCTTGACCGGGGCGCCGCCGCGGGCGACCCTCTTGGCCGACCAGTCCTGGACGCGCTGCATGGCGCCGAGCGCGTCCGGGAGATAGGCCTGGAGGACGATGCCCCCCGGCAGCTTCTCGAACTGCGGCATGTCGAGGATGCGGGTGAAGACCTCGATGGTCAGGTCGAGATCGTGGTACTCCTCCATGTCCAGGTTGATGAACTTCGGCGTGGGCGCGGCCGCGGCACGCTCGTAGAGCGGCACGAGGCTCTCGACGATGTGGTCGGCGGCATCGTCGAAGGCCCAGCGATTGTGCGGCGCGACGGTCGACGAGACCTTGATGGAGACATAGTCGACGTCCTCGCGGGCGAGGAGCCGGTGGGTGCCCTCCAGGCGCTTGGCGGCCTCCTCCTCTCCGAGGACGGCCTCGCCGAGCAGGTTCATGTTCAGGCGGGTGCCGGGCTTGCGGATCGTGGAGATGGCCTGGCCGAGCTGCTCGTCGCGGGCGTCGATGACGAGGTGCCCGACCATCTGGCGCAGCACGCGACGCACGATCGGGATGACGAGCTTCGGCGCGACGCGTCCGGCGACGGCCCCCACCTTGACGGCCACCTTGAGGTACCACTGCAGGAATCCGGGGACGTCGCGGGCGAGCTCGGCGAACTTCCGCGCGGCGATGCGCTCGTCCTCGGGACGGATGACGCCGTCGATGAAGCCCACGGTGAAGTCCAGTCCGCGCGGATCCTTCAGCAGGCCCGCGAGCTGGGCGGCGGAGCGATCGACGGGCTCTTTCTCGGCGGCCTGGAGCCACGTGCGCACGAGGGCGACGGCGTCATCGGCGAGGGAGTCGGCAAGGGGGAGGGGAGCGGACATGACACCAGTATGAGAACCATGACACTTCAGGTAAAGTGATCTTTCCTTATCGGTATCGTTCGGTTGGCCTGAAGGATCTGTGATGCTCGATGTCCGACGCCTCGCGCTGCTGCGCGAGCTCCATCACCGCGGCACGATCGTCGAGGTCGCCGCGGCGCTCCACCAGTCGCCCTCGTCCGTATCGCAGCAGCTGAGCATCCTCGAACGTGAGGTCGGGGTGCCGCTCCTGCGCCGGGCGGGCCGCCGGCTGGCGCTCACCCCGCAGGCGGAGATCCTGGTCGGCCACACGGATGCGATCGTCGCCCGGCTCGAGCTGGCGGAGACGGAGCTGGAGGAGTCGCTGGACGCCGCGGTCGGCACGGTGCGCATCGGGATCTTCCAGTCCGCCGCGCTGGCGTTGATGCCGCGGATGCTCGTCAGCCTGCGCGACTCCCACCCCTTCGTCCGCGTCGAGATGCAGCAGCGCGAGCCCGCGGCGGCGCTCGGCGCGACATCGATCGGCGATGTCGACCTCGTCGTCGCCGAGCAATACCCCGGTCACGCCGCACCGTGGCATGCCGAGCTGGACCGGGTGCCGCTGTTCGCAGACCGCATCCGCCTGGCCACCCCGGCCATCGGCCCGCTCGCGGAGATCACGACGGTCGAGGAGGCGGCCGCGGCCCCCTGGACGATGGAGCCCGATGACGTCGCCTCGCGGCACTGGGCCGAGCAGCTGTGCCGGGTGTCGGGCTTCGAGCCCGATGTGCGCTACGAGACGCCCGATCTCCAGGCGCAGATCGACCTGGTCGAGGCGGGGATCGCCGTGGCCCTCATCCCCGACCTGATGTGGCTCGGGCGGGAGGCGGAGGTCCGCCTGCATGCCCTGGATGGCGACCCGCGCCGCCAGGTCTTCACCGCGACGCGACCCTCGGTGACGCAGAGCCCCGCGATCGTCGCCTGCCGCGAGACCTTGGTCAGCGTGGCCGCGAGCCTCGAAGCACCCAGTACGACTCCCGGCGTCCCTGCAGCGTGACCGGCACCTCGTGCGCGTCGACCTGCTCGAAGTGCTCGCGCAACCGGTCGCGCACGGCGGACGAGTCGGCCATCGACCACACGCACAGCTGACCGGCAGGGCGCAGCCGGGTGGCGCACCGCCCGATGAAGTCCGCCTCGTAGACCCGTGCGTTGGCATCGTGGACGAGGAAGTCCGGCCCGTTGTCGACATCGAGCACGATCGCGTCGAGGCTCGAAGAGGGTTGCGCGACCACGATGTCGCGGACATCCCCGGTCTCGACGGCGGTGCGCGGATCGGCCGTCAGCTCACGGCCGCCCGGGATGGTGCCATCGGTGAACCATCGCACGACCTCGGGCTCCACCTCGGCCACGATCACCCGTTCGGCACCGCCGTCGAGCAGGGCGCGCAGCGTGAAGCCCAGGCCGAGTCCCCCGACGAGGACCTCGCGCGCCCCGAGCTCGAGCACCGTCTGGGCGAGTAGCTGCTCCGAGCTGGTCTCGACATCGTCCATCACGAAGACCCCGTTGACCCGCAGTTCCAAGGCACCGTCGGGGCGGCGGCGCAGGTGGGCGGTCATGTCCGTCGTGCGGTGCGGTCGATCGCGTCGACGATCGCCGGCTGGACGGCGTCCGGGAGATCGTGGCCCATGCCGGCGATCTTCAGCAGCTCGGCCTGGGGGAGTGCCCGAGCCGTGGAGGTGCCTCCGGAGGGATGCACCATGCGGTCACGCGTGCCGTGCACGACCATCGCCGGCACGTCCACCGCCCGCAGTGCCTTCCGCCGATCGCGCTGGGTGAGGATCGCGAGGAGATGGCGGGTGACGCCCGCGGAGGTCCAGCCGCGGTCGTAGGTCAGCTCGGCGGTGGCGCGGACGACGTCGGGATCGGCAGGGAACGCCGGGGAGCCGATCGCGCGACTCGCGGCGAGCTGCCCCGCGATGAACTCGTCACGGCTGTCGGCTCCGGGGCGCAGCATCATCGGGATGAGCCGTGGATCGATCCAGCCGGCCAGGCGCGATCCGCTGGTGGACATGATCGAGGTCAGCGAGCTGACCCGGTCGGGATGCTCGATGGCGAGGGTCTGGGCGACCATCCCGCCCATCGAGGCTCCGACGATGTGGGCGGAGTCGACGCCGAGCCGGTCGAGCAGGCCGGCCGCGTCGGCGGCGAGATCGCTCAGCCCGTAGGGCACATGCCGGCGGAAGCCGATCGCGGCCCGCACGATGTCGAGCCGGTTCACGGGGTGCCGGCTCAGGCTCGTGGACCGTCCGGTGTCGCGATGGTCGTACCGCACCACGCGATAGCCGCGCTCGACGAGCTGCTCGCAGAAGGGGTCGGGCCACAGGTGCCTGGGCGATCCGAGGCCCATGATGAGCAGGATCGTCGGATCGCCGTCATCGCCCCAGCTCTCGAAACACAGCGTCAGCCCGGAATCGAGCTGCGCGAACCGTTCGCGAGACGAGGCCATCGAGCTCACTGGTCGTAGTCGACCGCCGAATAGGCGCGCAGCTTGCTCAGCCGGTGCTCGCTGAAGATCTTGCGGACCGTGCCCGAGCGGGAGCGCATGACGATCGACTCGGTGTACGCGACCGGTCCGGCGTAACGGACGCCCTGCATGAGCTCACCGTCGGTGATGCCGGTGGCCACGAAGAAGCAGTCGTCCGCGCTGACGAGGTCATCGGTGGAGAGGACCCGGTCGAGATCGTGTCCCGCATCGAGGGCCTGCTGACGCTCCTCGTCGTCCTTCGGGGTGAGGCGGCCCTGGATGACGCCGCCGATCGACTTCATCGCGCAGGCGGTGATGATGCCCTCGGGGGTGCCGCCGATGCCGACCAGCAGATCGACGCCGGTGGCCGGGCGGGCGGCCATGATGCCGCCGGCGATGTCACCGTCGGTGATGAACTTGATGCGGGCGCCGGTGGCGCGGATCTCGTCGACGAGGTGCTGGTGGCGGGGGCGGTCGAGCAGGCAGACGGTCACGTCGGCGATCTGCACGCCCTTGGCCTTGGCGACGATCGCGATGTTCTCCGAGACGGGCAGCCGGATGTCGACCGAGTCGGCGGCCTCCGGGCCGGTGACGAGCTTCTCCATGTAGAAGACCGCGGACGGGTCGTACATGGCTCCGCGGGGCGCGACGGCCATGACGGAGATGGCATTGGGCATGCTCTTGGCCGTCAGCGTGGTGCCGTCGATCGGGTCGACGGCCACGTCGCACTCCGGGCCGGTGCGGTCGCCGACGTGCTCGCCGTTGTACAGCATGGGGGCGTTGTCCTTCTCGCCCTCGCCGATCACGACGACGCCGTCCATCGCGACGGTGTTGACCAGGCTGCGCATCGCGTTGACGGCGACTCCGTCGGCTCCGTTCTTGTCGCCACGCCCCACCCAGCGGCCGGCGGCGAGGGCGCCGGCCTCCGTCACCCGGACCAGGTCCAGCGCGAGGTTGCGGTCAGGGGCATCGGCGGCGGGCTTGAGAATCTCCACACCGGCATCCTAGTAGCCCGGGGCTCCGCTCTGCCCGGTCGCTAGGCTGGCGATCGTTCCGGCAACGTGATCCAGGAGAACGATGAGCGGCTACGGCGGTGCCAACGCCAAGATGAGCGATGTCCTGCGCAGCGTGCTGCTGCTGACCGCAGGCGTGCTCGTGGTGTTCGTGCTGGGACGGATCTTCTTCACCGTCGAACCGGACCGTCCCGTCTCGGAGGTGGACTACCTCACGGCGGCCGAGGGCGTCGAGCCCACGGCCGGCTTCGATCCGTGGGTGCCCGAGCGGCTGCCCGAGGACTGGATGGCCAACTCGGCGCGGATCGACGCGACGACCTGGGAGATGGGCGTCGTGACCGATGACGACGAGTTCATCGGCATCCGTCAGCTGCGCGACGGCGAGGGCGAGGCCCTCGACGGGGCGATCGACGGCGAGACCCGCGAGGAGTCGGTGGGCGACGTGACCTGGCAGGTGGGGGAGTCAGGCGGCGAGCTCGTCTATGCCAGCACCGAGGGTGAGGTCACCACCGTGGTGACCTCGACGACCTCCGAGGACATCACCCGCGACTATGTGTCGTCGTTGGTGCGGCTCTCCGAGCTCTCCTCGGCCGACGAGAGCCGCTGACGGGCGCCGTCGAGCCAGGTCTGGCAGATCTCGGCCAGCTCCTCGCCGCGCTCCCAGAGCGCCAGCGACTCCTCGAGGGTCGTGCCTCCGGTCTCGAGTCGCTGGACGATCGCGATGAGCTCGTCGCGGGCCTGCTCATAGCTCAGCTCCGGGCCGGTGCCCGGCAGCGCGTCAGTGCTCATGGTGGTGCTCCTCGATGGACTCGACACGGGCGGTGAGCAGCCCGTCGGTGAGATGAATGGTCAGCGGATCGCCGGCCGCGACCTGCTCGGTACGGGTGACCGGATGGCCGTCGTCGCCGAGCGCCACCGCATAGCCGCGCTGCAGGGTGTTCAACGGCGACAGCGCACGAACCCGGGCCAGGTGGTGGCCGATCTCGTCGTGTGCGCGGTCGAGCCGAGCGCCGACGGCGCGCAGGGCACGTTCGCGGTGCTGATCGACGACCGCCTGCTGGACGTCGACGACGGTGGTGGGGGTCGCCAGGACCGGTCGGGTGCGCAGGACGGCGAGCGAGTGGGCCTCGCGTTCGATGAAGGTGCGCAGCGCCTGCCGCCCGCGGGCCCGCATCTGGGCGAGTCCGGTCAGCTCCTCGCCGACATCGGGCACGATCCGCTTGGCCGCATCGGTGGGAGTGGAGGCGCGCAGATCGGCGACGAGGTCGAGCAGCGGGGTGTCGGGCTCGTGCCCGATCGCGCTGACCACCGGGGTGGTGGCGGCGTGCACCGCGCGGATCAGCGACTCATCGGAGAAGGGGAGCAGGTCCTCGACGCTGCCGCCGCCGCGGGCGATGACGATGAGATCGATCGCCGGATCGGCGTCGAGCGCCTGCAGCTCCTTGATGACCTGCGCGGCGCTCTGCGGACCCTGCATCAGGGCATGGCGCACGTGCAGCGGGGCGGAGGCCCACCGCAGGCGCACGTTCTCCACGACATCGCGTTCGGCTGCGGACGCCTTGCCGGTGATGAGCCCGATGCCGCCGGGGAGCAGCGGCAGCGCCCGCTTGAGCCGGGGGTCGAACAGCCCCTCGGCCGCGAGCAGCTGCTTGCGGCGTTCGAGCTGAGCGAGCAGCTCGCCCTCGCCGGCCGGACGGATCTCCCGGATCGCCAGCGAGAGCCGGCCGCTGGGCTGGTAGAAGTCCGGCTTGGCGTGGACGATGACACGCGCGCCCTCCGTGATGGGTGCGGGACAGGAGTCGAGGACGCTGACGTGGCAGGTGGCCTGGATGCTCATGGTGGCCTCGAGATCGCGCAGCGTGAGGAAGCAGACCCCGCGGCGCCGGTTGAGCTGGGCGATCTCGCCTTCGACCCAGACGGCACCGAGGCGGCTGATGTAGCTCCCGAGCAGGCCGGAGATCTGGCGCAGCGGTGCCGGTGCGTCCGGGCTCGTCTCCAGGGCCATGGAGCGACCCTACCCAGCGCGACCGACAGAGCCGCCGGCGGTTTCGCGGGACGTTAGGATGGCGCGTATGACGTCCTCGGTCGAACTCGGCATGCCCTCGGTGGGCGGCTCGGTCCTCCTGGCCGACCCGCGCGGCTACTGCGCAGGAGTGGACCGCGCCGTGATCACGGTCGAGAAGGCGCTCGATCTGTACGGTGCGCCGGTCTACGTGCGCAAGCAGATCGTGCACAACAAGCACGTGGTGCAGAACCTCGCCGCGCGGGGCGCGATCTTCGTCGAGGAGCTCGACGAAGTGCCTGCGGGGTCCACCGTGGTGTTCTCCGCGCACGGCGTGTCGCCGGCGGTGCACGCGCAGGCCGCCGAACGCGATCTCAAGACCATCGACGCCACCTGCCCTCTGGTCACCAAGGTCCACCATGAGGCCAAGCGCTTCGCCAAGGACGACTACCGCATCCTGCTGATCGGACATGCGGGTCACGAGGAGGTCGAGGGCACGGCGGGCGAGGCGCCGGAGCACATCACGCTCGTGGAGCACCCCGATGACGTCGATGCCCTGGAGTTCCCGGAGGGCACCCGGCTGTCGTGGCTCTCGCAGACCACGCTGAGCGTCGACGAGACGATGGAGACGGTCCGTCGGCTGCGCGAGAAGTTCCCGCAGCTGGAGGATCCGCCGAGCGACGACATCTGCTATGCCACGCAGAATCGGCAGGTCGCGGTCAAGGAGATCGCCAAGGATGCCGAGCTGGTGATCGTGGTGGGGTCGGCGAACTCATCGAACTCCGTGCGGCTGGTGGAGGTGGCCCTCGAAGGCGGGGCGCGCGCCGCCTACCGCATCGACGACATCAGCGAGATCGACGATGCCTGGCTCGAGGGCGTGAGCACCGTCGGCGTCACGTCCGGTGCCTCGGTGCCCGATGATCTCGTCCAGGATGTCCTCGGCTACCTCGCCGAGCGTGGCATCGGCGACGCCCGGGCGATCCGCACCGCCGAGGAGTCGCTGATGTTCGCGCTGCCGCCGGAGCTCCGCCGCGACCTGAAGGCCGCCGGCCAGAGCTGACCGATCAGGACGAGGTGGTGTCCTGATCGGAACCGTCGTCGTCCTCGCTGTACTGGCGCTGGCGCTCGCGCTGGCCGTGGGTCAGCCGGCGCATGTCGGTCTGCGAGTCGAAGCTCGACCCGAGCGCGCCGGCGACGACTCCCATGGCGGCGCTGAGCCAGGCGATGTCCAGGTAGTTCACGAAGCTCGCGTCCTGGTCGAGGATCATGCTCATGAACTCCGGATCGATGACCACGAGACTGGTCAACAGGATCAGGACGACCAGCGTGACGTAGAGAGCCAATACGCAGAGGAACAGCGTCGCGATGGTCGAGAGGTTGTAGAGCAGGACGACGGTCGACAGGCGTTCCTTGATGGGCGTGTCCCATAGCCGGTTGCTGACGATCAGCCAGAACACCATCGCGGCCATCGCCAGCAGGCCGATCAGCAGCAGCCGCGTGGTCGACAGGTAGTTCGACATCTGCCAGATCGAGTTGTAGAAGATGCCGAAGGCTCCGGTGGCGGAGGCGGCCGCCAGGGCGCTGGAGAGCCGGGGCGCCGTGCGCCAGGGGTCATTGGCCATGGTCATCCCGAGCACCGACCGGAACCCTCCCGCCATGCGGTTGGAGGTGAGCTGGCGATGGCCGGTGTCGTCGAGGGGATCGCTCCACCTGCTCCACCGCAGGGAATGGGCGTTCAGATCGAGGTCGTCCGCGACGGGCATCAGCCGGAGCGCGCAGGCCATGAAGACGGTGAGGATGCGTCCTTTGGTGGCGACCGCCCCCAGGGTGGGGCAGGAGATGATGCCGACCTTCTCCTCGGGGAAGATCTCGGCGATCAGCGGTCGCTTGCCGTGATGGCGGGGGATCTCGGTGAGGAGGAGGACGACGTCGATGCGGTCGTACTCCTCGGCGATGCGGCTCGCGACGCCGATGTCCAGGGTGTTGTCGGGGCGGATGCGGATGACCTCGGTCTGCGTGTGCAGCTGGACCGGCGGACTGAACGTCTTCTCGAGCTGCTCCTGGAGGTCATCGTTGATCGAGTTCACACGGCGGCTCGGCAGTCCCGGGTCGGCGACGACCAGGACGTTGACGCCACGTGCGGTCTCGTCGGTCATGCATCAGCTCCTCGATGGCGGTTTCGTGGGGGAAGCCCCAGCCTTTCAGGAGGAGCGATCTTCCACCACCGGAGCGATCTGTCGAGGTCAGCGAGTCGGCGCCGGGCTGTTGACGATGCGGGCGACGATGATCGACAGCGCCAGCGCATGCCCGATGAGCAGGGGCACGCCGAAGGCGATCGTGCCCGAGAGGGCGCGGCCCAGGATGCCCACATCATCGGGGGTGCCGTCGAGGATCAGGGCGGAGCCGAAGAAGGCGGAGACCAGCAGCATCGCCGCGGCGAAGAGCACGGGAGGGGCGACGCCGGCGGCGAAGAAGGCGTCGGGCCGCACCGCGAGCGGGAGGGTCGCGACGATCAGTACGAAGCCGAGGGAGAACGGCAGCCCGAGACGATGGTCGAGAAGATCCAGGGAGATGACGACCGCGAGGGCGGCGATGGCCAGCACGATGGCCTGCCGGGCGGTCAGGTCGTGACTCGCCAGGTTGCGTGGTGCGCGCAGCAGCGCCGGGGCCATGGTCATGACGTTAACCGATCCGTGAGCTCCGGGGCGGTCATCTGGCGTGGTGTCGTGTCGATCAATCGCGGCGGATCGAGCGGCGTGTCGCTCACCTGGAGGTCGTGCAGGCGGCGGGCGCTGACCAGGACCCTCGACTCGACCGAGGCGATGGCGTCGTTATAGGAGCGGACCGCCTTGTCGAGGGCGCCGCCGACCTTGTCCAGATGCCCGGCGGCGGTGCCGAGCCGTTCGTACAGCTCGCGCGCTGCCTGGTGGATCGCTCGGGCGTTGTCGGCGAGCTGTTCCTGGGTCCACGCGAAGGCCACCGTGCGCAGCAGCGCGACCAGCGTGGTGGGGGTGGCGAGGATGACGTGTTTGGCGGCCGCGTACTCCAAGAGCGCCTCATCGGCCTCCAGCGCGGCCGAGAGGAAGGATTCGCCGGGGACGAAGAGCACCACGAACTCGGGGGTATTGGAGAACTGCCGCCAATAGGTCTTGCCGGCGAGCTGATCGACGTGGGCGCGAACCTGGCGCGCGTGGCGGCGCAGATGGGCCGCGGCTTCGTCGTCGTCCTCGGCGTGGGCGACGTCGAGATAGGCATCGAGCGGGACCTTGGCGTCGACCACGACCGATTTGCCCCCGGCGAGGTGGACGAGCATATCGGGACGCAGCCGGCCGTCGTCGCTGTTGGTGCTCACTTGGAGGTCGAAGTCGCAGTGCTCGACCATGCCGGCCAGCTCGGCGGTGCGACGCAGGTGCATCTCACCCCAGCGTCCGCGCACCTGCGGACGACGCAGGGCCGTGGACAGCGCGGCCGTCTCGCGGCGCAGCTGCTCGCTGGTGAAGCGCACCGAGTCGACCTGCTCGCGCAACTGCGCCTGCCAGGCTGTGCCTTGGGACTCCAGGCCGCGCAGCCGGGAGTCGAACAGCTCGAGACTGCGGGCCACGGGCTCCATCGCGGCCCGGGCCGCGTCCGGGTCAGCCGCGACGGCGGGCGCGCGGCGCCCGGCAGTGAGCTGTCCGGCCACGAAGCCGAGGGCCAGGGCGAGCAGAGCGACGATCAGCAGGGCGAAGGCGTCCATATCCCCACTCTGGCCTCACCCACCGACAAAACGGCGTAGGCCGCCCGTCACCCGCGCGGTGGCGGTAGCCCATCAACCTCACGCAGCGCGCGGCGGTACGTCATCAACGCCCGACCTTGCCGATGCGGTTGATGGTCCACCGCGACCGAGTGGCATGCGGCCGATGCGGTTGATGGTCCACCCCCACCGTCGGGGCGAGGGCCGGGGGATTCAGTTCCCGGAGCCGCCGGCGACCTCGTAGGACCAGAGCTCGCTGTGGGTGCTGACGGGCTTCTTGGCCTCGCCGCCCTCGCGCTCGCTCTCCGAGCGGTGGCCGTGGCCGAAGGCGGCGGAGTTCATCCAGGCCTGGAACGACTCCTCGTCGCGCCAGCGGGTGACGACGAGCCACTGCTCGCGGTCATCGGTCGGCTTCAGCAGCTCGAAGCCCTCGAAGCCCTCCTGCCCGTCCACAGCGCCGGCGCGCTGGGCGAAGCGGTGGGCGAGCTCGTCGCCGCTGTCCTTGGGAACGGTGATCGCATTGATCTTGATGACGCTCATGGGCTCATCCTCGCATCACTCCGGTCGTGCGAGGAGGGCGTCCATGGGTCGAACGGGAGGGACGAGGGGCGTCAGCGATTCGCCGCGACGGCGAGCAGCAGCCGGTCGTCATCGCTCGGCAGGGATGCGGTGCACAACCCGGCACCCTGGCCGATGCGTTCCGCCTCCTCCAGCTGCGCGTCCGCCACGAGGGTCACGAACAGCCCGCCGGGGGCGAGCCATCCGACCGCCTCGGCGGCGACGACGCGCCAGTGGTCGAGCCCATCGGGGCCACCGTCGACGGAGGCCAGGGGCTCGTGGGCGTGGAAGTCCGGATGGATGCGGTCGAGCTCGTCGGTCGGCACATGCGGAAGATAGGCGACGGCGAGGTCGACCGCCCCACGCCACTCGGGAGGCAGCGGCGACCACCAGGAGCCCCGGGCCACCTCGAAGCCG
The DNA here is from genome assembly GCA_023417775.1 of Actinomycetes bacterium. Taxonomy (GTDB): domain Bacteria; phylum Actinomycetota; class Actinomycetes; order Propionibacteriales; family Nocardioidaceae; genus Aeromicrobium. The sequence continues at coordinate 25,227 of JAEZEJ010000006.1, read as the reverse complement.
TGACGGCCGGCTGACCGCCGCGCGCAGACGAGCGCCTCGGAGTCGATCTCGGTGCCGATGACGCGGGCGGCGGGAAGGCGTTGGGAGAGCATCGCGGCGAGCGCGCCCGCTCCGCAGCCGAGATCGGCGACGCGGCGGGCATCGGGGCGGCGCTCCACCGCCAGCTCGGCGATGGCCTCGGCACGTTGCCGGGGCACGAAGACACCGGAGGCGAGATCGACACGCACGCCCCCGATGTCGGCGAAACCGAGGATCTGTTCGAGCGGGGTGCCATCGATGCGCTGTCGCGCGGCGCTCTCCAGCGCGGTGCCGTCGAAGCGCGAGCGGAGCGCCGCAGCCTCGTCCTCGGCGAAGACGCAGCCGGCGGCCCGCAACCGCGCCACCAGGTCGTCGCTCATCGTTCGCTCACCCTCGTAGAGTACGAGCCGTGGACGCCACGATCAGGACCGAGCGGCTCGTGCTGCGCCCGATGACCCCCGCCGATGCGGACTTCGTCTTCGACCTGTTCTCGCGGCCGGAGGTGGCTCGATGGAGCGGCTCGGGCGAGCCGATGACCGACCGCTCGCAGGCCCTCGAACGCATCGAGGCGCAGCCGTCCCGTGCCGGCGACCATCCGGCCTGCGGGGTCTTCGGGATCGAGGTCGGCGGCGTGCTCGTCGGCATGGCCTTGCTGGTTCCGCTGCCGTCGAGCAGGGGAGGTGCGCGCGATGAGGTCGAGATCGGCTGGCATCTCCATCCGGATGCCTGGGGCCTGGGGTACGCGACCGAGGCCGCCCGAGCGCTCGTGCACCGCGGATTCACGGCCGGTTTCCCGGAGCTGCGCGCGGTCACGGATCCCGACAACGTGCGGTCGCAGGCGGTGTGCCGGCGCCTCGGGATGACCGACCTCGGCCTGCGCGACGACTGGTACGACGCCACGACCAGGGCGTTCGTGCTCGCCGCGCCCCGGGAGCGGGGGAGCGACCAGTAGGCTAGTGCCCCGTGGCACTCACCATCGGCATCGTCGGACTCCCCAATGCGGGCAAGTCGACCCTCTTCAACGCCCTGACCAAGAACGACGTCCTCGCGGCGAACTACCCGTTCGCGACGATCGAGCCCAATGTCGGCGTCGTCGGCGTCCCCGACTCGCGGCTGGAGAAGCTCGCCGAGATCTTCGGCTCGGCCAAGATCCTGCCCGCGACGGTGCAGTTCGTGGACATCGCCGGCATCGTGCGCGGCGCGTCCGAGGGCGAGGGCATGGGGAACGCCTTCCTCTCGCATATCCGGGAGTCGGATGCGATCTGCCAGGTGACCCGCGTCTTCCGCGACGAGGACGTCACCCATGTCGACGGCGAGGTCAATCCGAGCAGCGATATCGGCACGATCTCCACCGAGCTGATCCTCGCCGACCTGCAGACGGTCGAGAAGGCGATCACCCGGCTGGAGAAGGAGTCGCGCAAGGACAAGTCGCTCGTGCCCCAGCTCGATGAGGCCCGCAAGGCGCAGGGGGTGCTCGAGGCCGGGGACGGCGTGTTCGCGGCCGGACTCGACCTGGAGGCCCTGCGTGATCTGCACCTGATGACGGCCAAGCGCTTCCTCTACGTCTTCAACTGCGATGCCGACGAACTGGCCGATGAGGACCTGAAGGCGAAGATGCGCGATATCGTCGCGCCCGCGGAGGCGATCTTCCTCGATGCGCTCGCCGAGTCCGAGCTCGCCGGCCTGGGCGATGACGAGGAGGCCGAGGAGATGCGCGCCGAGCTGCTCGCCGAGATGGGCGTGGACGAGCCGGGGCTCGACGCTCTCGCTCGCGTCGGCTTCGACACCCTCGGCCTGCAGACCTACCTCACGGCCGGGCCGAAGGAGGCCCGCGCGTGGACGATCAAGAAGGGCGCGACGGCCCCCGAGGCGGCCGGTGTCATCCACACCGACTTCCAGCGGGGCTTCATCAAGGCCGAGATCGTGTCCTTCGACGACCTCGTTGAGGCCGGCTCCATGAACGCGGCCAAGGCCGCCGGCAAGGTCCGCATGGAGGGCAAGGACTACATCATGTCCGATGGAGACGTGGTGGAGTTCCGTCACGGAGGAACGTCTGGGAGCGGTAAGAAGTGACCGAGGGAAGGCTGGGCGGTCCCGAGCACCAGCGGGTTCGCCTCCCCACGATCGAGGCACTCGTTCAGGTTGGCTGGGATCGAGCGCAGTTGCAATGGGAGCCCGAGTGGAGGGTCCCCAAGTCGCCGCACGATGCCGCCGGTCGTGAAGCGGGCCGCTCATTCGCCTCCTGGCCCGTCGACCTTGCGATCTTCGAAGACGCAAGCACAGTGGGCTCGTGGGAGCACGCCCTCATCATCTGCGAGTTCAAAGCCCCGGATCTCCAGGGCGGCGTGTCGCAGCTCGAGACCTACCTCGCGCGTGAGCCCCGTGCCCGCATGGGCTTCTGGACGAACGGCACCGATGATGTCCGCGTCTACAAGCTGCCCGACGGTGGCTTCCTTCACGTTAAGGGGCGCGGCGTGCCGCAGCCCGGCGAGGACCTCACCAAGGCCTCGAAGCAACCGCTCACGTTTAAAGACATGCGCGTACCGCAGAACGGACAGCTGCGCTCGGTCTTCAAGCGTCTCCTCGACGTCGTCGTGGCGCGGGACAGTCGTGCAACGCGGTCGGACGTGCAGCTCGATCAGCTGTGCAACCTGTTGCTGATGAAGCTGGAGTCCGACACCAACGGCGAGTACGACGACAAGAAGCCACTCGCTTTCCAGCTCAGCGATGCCGGTAGCGCATACACGGCGCGCAAGATGCGCCAGGAGTTCACGGCACTCAAGAAGCTGCGTCCTGAGATCTTTGCTGAGGACGACAACACAGACCTCATCCTCGACGATGACACAATCGCCGAGATCGTCTTCGAACTGTCTGCGCTCAACCTCCTCGCTGTGCGACCGGAGGCGATCTCCTCGGCCTTCCAGGTGTTCCGGCGTGCCAACCTCAAGGCGGGCGAGGGACAGTACTTCACCCCTGCCCGCGTCATCGAGGCCAGTATCGAGGCTCTCGACATTCAGCCCACCGACAAGATCATCGACCCTGCCTGCGGCACCGGTGGATTCCTGGTCGAGGCGTTCCTCTCGATCCGCGCGAAAGGAAGTGGGCCCCGCGCCGAGGCACAGGCGCGTACGTGGGCGCATAGGCAGGTGTTCGGCGTCGACAAGGACTCGATCAACGTCAAGCTCACTCGCGCGTTGATGGTCAGCCTCGGGGACGGCTCCGTCAACATCCACGCGGGTGACTCGATCCGCGAGAATCGTTGGAGGTCGGACTATCCGTACCTCGAGACTCCGCTGAAGGACGGGTCATTCACCGTCGTCGTGACGAACCCGCCGTTCGGCAAGAACCTCAAGGTGAGTGCCGCGGACTCGCGGGCGAACGGCTACACGATCGCCAAGCAGGCCAAAGGTAAGTACGTTGACCTTGAGATCGGGCTGATCTTCCTGGAGCGTGCCTATCGCCTTCTGGCGAGTGGAGGACGTCTGGGGATCATCCTTCCGGAGACGTACTTCTTCTCCTCCACGTACCGCTGGTTGCCAGATTGGCTGGAGTCGCGGTTCACGCTTCGCGGCGTGTTCAACATCCCGATGGAGGCCTTCCAGGGCTTCTGCCGCGCCAAGACCAACCTCTACGTGTTCGAGAAGAAGTGATCGCGGATGGTTCATAAGCCTGCATGGTTCACCGAGGGCCAGGTCTTCGTCTCGTACGCGCCGACGGTCGGGATCAATAAGGACGGCGAGGAGCTCTACGTCGTCGATGAGGCGACGGGAGAGCGTACCGGCGTCGTTGACGACAAACTCCTCGACGACGTGAGGAGCCTCGAGTCGGGTGAGATCACTGAGACCGGCCGCTGGATCGGATCCGAAGATCTCACCGACCGCCTGATGGCGGTGCCGGCGTACTTCGACGCGCGTCCGATGACCGACTTCGAGGCGATGATGAATCGCCCCGAGATGAAGGACTTCGACGCCCTCACCATCGAGGAACTGGTCAAGAAGGGCTGGGTGACGACTCAAGGAGGGCACGGCAGTCCTTCCGCGGATTTGCGTCGCGGGACCGTCCCCTACATCAAGGTGTCCGATATCCGTGCCGGGCAGATCAACATCAACCCGACCAATCGGGTCAGCGACGTCGTGGCGCGCCGGTTCTGGAGGGGTGGTGAGTCCGGTTTGAAGCAGTGGGACCTGATCACGCCGATCCGCACCAGTAAGAACATCGGCGAGTTCGCGGTGCTTATGCCGGGGCAGGAGCATGTCGTACTCACCAAGGAGATGCTGATCCTCCGGGCGACCGCCGAAGCCCCCTTCGACAACTTCTATCTCCTGTGGGCGCTGACACTCAAGGCTGTACGTCGGCAGTGGGAACGAGTCGTCTTCATGCAGACGAATCGTGAGGATGTCGGGACCCGATACCGCGAGATCGTGCTCCCAGTTCCGTCGAGCGAGGACATTGCGTTGAGCCGCTCGGAGCCGTTCCGCACTTATTACGAGGGGATGGATGCGCTGCGCGAGCATCTCATCACTTACCTCGAATCAGACGACAAGCACCACCTTTTCATTTCAACAGCCGCAATGGCATCGGAGGATAGCGAGGAGGAGGTTTAATCGCCGGTCTTGGCTCGGTGCCGAGATCACGCTCCGAGCTCCTGCCGTCGTCGACTTCAATCTTTGGCTTTGGCAGTCTGAAACCCTTGGCCTCGAGGATCACCCCGACCGGTCGGGCCGGGTTTGACGTCTGCTCCAACGCGCTGGCCGGTGGTCGTTTCTCTCACAAAGATCTGGATCGCATCAGCACCCACGCTCTCGCATAACGGCGAAGCGCCCGATGATGATCGTTCTCCCGATGCAAGCCAGACTGTGTTCCTCGTATCGTCCGTCTTTCTGAGCAGGTAAGTCGCTACCAGGTGGAGTTCCGCTTCAACGTCTGAGCCGGTCTGCCGGCCTCGTGGTCCTCGAGGGGCACGATCGATGCCGGTACCCTCAGGACAGGAGTTCTCCAGAAGGGGTGTCGGCATGTCTCGACCAGCGCATCATGCGATCAGCTATGTCGAGTTCGGGGTCACGGATCTCGCCGCCACCCGCGCCTTCTACGAGGCGGCCTTCGGGTGGGAGTTCAACGACTACGGTCCGGCGTACAGCGGCATCAGGTCACCCGATGGCGACGGTGAGATCGGCGGTTTGAGCCCCGGTTCGGCACCCGGCGGGGATGGCCCTCTCGTGCTCCTCTTCTCCGAAGACCTGGACGCCAGCGTCGAGGCGGTGCGCAACTCCGGTGGGAGCATCGTCGCGGGACCCTACGACTTCCCCGGTGGGCGGCGGTTCGAGTTCACCGATCCGAGCGGGAACCGCTTGGGCGTCTACGCCGAGTCCTGATCGTCCACCCGATGCCGAGCGGATCGCCGACATGGTCCGGACACGACTCCGATCGCCGATTCGGAGGCGACTGCGATGACGGATGACGATCTCACCGAGCGTATCCGTGCCCGCGGGTTGCCCGAGTCCGTCGTCACGATCGCTACCTACGGGGGTGCCGCGCTGCACCCGGCGCTCGGGTACCGTGCAGAATCGGTCGAACCCTCACCGCGCGGCCCAGCATGGGCGGTCGTCCTCATGTCCGGCCGCGCAGGTCTGGTGCCGCTGTGGACCTGCGGCACCACGACGGTGTTCTCCGCAGCAGACGGCACCTTCCTCGAGTGGGACGCGGAGGAAGACGAGCCGTGGACACTCTGGCCCGAGTTCGCCGGTGTTGTGCGCAGCCTGCTCACCGACTTGTGGGAGGACGAGATCGATGACGCCGACCGGGCAGAGGTCGCGCGCCTGCTGCTGCCTGCCGAGGACGTCGCCGCGGCGCTGGTGCCCGAGGAACGGTGAAGAAGTCCAAGGTCATCGATGGCTGCACTACCAGCCACTGACGATATCCGTCGAAGGGGATACGGCGATCCGTCGTTCATCCGTGCCGGTGGAAGGGCCTTCTCTGCCGCCTGGGCCCCGCGGTGCCGCGGGGCTGCCCGTAACGCTCGTGCGCGGCGACGAGCAGTGGATGAAGCTCGCGCTGGGTGAGCTCGAGCTGCTTCGGGAGATAGCGTCGTCGCTGGTGGGGGCGGGTCATACCGCGGCGAGCTGCGGCTTCCTCCGTGAGCCGATAGGTGACGAAACGTGGGGCGCCGGGTCTTAGGTTGTCCAATTCGATCCCCTCGATATCGGACCAGGTGACGACAGTCGCCGGCAGGAGATGACCACGCTGCTCCAGGGCGATGCCGTCGCGGCTGAGCACCAGGGCCTCCGACCTCCGCAGCCGCAGGACGGTGCCCACGGGGGCGAGGACCAAGCACGCGAGCATCACGGCGGCAATCGCCCACACACGCAGGCTCGTCGCGATGAGCAGCCAGTCGCCGTGCTGTTCGATGGAGCCGCGGACGACGAGTGCGAGAAGGACGGCGAGTAGTACGCCGAGCGTCACCGCGACGGTGAGGATGAACAGGATCCGCCGACGCGACGTCGAGATGATGACGCGTTCGCCGCGGTCCAGAGCCAGCAGCAAGCCGTCGTCAGGACGTTCCTTCGCCATGGCAGCCCAGCCTATGCCGATGGCGCGAAGGCATGTCGGGTCGTCATCTGTGTCCCTATCCGATGTCGAACTGCTCGATGAGGTCGTCGGTGTCCACGGATACCTCGCCCGGGGGCGCCGCGATATCGGCCGAGGTCACGACCTCGTCCTCGCGGTCCGGCGGGTAGGCGCGGAACTTCACGCTCGCGTTCCTCACGTTCGACTGCTGGAGGTAGGCGCGGAGCAGCGTCTCGTGGACGCGTTCGAGGGCCCGCTCGGTCTCGGCGCGGGTGCTCGTGCCGACGACGATATTTCCCGACATCACCGTCCCCTGCGAGAACCCGTCCTGGTACTGAATCGTTCCCGCTACGTACTCGGACAGGCTCTCGACGGCCTCCTGCAACGCCTCTTGCACCGCGGCTGTGTCGCTGCGCCCGCCGAAGCATCCGGCGAGAGCGAGCCCCGCCGCGCCGACACCGCCCAGCAGCACGGTGCGTCGGGCGACCTGCCGGTCCGTGTTCATGTCCTACCCCCTTGGATCTGAACCGCTCACCGGTTCAGGACAGCATCGCCAACACTATGACAGTTGTCCCACGTCGCACGGCTGTGTCCAGCGGAAACGGTCGACGACGGATCGGGTGCGTGGGAACGCCGTCAGGATCACGATGAGTCCGTACCCGAGTGCACCCCCGACGGTGTTGAAGATGAAGTCGTCGACATCGGCGATGTGTCCGCCGGCGAAGAGTCCCTGCGCCGCGAGCTGCGACACCTCGATCGCGAGGCTGACCGCCATCACCGAGGCCAGGACTCTCCACCACGACGGGCGTGCGAGCAGCAGCGGGATGAGCATCCCGAGGGGAAGGAACACGACGACATTGGTCAGCGCGTCCAGCGACTCGTAGTCGTGGAACGGGACAAGGGCGACACCCGGCGTCCAGGAGTCGCTCCGAGGCATGCTCAGGTAGAGGGGGAACAGCGTGTTCGCGAGGATGCCGGCGGCGTAGACGGCGAGCGCGGCGGCCACCGAGGCGCGGGGCACCGAGAGCAGGCGCCTCACCTGTAGTCGCCAGAGTAGGACCGCGAAGAGCACCAGACCGGCGGGGATCACGACGGGTAGCGACGAGACTTCATCGAACGGACCAGTGAGCATCGTCGCTGATGGTAGCCCCCATCCACCGCCGGACCGCGCCACGTAGGGTGTCGGCCATGACCCCCATGACGATCCGTTATCACCGTGGTCTCGCGATCGCCGAGCTGGTGATCGGCGTGCTGCTCGCGGTGACCTCCCTCCTCACCCAACAGGGTCTCGGCACCGCTGCGGGCGGCATCCTGGCCGCTCTGGGTGTGCTGATGCTGGTCAACCCGATGGCCAAGATCGAACCGAACGAGATCCAGATCCGCAATCCCCTCGGGATGACCCTCAAGCGGTATCAGGTGTCATCGCCTGCCGAGCTGCGCATCGACGGAAAGACACTCCGGCAGGCCGCCGATGGCAAGAAGATCATGAGCCTCGGCTTCGGCACCGATGGCAGCGATGCAGCCGCGCTCCGCAGTCAGGTGGCCGGCGGGCCGGCCGCCTGAGCAGGCTCAGCCGGCCCGAGGTCCGTCGTCCTCAGATGTGGGTGCCGACGTTGACGACGCACCCGGAGGAGTCGCGGTAGAAGAAGCGGCGGACGCCCCACTCCTCCGAGGACAGCGGATGCACGATCTCGAGCTCGGCGGCCAGCGCCGCGGTGTAGGCGGCCTCGACGTCGTCGACGAAGACGGAGACATCGGGATTGACCGCCGCCGTCGCATCGGCGGTCATCAGCCCGAGCTGACGGTTGTCGTCATCGGCGAGGAAGGCGATCCAGCCGAGGTCCATCACCGTCCGTAGACCGAGCACGGCCGTGTGCTCCTCCACGGCGGTGGCGACATCGTCGACGGTCAGGATCGGGGCGATGCGCGTGATCTTCATGTCCCGACTCGACCACGTGCGGTGGTCCCTGTCCAGTGTCGCGGCTAGGGTGACGCCGATGAGCATTCGCCGCCACGGCGGCCCCGTGGTCGGCCAGATCAGAGGAGAGCCATGGCCCTCGATGCGCGTTCCGTCCTCGCCGCCGACGGCGCCGGGTGTCTCGCCGCCGCGGCCGCGATGGCGGCCAGCGACTCCCTGGCCGCGCTGGTCCTCCCTTCGCGGACTGCGCGGGCTCCCGTGGCGGCCTCACTGGGAGCCACGGCGGTGATGCTGCTCTCGACAGCCGCTCGGACCGAGCCGACGTCTCACGGTCTGACGCGTGCTGCCGCCGTCAACCTCGGATGGGTGGCCGCCTGCTGTCTGTCCATCGGACGCTCGCCGAGGCGATGGGGCACCGTCCTCATCGCCGGCACGGCCCTCGTCGATGGACTCGCCGCGGCCCTGCAATGGCGCCTCGGGCGGTCCGCCGCGGCGAGCTGACGGGAGGAGAGCCGATGTGGGGAAGCATTCCGGAATGGGTCACGGCGATCGCCGCGGTGCTCGCGCTGGCGGCGGCGGTATGGGCCGGCATCACGTCCAGGCGATTGGTCGACGTCGAGTCCGGGCGTGACGAGGTGGCGGCGCGTCGTCGCGCTCGCGAACAGGCCCGCCAGGTGTCCGCATGGTGCGTGGTCTGCCCGGACGCGCCCCTGCCGGTCGGTCTCCTCGTGCAGAACAGCTCGACCGCGCCCGTCTTCCAGATGACGGTCGAGAGCACCGATGCCCAGGGACAGCATCGTCCGCCGCTCCACCTGACCATCGTGCCGCCCGGCGACTACGTCGTCACGGCCGATGAGCAGTTCCACTGGACCTTCCCCGAGGACGCCCGTACCCAGGGACATGTCCGCCCCGTCACCAAGAAGGACACCTGGATGGTCCAGTCGCTCACCTTCGTCGACTCCTCCGGTGTCCGCTGGCATCGCGATCAGCACGGCACGCTCTCGGAGTCGACGGACCAGTCCTCGGACGCGTCCTAGCCGAGACGTTCGCGGAGCTGACGCGCGGCCACGGCCGGATCGGGGGCCTGCGTGATCGCCCGGACCACGACGATCCGCTCCGCACCCGCCGTCAGCACGGCATCGAGCCGGTCGCCGGCGGCGATGCCGCCGATCGCGAACCACGGCTTCGTCGCCATCGCCGCCGCATAGCGCAGGACATCGGTGCCGACCGCGGCCCGGCCGGGTTTGGTCGGGGTCTCCCACACCGGGCCGACGCAGAAGTAGTCGACCTCGGGATCGGCCTCCGCGGCGTCGATCTGGTCGATCGCATGGGTCGACCTGCCGATCATCACCTCGGACCCGAGCAGCGCTCGCGCCTGTGCCGGGGAGAGATCGCGTTGGCCGATGTGGAAGACATCGGCACCCACCAGGGCCGCCACGTCCGCCCGGTCGTTGACGGCGAACAACCCCTCATGGCGCCGGGCGACCTCGGCCAGCGTGCTCAGAGCACCGATCTCGTCGGCGGCCTCGATCGTCTTGTCGCGCAGCTGGATGATGTCGACCCCGCCGGTGAAGGCCGCATCGGCGAAGCCGGCCACGTCGCCATCGGACGGCGTGGCGGTGCAGACGTACAGACGCGCGGCCGCGAGCCTGCGCCGTCGCTCGTCGCCGGTGGGTGACGCGGTCGAGGCTGTGGCGAAGACGGGGGCATCGGTCATGTCATCTAGGCTAGTGGTGTTCGCGGGAGCCCCGGACGGGGCTGAGAGGGCATGTGCCGACCGCCAGACCTGATGCGGATCATGCCGCCGGGGGGAGGAACGCTGTGGCGGACGCCATCGTCGCCGGAGCGGGGATCATCGGCCTCACCACGGCCTGGCGGCTCGTGCGTCGAGGCTGGAATGTCACCGTCTACGATCCCGAGCCGGTATCGGGTGCCACCCACGCCGCCGCCGGGATGCTGGCGCCCGCCGCGGAGATCGTCTGGGGTCAGCCGTCGCTCTACCCGCTCATGGTCGAGTCGGCACGCCGCTACCCGGACCTGGTCGAGCAGGTGTCCGCGGGACGCGTACTCGACACCGGCTACCTGCCGACCGAGACCCTCGTGGTGGCCGCCGATCACGCCGATCGCACCGCCCTCGACGAGCTCACCTCGCTCCAGATCTCGCTCGGCCTGCGTGCGGAGCGGATCTCCTCGTCGGCTGCCCGGCGGCTGGAGGGGGCACTCGCCCCCGGCATCGCGGGCGGCGTCCACCTGCCCGATGACCATCAGATCGATCCCCGCGCGCTCTGCGCGACCCTGCTCGACGCCCTGGGGGACCGGGTGGTCCGCACCGCGGTCTCCGGCCTCGCCCGCCGCGCCGATGCCACCCGCGGTGTGGTGCTCGCCGACGGCACGGAGCGGCACGCCGACCAGACCATCATGTGTACCGGCATGGGTGCCGTCCCGGGCCTCGATCCCTTCGGTCTGCGTCCCGTCTACGGCGACATCCTGCGCCTCGAGCCCTCGGCGGGAGTCCCGCCTCTGCTGACCCGCACCGTGCGCGGTCTCGTCCGGGGCCGCGCGGTCTATCTCGTCCCGCGGGGCGACGGGAGCCTCGTGCTCGGCGCCACGACCCGCGAGGACGACGACCCCCGGCCGAGCACCGAGGGCGTGCACCGGCTCCTCGACGATGCGTGGCGGCTGGTGCCCGGCGTGCTCGACACCCGTCTCGTCGAGACCATGACGCGAGCCCGGCCCGGTACGCCGGACGATGTCCCGATCGTCGGGCGGCTGGACCCGGGCCTGGTGATCTCGACCGGTTACTTCCGCCACGGCATCCTGCTGGCGCCGCTCGGCAGCGACATCACCGCCGACCTCGTCGAGGGCGCGCCGACCGATCCGGGCCTCCTCGCCGCGCTCGACCCGTACCGATTCGACCGACCCACAGGAGGAGCACGATGAGTGCCGATCAGATCCCCCTCGTCCTCGACGGGCGGGAGGTGCAGGTGCCCGCAGGCAGCACGCTGCGCGAGACGGTGGCCAGACATATCGGCCGTGAGCTGGATGCGACCGGCGCCCCGCTCGACGGGGGCCGGCTCGGTGTCGCCGTCGCGGTCGACGGAACCGTGATCCCGCGCGCCGACTGGCACGATCACGTGCTCACGGGAGGCGTCGAGGTCGACGTCGTCACCGCCACCCAGGGCGGTTGACATGGACGATCAGCTGTCGATCGGCGGCGTCGACCTGACGAGCCGCCTCATCATGGGCACCGGCGGGGCCACCTCCCTCGCGACCCTCGAGGAGTCCCTCGTCGCGTCGGGCACCGAGGTCACGACCGTGGCGATCCGCCGCTACGCCGCGGCCGGCGGCAACTCGGTCTTCGCCATGCTCGAACGTCTCGGTGTCCACGCGCTGCCCAATACGGCGGGATGCTTCACGGCTCGCGATGCCGTGCTCACCGCGCGACTGGCGCGGGAGGCGCTCGAGACCTCGTGGATCAAATTGGAGGTCGTCGCCGATGAGGAGACGCTGCTGCCCGACCCCGTCGAACTGCTCGCGGCGGCCGAGGAACTGGCGGCGGACGGATTCGAGGTATTCGCCTACACCAATGACGATCCGATCCTCGCCCGCCGGCTGGAGGACGCCGGAGTCGTGGCGGTGATGCCGGCGGGTGCTCCGATCGGCACGGGTCTGGGGATCCTCAATCCGCACCACATCTCGATGATCGTGGAGGCGGCTCATGTCCCGATCGTGCTCGATGCCGGGGTGGGCACGGCCTCGGATGCCGCGCTCGCGATGGAACTGGGATGCGATGCGGTCCTGCTGGCCAGCGCCGTCACCCGGGCGCACGATGCTCCTCTCATGGCGCGAGCGATGCGGTCGGCCGTGGAGGCGGGCCGTGGCGCCTATCGCGCCGGACGCATACCCCGCCGGACGCTGGCTCGGGCCTCCTCGCCGCATGAGGGCAGGATCGGCGCCTCGTGACGGCCGACTGGCCGCCCACGGCGGAGGCGCTGATGCGCTCGCGGTTCGAGGCGTTCCGGCGCGGGGACGCCGACTGGCTGCTGGCCAGCTGGCATTCCTCGACGCGGCCGGACGAGGTCGATCTCGCGGACAACCCACGGTGGCGCGGCCTCCAGATCGTCGACGTCGTCGGAGGAGGGGCCGAGGAGGACACCGGGATCGTGGAGTTCCGCGCCACCTATCTCGTCGGTCGCGAGCTCGGCATCCTGCACGAGAGATCGCGCTTCGCCCGCGAGGACGGGCTCTGGCGCTATGTCGACGGCGAGCCGCGCTGAGCCTCGAAGGCCTGCCGCAGCCGGTCGGAGGCCAGGGGACGGCCGGGGTCGGGCCGGGGGAGGCCGAGATGGGTCTCGCGGAGCTCGTCCATGAGGTCGTCGACGAGCTCGGGGGATTCGGCGAGCAGGCGTGCCCGGATGGTCAGCTCGGGTGACGTGGGCCGATGATGCATGCCCCAGGTCCCGAGTGCCACCATCACGGGCACCGTCTGGATGCCCGCCTCGGTGAGCGAGTAGGCGGCCCGCTGGCCCCGTGTGGCGTCGTCTCGGGTGAGCAGCCCGCCGTCGACCAGGCTCCGGAGGCGGCTGGCGAGGACATTGGAGGCGATGCCCTCGTCGTTCTGGGCCAGGAGCTCGCGGAAGTACCGGCGCGCGCCGAAGACGATGTCGCGGAGCACGATGAGGGTCCACGCGTCTGCGAGCGCTTCGACCGCGGCATTGATCGCGCACCCGGATCGGGGTTGTTCTCTCATCTCGGGCCTCCTTGAGTGCTTGCACATCGAGATCACTCCACGCTACCGTTCGAGTGATCCTCTTGTGCAATCACCTGTCCTGGAGTCGACATGTCCCGTGCCCGTGTCCACAGTCTCTTCGTCTCCTCCGACGGCTACGCCGCCGGCGAATATGTGACCCTCGAGGAGCCGATCGGGCGCGCCGGGGCGCTCTTCAGCAGATTCGACGGGCGCGTGATCCACGGTATCCAGGGCCTCGACGATCCGGTGACCGTGGATCGCGCCCTGTTCAGCCTGTGGGGCCAGGGCATCGGGGCGGAGATCATGGGGCGTCGCAAGTTCGGCCCGCAGTCGGGCGAGTGGCCCGACGACGGCTGGACGGGCTGGTGGGGAGACGCGCCGCCCTTCGGCACCCCGGTCTTCGTCCTCACCCATCATCCACGCGCGACACTGGAGTTCGACAACGGCACCAGCTTCCATTTCGTGGACGCCTCGCCACAGGAGGCGCTTCGCTTGGCGCAGGAGGCGGCCGGCGGGTTGGACGTGCGCATCGGCGGCGGGCCCTCGACGGTGAGCCAGTTCCTGCAGGCCGATCTCGTCGACTTCCTGCATGTGGCGATCGTTCCGGTGGTGCTCGGGGCCGGTGTCCGGATCTGGGATCGCCTGGCGGGCCTGGAGGAGCGTTTCAGCATCGAGACCATCGGCACGTCCAGCGGGTTGACCCACCAGCTGTGGAACAGGGAACGCCGTGACTGACGGCGCCGGGGCCGAGCGGCTGCCGTAGTCTGAGCCCGGACAAGGAGCATCGATGACACAACCGCCCTACCCGCCGCCGTCCGGACCGCCGGGACCGCCGTATCGGGCCACACCGCCCACCGGTGCGCTGCCGTGGGGCCTGGGCCTGCTGGTCTTCTTCCCGATTCCGTTCGTCGGGTCGGTGATCGCCGGTATCGCGATGGTCATCTCCTCGACCTCCCAGATCAAATTCGGTGGTCTCGCCCGTGAGAACGCGAACCGGGCCGCGAACTGGGGGCTGACCTATCTGCTCGCGACCGTCGTGCTCGTGGGGGCGCACTTCAGCATCCTCTTCGTGCAACGGACGATCGAGGGGTTCTTCCCCTTCGGCCTGATCATCCTCACCTGGCTGGCCGTGACCATCGCGCACATCGTGCTGACGATCATCGGCCTCGTGCGCGCGAGCCGGCAGCAGCCGGTGCGGATCAACGGCATCCCGTTCTTCCGCTGACCCTCAGCGGGTTCGGCGCGACATGAGGGCGTAGATCGCCAGGATCACCGCGACCAGCCCGGCGGTCGAGAACAGCTGATGGCGCGCGGCGGTGTCGGTCAGCATCAGCGCGGTCAGAGCAGCGAGCGCCACCAGCACGCCCCAGGTCACCCATGGATAGCCCCAGGCGCGCAGCCGCATCGGCTCACCGGAGTCGCGGGCCTCCTCCTCCAGGACGGGACGCAGACGCAGCTGCGAGACGGCGATCAGCACCCACACCACGAGGAGCGCCGCGCCGACGGCGTTGAGCAGGATGCCCAGCAGGGTCTCGGGCAGCAGCCAGTTGAGGCCCGCCGCGACGACGCCGAAGAAGATCGAGACCAGCACCGACACCCACGGCACCGTCGTCCGTGAGACCCGGGTCAGCACCGTCGGGCCGTCACCCCGGCGCGACAACGAGTAGGCCATCCGCGAGGTGCCGTAGACCTGGGCGTTGAAGGCCGACAGCAACGCGATGACGACGACGACCTCCATCAGCGTCGCGGCGAGGGGGAGACCTGCGAGGTCGAGCACCGAGGCGAACGGGCTCGCCGCCAGGGCAGGGGAGTTCCACGGCAGCACGAACACCATGACCGCGATCGAACCCAGATAGAAGACCAGGATGCGCCAGACGATGGTGCGGGTGGCGCGTCCGACAGCGGTCTGGGGATCCTCCGCCTCGGCCGAGGCGATCGTGACGATCTCGATACCGCCGAAGGCGAAGGCGACGACGAGGAGCCCGGCGGCGATACCGCTCAATCCCTCCGGGGCGAAACCACCCTGGCCGAGGAAGTTCTCGGTGCCGACCGCCGTGGTGCCGGGCAGCCAGCCGAAGGCGAGGGCGAGGCCGATCACCAGGAAGGCGATGATCGCCGCCACCTTGATGAAGGCGAACCAGAACTCGAACTCGCCGAACTGCCGCACGCCCCACAGGTTGACGACGGCGAAGACCGCGACGAAGACCAGCGCCACCGCCCACTGGGGCAGTGCCGGAGCCCATCCGGAGACGATCTGCGCCGCCCCGGTGATCTCCGCGCCGAGCACCATGATCAGCATGAACCAGTAGAGCCAGCCGAGGAGGAAGCCCGCCCACCGGCCGAGCGCCTCCTCGGCGTAGACCGAGAACGATCCGCTCGCCGGTCGGGCACTCGCCATCTCGGCGAGCATGCGCATGACCAGGACGACGATGACACCGGCGACCGCGTACGAGACCAGGACGGCGGGTCCGGCGACACCGATGCCGACGCCCGAGCCGAGGAAGAGCCCGGCGCCGATCGCCGAGCCGAGGCCCATCATCGTCAGATGGCGGGTGCGCAGGCCGCTGCCGAGTCGGTCGGTCCCCGGCGCGGGGGAGAGGGGTTCGGACACCGGAACAGGCTAGGAGGCGTCCGTGGCGTGTGCGCCACCGGCGTGGGGGTCGCGACGGTGATCGCCGCCGTCGTGGTCGGTCTCGCTCCGTGCCGCCGGTGCGAGGGCGACGGCGATCGCGGTCGTGGCCGGCACGGCCAGCACCAGCCCGACGGCACCGATGAGCGTCCGGACGATCTCCTGACCGATCTGCTCGGTGGTGATGAACTGCATGAGGTCCTGGCGATAGACCGTGAGCAGCAGCAGCACGGTCATGGCCGAGCCCGCGTAGGCGAAGACCAGGGTGTAGACGCTCGACGCGATGTGATCGCGGCCGATGCGCATCGCCGACTTGAAGAGCTGAGCCGGGCCGGCGCTGGGCTGTAATCCGCGCATCTCCCAGACGGCCGAGGCCTGGGTGACGGTGACGTCGTTGAGCACGCCGAGCCCGGCGATGACCATCGTCGCCGCCACGACACCCGACAGGCTCATCCCGGGAGCACTGGCGACGAGGAGGTGGTCGTCCTCGCTGCCGACGCCGGTGAGGTGCGCCCAGTTGGTCGCCCATGCCCCGGCGATGGCGGTGAACCCGACCCCGAAGAGCGTGCCGAGCAGCGCCGCCGTGGTGCGGATCGAGACCCCGTGCGCCAGATACAGCACCATCAGCATGATGACGATCGACCCCACCACGGCGATCGCGAGGGCCGGGCCCCCGGCGAGCAGGGCGGGGAGGATGAACTGCAACAGCACCAGCATCGCCACACCGATGCCGAGAAGCCCGAAGAGGCCACGCCAGCGGGCGATCACGATGACGAGGAGGGCGAAGACGCCGGCCATGATGAACAGCTGGTTGCCGCGCTGATAGTCGTAGAACTGGAAGACGACCTCCTGCCCCTCGGGAGCGTCGCGGATCAGCTGGATGGCGTCGCCGTCGTTCATGCCCGCCCCGACATAGCGGGTGGGGTCGAGGGTGAACTCGGCGTCCTCTCCGTCATCGGTGGTAGCGGTGATCTGCGCGCAGTCCCCCTCGACCATCGGGGTGTTGTCCGGGCCGATCCCGGTGCTGCCGCAGTCGAAGGGCTCGACACCCGTCACCGTGGCGTCCACCAGCGAGACATCGGGATTCGACAACGGTCCCGCCCCGGTCGGGATATCGTCATCGCTCGGCCACAGCAGCACCATGCCGAGCACGGAGACGACCGCGACGATGCCGACGATGACGGCCAGCGCGGCGGCGAGCCGGGGCCGGCGAGGTTCCTCGAACGAGTGCGCATGGGAATGTGCCACGATGACAGGGTGCCATGCGACGACGACACTGCACCCGAACACCTCCCCGGCGGTTCCGGTGGAGTCTGGAAAGTCGGCCGCACCGTCCGGCGCCCGACCGGGCCGTGGACGCCGGCCGTCCACGAGCTGCTCGACTGGCTGAGCCGTGAGGGGCTCGGCGGGATCCCCCACGTCGGCGGGATCGACGACGGGGACCGGGAGATCGTCTCCTATATCGAGGGTCGCGGGGTCCCTGTCGATGACGAGGTCGTGCTCGACGATGTCCTGGTCGAGGCGGCGACCTGGCTGCGGGACTTCCACGACATCGTCGAGGGCTTCCGCCCCGAGGGCCCGCGCACCTGGCGCCAGGCGGGCGAGGTGGAGCTCGAGCCGGGGCAGATCATCTGCCACAACGATCCCGGTGCCTACAACTGGATCATCCAGAGCGGCCACTTCGTCGCGATGATCGACTGGGATCTCGCCGGCCCCGGCGACCCGATCGACGATCTCGCCTTCCTGTGCTGGACCGGCATCCCGCTGTACCGGGAGATCCCGGTCGAGGATGCGGCACGACGGATCGACCTCGTCGTCGATGCGTATGGCGAATGGGGGCCGATGACGCTGCTCGACGCGGTGGTCCGCCGGATGACGACCGCGACCGAGCGCATCGCCGCGGGCATCGAGCGCAGCGACCCCGGCATGCTCAACCTGCAGCGCCGGGGGGAGCCTCAGCGGACCCGCGACCGCGTCGCCGCCTTCGAGTCGCGTCTGCCCGCGATCCGCGCCGCCCTGCCCTAGACCCTTTCGGTCGAATCCACCCTGGCGTGATGTGAGTCACGTTAAGGTGGGGCATGGATTCGGCGCTCACCACGATCGGTCTCCCGATCGCCCTGGGCATCATCATGTTCGGCTTGGGGCTCTCGCTGACCGTGCAGGACTTCCGCGACGTCCGGCGGGCCCCGAAGGCGGTCCTCGTCGCCCTGGCCTGCCAGCTCCTCCTCCTGCCGGCCGTGTGCTTCGGCCTCGTCCTGCTGCTGGACCTGCCGCCCCTGCTCGCGGTGGGGATGATGCTGCTCTCCGCATCGCCCGGCGGCACCAGTGCCAATCTCTACAGCCACCTGTTCCGCGGCGATGTCGCGCTCAACGTGTCCCTCACGGCCGTCAACTCGGTGCTCGCGATCGTGACCCTGCCGCTCATCACCAATCTGTCGATCGGCTACTTCGGGCTCGCAGACTCGGTCGACCTGCAGTTCCGCAAGGTGGTCGAGGTCTTCGTCGTGGTGCTCGGCCCGGTGCTCCTCGGCATGCTCGTCCGGTCCCGGTGGCCGGCCTTCGCCTCCCGCATGGATCGCCCGGTCCGCACCGCGTCGGCGCTGATCCTGCTCGTGCTGGTCCTCGGCGTGCTGCTCGATCAGCGAGAGCATGTCGTCGACTATCTCGGCCAGGTGGGCCTGGTGACCACGCTCTTCTGTCTGGCCAGCCTCCTGGTGGGCTTCTTCGTGCCGCGTGCCGCGGGGGTGACGGACCGGCAGGCGATCGCCTGCTCCTTCGAGATCGGCGTGCACAATGCGACCCTCGCGATCTATGTCGCGGTCGAGGTGCTGGACAGTGTCGAGATGTCGGTCCCGGGAGCGGTGTACGGACTGCTGATGTTCGTCTACGCCGCGGTGTGGGGTCTCATGCTGACACGGTGGATCCTTCCGCGCCGAAGCGCGCGGCTGAGCGCGCCTTAGCCTTCTCGGCCTCGACGGCCCGGTCCTTGGGCGGGGCGCTGGTCACCAGATCCTCGAGGAGATGGCGCGTCACATGGGCGATCTCGTGGACCGCGCGGTCGAAGACCTCCTGATTGGCCTTCGACGGCTTGGTGCTGCCGCTGATCTTGCGGACATACTGCAAGGCCGCGGCGTCGACCTCGTCGTCGGTGGCGGCGGGCTCGAAATTATGAAGGGTTCGGATATTCCGGCACATGCCTCACTGTAGATCCACGCGACGGTCCAGGGCGAGGTCGTCGAGGAACCGCTCGTCATGGCTCACGACCAGGAGCGCGCCCTCATAGGACTCGAGCGCCTCCACCAGATGACGTGCGCTGGCGAGGTCGAGGTTATTGGTCGGCTCGTCCAGGATCAGCAGCTGAGGTGCGGGCTCCGCGAGCAGCAGACAGGCGAGTGTGGCGCGCCAGCGTTCCCCTCCCGACAGGCTGTCCGCGAGGTGATCGGCGGCCCGCCCGCGGAACAGGAACCGTGCCAGCTGGGACCGGATCGTGGTCTGGTCGGCATCCGGTGCGAAGCGGCGCACATTGTCGACCACCGACAGCGCCGGATCGAGCAGCCGCAGGTTCTGCGGGAGGTAGCGGGCGGGCACGAAGATCTCCGCTGATCCGTGGACGGCCTCGTCGATGCCGATGAGGACCCGCAGCAGCGAGGTCTTGCCGATCCCGTTCGGACCGGTCAGCGCCACCCGCTCGGGACCACGCAGATCGAGATCGAGCTCGGCATCGCCGTGGGCCGCGCGAAGCTCCTCCGCGACCAGCACGCGGCGTCGGGAGGGCACCCGGGTCTCCGGCAAATCGACCCGGATCTCCCGGTCCTTGCGGAGCCTCCCCTCGGCATCGTCGAGGGTCGACCGGGCCTCCGTCAGCCGGTCCTCGTGCATGCCGCGCAGGCGGCCGGCGGTCACCTCGGCACGGCGCTTGTACTCGTTCGCGACGATCGGCGGGAGGTCACGATTGTGCTGCCTGCCGTGGCGATCGCGGCGGGCCTGCTTGGTCTGTTGCTCCACGAGCTCGCGCTGCTGGCGGCGGACATCGGAGGAGGCGGCGGCCACGGCGCGAGCGGCGGCCTCCTGCTCCGTCTCGATCGCGGCCTCGTAGTCGCTGTAGCCACCCCCGAACCAGCGGAGTTCGCCGTCGCGCAGCTCGCCGATATCGTCGACGCGCTCCAGCAGCTCGCGATCGTGGCTGACCAGGACCAGCGTGCCGGCGAAACCGTCGACCACGTCGTAGAGGCGACCGCGGGCCCGACGATCGAGGTTACTGGTGGGCTCGTCGAGCAGCAGGATCGAGGGGCGACGCAGCAGCAGTGCCGTGAGCGACAGCAGCACCATCTCGCCGCCGGAGAGCGAGCCGACGGTTCGGTCGAGGCCCAGATGGTCCAGTCCGACGCGACCGAGCGTGGCCTCGAGGCGCTCGGCGATGTCCCAGTCGTCGCCGACGGCGTCGAAATGGGCCGGATCGACCGAGCCCGCCTCGATCGCGGCGATGGCGTGGAGGGTCGACTCGACGCCGAGCAGCGCCGCGACGCTCTGGGCCGGGTCGGCGGCCGGGTCCTGGGGCAGGTAGGCGAGCTCGCCGTCGGCCTGTACGTGTCCGGAGGCTGGCCGCAGGTCGCCGGCGAGCAGCCGCAACAGCGTGGACTTGCCGGAGCCGTTGCGGCCGATGAGGCCGTGCCGGCCGGGGCCGAGGGCGAGGTCGAGATCCGCGATGACGGGCGTGCCGTCGGGCCAGATGAAGGTCAGGTGAGCAGCGGTGAGGGAGATGGGGCGCATGGGCATCCTCGGGGTCCAGAGAGAAGAGGGGGACGCGAGGAGACGCTGCGCGGTGATGAACCGGTCGTGAGCAGAGGTCGACGAGGGCGCCGGCGGATCGCGGCGCAGGTCTCGGACCTAGAGCTTCACGGTGATGGATACCTCGTGATCGGGAACGGTTCTCCGACAGTCTAACGGATCCGACAGCAGCCGGGAGACGACCTCGATCTCCGAGCCATCGGGCGGCCGCGGTCGCGGTTCACCGAGGGGACACCCAAGGTTCGCGAGGGCGTAGGCCAGTGGCCCGGGCGGGGTCGCCGGGGCTCGCGAGGGTGAGGTCGATCTTTGTCGACCCACCCCTCTAGGAGCACCCTTCCGTGTTGTCCCAACGACGTGCCGCGACCTTGGCGTCCGCGGCGGTCCTGATGGCACTCGTGCCGAGCATGGCCACTGCCGCGCCGGCCGAGCCCCCGCCACCGCCCTCCATCGAGCTTCCGCCCCCGGCTCCGGCGGCTCCGCTGTCGGGAGTCCTCGTCAGCGAGGTCGCCTCCGGCGGGCCGGGCTCGGCGGAGAACTTCATCGAGATCACCAACTACGGCACGGCCCCGACGGACGTGTCGGGCTGGAAGATCTTCCGCTGCGGCCAGACCGGCGACGGCTACGGGCCGCAGGCCGTCATCCCCGACGGCACGATGCTCGCCCCGGGCGAGCAGTTCACCGCCGTGCGGGAGGGCGGAGACCTCGATGACGGCCGTACGGGCGACATGACGTACTCGACGAGCCTGCACTCCTTCGGCTTCGGTGCCTTCCTGCAGGATGCGCGTGGACGCACCCTCGACCGGATCGGCTTCTACCACGAGAACATCGACGGCGACTGCCGCAATCCGGTCAGCCTGCAGCACCGGGCGAGCTGGGCGCACAGCCAGTCCCATCAGCGGGTGGGTCTCAGCGGCGATGTCACGAAGGACTGGATCGTCGCGGGCCGCACACCGGGTGAGGAGAACGCCACGGAGTGGGAGGACATCACCACCGACGGCGACATCGTCATCAGCGAGTACGCGCCGGGCGGTCCGGCGGGCTATAACGACGACTTCATCGAGCTGGCCAATGCCGGCGACCGACCGGCCGATATCAGCGGCTGGAAGGTATGGCGCTGCGGCGACAACGCGCAGACCTATGCACAGTCCACAGGGCTGCCCGAGGGGACCGTGCTCGAACCTGGGGAGGTGTTCACGCTCGGCCGCTCGGGCTCGCCCACGCCCGCGGACATCCGCTACTCGACCAGCCTGCACTGGATCAACTCCGGGGCGATGGTCCTGACCCCCGATGAGCGCATCGTCGACCGCTTCAGCATGTACGCGGACCGGGTCTCACCGTGCACCGACGGCACCGCGAAGGCGATGGACATCTCGGTCCTCGACGGTGAGAGCTACCAGCGCGTCGGGCGCACCGGCGACAATGCCGAGGACTTCCGCGCCGCGCGCCGCACGCCCGGCGAATGGCCGGCACCCGAGGAGCTCGCCGCGGTCGAGATCGCCGACTCGCCTCATGCGGGTTCGCTGCAGATCACCGAGATCACCGGAGGCGGTCCTGACGGAGGCAACGACGAGTTCATCGAGCTGACGAATCTCGGCCAGGATCCCGTCGACCTCGCCGGATGGAGACTCCACCGCTGCGAGGGCACCGGCCGGATGGCACTCGATCCGCAGGTCGCCGATCTCGGACGCACCCTCGCCCCCGGTGAGACCTTCGTCGCCGCGCACCGGTCCTCGACCGTCGACGCTCCCGATGCGACCTATCGGACCGGCCTCAACGAGGCCGACGGCTACGGGGCCGTGGTCTTCGATGCCGACGGGGCCCGCGTCGACGGGGTCGGGGTCTACGACACCGTCCCGCAGGATCACTGCGGACGCGGGCTGACCGCTCAGAACAACCTCAAGACCGACACCGGCGAGACCTATCAGCGCGCGCGTTCGACCGGCGGCAGCTATGACGACTTCGTCAAGGCCGAACGGAGTCCCGGTGCCTATGTCGATCACCCCTGGCACGATCCGGCGACGCCGCGGGCGGGCCAGCTCGATCCCGCCACCGTCGAGCGCTCCTACCGTCCTGGAACCCCGGTCACCACGGCCGACGGCTCCGAGCCGGACGAGGACGGCTCCCTGCGGACCGCGGTCCGCACGGAGCATGCGACCAGCGCCGAGCTGGAGGTCAGCTTCCGGTCGGCCACACCGGTCGCTCTCGATACCGCGGCGACGCGCATCTGGGCGGGCACGACCGGTGAGATCCCGCCGCCGGCCCGCGAGATCGACGGCGAGCGGCACCTCGCGCCGACCGATGAGCTGATGACCGAGGGCGGCACCGGCGACTACCCCTTCCAGCGCTTCGAGATTGCGGTCGAGGAGGTGCCGGTCGAGGGGCTCGAAGTGGTCTGGAACGGCCGCACGCAGGACCGCAACGAGCTCCAGCTGTACGGATGGAATCCGTCCGCCGAGCAGTGGGAGCTGGTGACCGCGGGCGAGCCCTCCGCCGATGGGGATGTGGTGCTCATCGGCCGTCTCCCCGAGGCGATGGTGACCGACGACCGCGCAGACCTCCTGGTGATGGACGGACCCCGCACCAATGGCGGCCTGTTCGACGAGGTCAGCGTGACCGACGGCGCCTTCGCCGATCCCGGGATCTACGACGCGGCCATCAACCACATGACCGACACGCAGTTCTATTCTGAGGGCTTCGTGGGGGTCTTCACCGACATGGTCGCGTGGGTCGTCGCGAATGCCGATGCCCGCAAGATCGCCTACAACTCGCTGACCGGTGACATCATCGAGAACTGGATCGGAGGCAACTCCGATCCAGTGCGCGCCCGCCGTGAGTTCGACGACGCGGCGCGGATCGTGGGGCTGATGAACACGGCCGGAGTGCCGAACGGCGTGCTGCCGGGCAATCACGACAACCTGTGGGGTCGCAACAACGACCTCTACAACGAGTACTTCGGCTCGGGCATGTTCGAGGGCCAGCCGTGGTGGGGCAACTCCTGGCGCCCCGGCGACAACAGTGCGCACTACGACTGGTTCGAACACGACGGAACGAAGTTCCTCGTCGTGAACCTGCCGTACCGGCCGTCGGATGAGCAGATGTCCTGGGCCTCCTCGGTGGCGCGGGCCAATCCGTCGTACAACGTGGTGCTCGCGACGCACTCGTATCTCTACACCGACGGGACGGTCGAGGATGTCGACCGTCGCCACACCGCCCGGGGCCGTGCCATCTGGGACACCGTCGTGGCACCGAATGACAATGTGTTCCTCGTCATCGGCGGGCACTACCACGGAGTCGCGACCAATTCGGCCGACCCGGTGACCGGCGATCGGGTCGACGTGACGGAGCTCAACGAGTCCACCGTCGTCGTCGACGGAGTCGGTCAGGGCAAGCGACGGGTGGTGGAGATGCTGGCGGACTACCAGGGCTACCGCTCCACCCAGCCCGAGGCGCGCAGCGACCTGCACGACCGCGACACCGGATTCCAGCGGCTCCTGCAACTGGATCTCGATGCCGGCCTCATGGGAGTGAACGCCTATTCGCCCACCCTGGACAGCTTCGATGCCTGGAAGTACGACGAGCCGGACTTCCGCGGCGAGAACGCGCGCTACGGCCCTGAGGACGACGAGTTCGTCGTGCAGCTGTCGCTGACCCGGCCCACCTCGTTCTCGACGACGAACTGGCTCGTACAGGGCACGTCGAGCGAGGAGAGCCGTGAGAGGGTCCGTGCCGGGGAGATCGTGGAACATGCCTGGGAGGCGGAGCAGGCCGGTCTGAACTGGTACGCGGTCAGCTCGGTCGCCGAGCGGCAGACCGAGGGGATCTCGGCACTCGACGCCCGCGAACGCGCCGCGGAGGGTGCGCTGCTGGAGGAGAGGGTCGAGGAGCAGATCGTGCCGATGGCCCAGGCCGATCCGTATCCGGCCCAACGGTCGGCGCTCCCGGCACCCCAGTCGGAGCCCGAGCCGGAAGCGACTCCCGAGACCGAGGAGACCCCCGAACCGGAGGAGACCCCCGAGGCCGCCGATGCGACGGAGTCCGCACCGGAAGACGCCGAGGAGACACGGGAGGAGGGCCAGGAGACGTCCGCTCCACCGACGGAGGAGGAGCCGGTGTCGCCGGAGGAGCCGGAGGAGCCCGGCGACGGACGGATGCAGGCGCTCGTGGAGCCCGGTACCGCCTCGGGACCGATGGTGGCCACCATCCCGGCGCTCCTGGGCACCGCCGGCGAGACCGGTCCTCCGGTCGATCCGGGGCAGCCCGGGGAGCCGGGGGGACCGGATGACCCCGGCCAGGATCCCGGCCCCTCGGTGCCGGGCGGCCCGGGCACTGGGACGGGCCCCGGCGGTGAGGCCCCGGGCACCGAGGACACCGCCGCCGATCGCACGAGCCGGTCGGGAGACGGCATCGGCGTGCGTGCCCTGCTACCGGGCACGGGCAGCCCCGTGGGTCCGTTGCTGATCGCGCTGGGACTCGGTGCCGTGGGCTGCGGAGCCTGGGCCTGGCGTCGCCGGCAGGCCTGAACGGGACGGTGGGGGCGGGGGGGCGGGGGCGCACCGCCCC
>JAEZEJ010000142.1 GCA_023417775.1 Actinomycetes bacterium | reverse complement strand
CCGGGGGGCGGGGGCGCCCTGGGGGGGGGCGCCCTGGCCGCTTCATCGGATGCGGGCGCGCCCGCATCCGATGTCACCCGTAGCGAAGGAGACGACCATGGCCGATGCCCACCGCCTGAGCGATGCTCCGTTGCTCTGCGACCTGCTGGACCGTCCGATCCCCGTGCATGTGTCGACCGTCAGCCCCCTCGGGCACCCGCAGGCGAGCCTCGTGTGGACCGAGCGGAGAGGTGACGAGCTCGCCATGTTCTTCGAGGAGTCGTCGATCAAGGCCCGCAATATCGAGCAGAATCCGCGGGTCTCGGTCATCGTGGTGGACGACGAGACCCGCATCGGCCCCGGCGTGCCCGTCTATGCGCAGCTGTCGGGCCTGGCACGGGTGGTGAGCTCCGAGCCGGATCTCCCCGACCGGATGGCGCGCGCCTACGGATCGCCCGAGGGGTACTCCTACGGCAGCGGGCCGTTCGTCACGGTCCTCATCGACATCCGGCGCATCTCCGGGCTGGGACCGCTCGGCCGCGGAACGCTGGGTGGATGGGCCCCGAGGGGCGCCTGACGCGAGACCCCGCGGCGGACCACCCACCCGGGTAGAGCTCGGCCTCGCGGGGGTCCGCGGGACCCGCCTCTCGCCCTAGCGTTCGTTCCATGACTGCTTCGCGGCCACGGGACCGGTTCACCTTCCCCGAGCGGTACGAGTCGTGGTGGTCGACCGGCTATGAGGTCCCGCCCTCCAGCATCGACGCGTACGGGCACATGACCGCCGTGCACTATCCGGCCGTCTTCGAGCAGGCGGCGACCCTGCTCCTCACCGACATCATCGGTGCGGACCTCCCCGACTATGTGATGGCGGCGCTCGACGTGTCCTATCGCCACGAGGTCCTCCTGGAGCGCTCTCCTCTCCGCCTGTATCTACGGCCGACGATCATCGGAACGACGACCTTCACCCTGCAGATCGTGCTCACCGACTCAGCGGGCACGCCATGTGCCGTGGCGCATATCCGCTACGTGGCCTGGGACCGAACGGCCCGGACCAAGGCACCGCTCAGCGAGGGTGATCGCGCCGCTCTGGAAGGTCTGCGCGAGACCTTCCGCTGAGGCCCGGATCCCGCTGCGGATCTCCCGCCACCCATCCGGGTGCAGTTGTCCGCCGAGGAGCACGACATCAGTCGATCGGCTCCTACCGTCGATTCGACCGAGTGAGCGGCTGAACACCGCCACATGACGAAGAAAGACGGGAGAGCTCGATGTCCGACAAGAAGCTGCGGGTCATCGCAGTCGGTGGCGCCGGATCGATGGGGCGGTGGGCCGTGCGCACGATCGCCGCGCTCGGCACCGCCGAGGTGCTGACCATCGCCGACATCGACGTGGAACGAGCCGAGCGGACCGCTCAATCGGTCGGCGGACCGTGCCAGGCGATGGCGCTCGACGCGACGGACGCCGATGCCCTGCGGAGTGCCTTCGCCGATCACGATGTCGTGGTGAACACGATGGGACCGTTCGCCTCGTTCATGGGTCCGATCCTCGAGGCCGCCATCGACAGCGACTGCCACTATCTCGACATCAACGACGACTGGCAGCCCACCATCACCGCCTTCGATCTGGACGAGCGCGCTCGCGCCAAGGGGCTGCACATCGTCATCGGCCTCGGCGGCAGCCCCGGCGTCACCAATCTGTGCGCCGTCATGGCCGTCGAGCGCCTCGACACCGTCGAGGAGCTCTACACCGGATGGAAGGTCAGCGCCGCGACGATCGTCGACGAACCGGATTTCCCGGCGCCCAAGGCGTCGGCCGCCGCCGACCACTGGGTCCACCAGTGCAGCGAACCGATCCGTGCATGGGAGGACGGCGGACTCGCCGATGTCCAGCCCGTGCAACCGGTCGAGGTGGACTTCCCCGGTATCGGCCCCGTGGTGGCCTACACCATGGGCCACCCGGAGCCCATCACGCTGCCCCGCACGTTCCCGCAGCTGAAGCGGTCCCTCAATCTCCAGTCGGGTCCGGCCTGGCTCCTCGACGGGCTGCGCGATATCGGCCGCCGTGTGGGAGCGGGTGAGATCTCGCTGCACGAGGGCGTCGAGCAGGTGGGATCGCTCCCGAGGCCGAAGGAGAAGGGCCCACGCGACCCGCTCCCCATCGAGTGGAGCCTCGCCATCGGCACCAAGGGCGGAGAGCGCCGGTCCGTCGCGGTCTTCCCCACCCACTTCCACCCGGCGCGGATGGGCGGGAACACAGGGGTTCCCGTCGGGATCGGGGTCGAGCTGCTCCGGCGCGGATCGCTCCTCGACACGGGGGTGCACGCGCCCGAGTCCATCATCCCGGCGCGGGAGTTCTTCGACCTGCTCGCGCCCCTGACCGATGAGGGCCTCCAGGGGATGGACGATCTCATCGCGGTGGTCGAGGCCTGACGAGCCGACACGACGCGCATCGGCCCCGCCCTCGGCTGTGAGGGCGGGGCCGACATGCGTCCGTGCGTTCGTTACAGGGCCTGCATCCAGTGCAGGAGCGCGCGGCCCGTCTGCGACGGATCGAGGAAGAACTCGGCCCATCCGCCGTGATCGTCGTTCTCTCCGACGGTTCGCATGCCCGACCCGGCGACGAGGTCCCGGCACACGCCGATCTCCTCGGTCTCCAGCGAGACGTGGTGGAGACCGCCGCCGGTCCTCGCGAGGAACCTCGTGATCGGCGTGACCGACTCCGACCGCGGGGAGACGACCTCGAATCGAAGGCCGGGGGCGATCGGTACCCAGGTCGCGAGGACATCCAGGGGGTCGTCCTCGATCTCGAACTCGACCTCGCCCCCGAGGCCGTCGACCAGGTTCGCGACCAGTCGCTGATGGTCGTCCTGGGCCGTCACGATCCCGATGTGATGCAGTGCGGACACCTCGGCGATCGAGGTCGCTGGGCGTGTCATCGTGGAGACCTCCTCGAGGGATCGTCGATGGCCTCGGACGTGGTCTGCGGATGTCGTGGGTTCACGTCGCCAGCCTGCTGCCGGGACGATCGGTACTCAATCCCCCATCTGTCCCCTCAACGCCCATGCCCATTCGGGTGCAGATCGCTCGGCGGGGCGCTGAACGTGCCCAGGCTCTCCTACCGTCGGCGGATGACTGTTCCGTTCATGCCGATCCCCGCTGACCATGCGCGCTGGTGGAGCACGACGATGCCCGTCTGGAGGACATCGGTCGACGTGCTCGGCCACATGACCGCGGCCCACTACGCCGCGATCTACGAGGAGGTGTCGATGGAGTTCGTCAGCACGATCACCGGCCAGGAGGATCCGAGCTATGTCAACGCGCAGACGACCATCGATTACCGCCGCGAGGTCCTCCACCGGCTCTCCCCCATCGAGATCCGCGTGGCGATCACCCGGATGGACGACTCGAGCTTCGAGATGACGATGGTGCTGGTGAACCGCGAGCAAACCGTGTGCAGCATGGCCCGCAACCACTATGTCGCGTGGGATCGCTCCGAGCGGGGCCGGCGGAATCTCCTGCCATCGGAGTATCGGGCGTTGCAGCAGCATCTAGCCGTCCAGGAGGAGTGACCCGGCCCGGGACCGGCCTATTCTATCGTGTTGAATGAATGATCATTTATCCGATCGCCATCCCTCACCCGTCAGCGATGCAGCCGACGACACCCACGACGTCCCCGAGGAGCACCGATGGCCGCCCGACCCAAGACGCCACGAGGGATGAGAACCCAGGGCCGCCTCCTCGCGGCCGCCATCGAGATCTTCTCCGCCAAGGGCTTCCACGGAGCATCCACCCGGGACATCGCGCGAGCCGCGGGCATCTCCCCCACGGCGCTGTACGTGCATCACGCGTCCAAGGAGGAGCTGCTGTTCGAGCTCGCCTACGACGGGCATCGGGTGGCCCTCGGCGTCGTCGAGCAGGCGCTCGAGACCGGCGGGACGGCCACGGCCCGACTGCACCGCGTGGTCCACGACTTCACCGTGCACCATGCGGAGTTCCATGAGCTGTCGCGGGTCGTCAACTACGAGTTGGCCGCCCTGGCGGTCCATCACCGCGCCGAGGTCCTCTCCCTGCGCCGGAGGATCTCCGAGCTGCTGCGCGAGCTCATCGACGAAGGCGCGGACTCGGGGGTCTTCGCGGTCCTCGACCGGCGGATGAGCGTCGCGGCCATCGAGTCGCTGATCGTGGACATCGGCCGGTGGTACCACGACGATGGGCTCGAACCGGCATCGATCGCCGCGGCCTATGCCGACATGGCCCTTCGCCTCGTGGGTGCCGAGCAGCACAGCTGACGGCCGAGACCGCTCAGGCGACGAGACCGAGCGCTTGGGCACGGCTCGCCGCCTGCGCGCGATTCTTGACACCCAGCTTCCGGTACACGGTGCTGGTGTGCTGCTTGACGGTGTGACGGGACAGATGCAGCCGGGCCGCCACCTCGGGATTGCTGAGTCCCGAGACCAGATGCTGCAGGACGTCCATCTCACGCCTGGAGAGTGCCACGACATCGTCCAGCTCCGACACCGCCTTCGGGAACACCTTCTCCCCCTCCGCGACCCGCTTGACCGCGGTGACGATCGCGGCGGCCGGCATGCCCTTGCGAATGAAGCCGACGGCCCCGTGCGCCTGCGCGAGGGAGGTCGAGACGCGACCCTCGGAGGACATGAGCACCACTCGCACATGCGGCATGCGCGCCAGGAGCTCCCGGCAGAGGTCCAGGCCCGACTGACCGCGGACGGACATCGATACCAGGATGAGCTGCGGCATCGCCCTCCGCGCCACCTCCACGGCCATCTCGGCCGAACTCGCCCCCAGGCACATCGTGACCCAGGACTCTCGCGCCAGGAGCGCACGCAGACCGGCCTGGACGAGCTCGTGGTCATCGACGACCAGGACACGTTGCGGCCGGCACGCGGTATCGGGGTGGGACAGTTCGGGTCGCTCCGAGCACGTCGAGATCCTGCTCTCAGCATCGATCGCTGACATCGTCGCCGTTGCCATCATGGCACCTCCGGTCTCTTAAATGAGCGTTTAGTTGGGACAGTAACTGAACGCTCATTTAATGACAAGGGTCACACTGACTAATTTTCATTCCTGAAACACGAAAGCTCGTTCCGGCCCGCGGGCAGAACGAGCCGCCCCGTCCCACGAAGGACCGGGGCGTGCCAGTTTCCGCTGGAAAGACGGTATCGAGGCGCCACGGAAAGCACCGAGCCGACCGAGTCACCCAGCGGCGACGGACCTCGACAGCCCGACGTCGACCACTCGGTGCAGCCCGGGCGACAGGTTCTGCGCCGCCGCCATCACGTGCAGCATCCGGGCGACCGTCGCCGGATAGGGGTCGTCGCTGAACTCACCGTCGAGCGCCAGCTCGAGGATGCTCGACGAGGATCGCTCGACCCGCAGCCGGAAGGGTCGCTCCCCTCGAACCAGTTCGTCGTCCACGCTCACCTCCCAGCGCAGCTCGATCTCACGCGAGTCCGTCGTGGCGATCCGGCAGACCTGGGAGAACCCGGTCGCGACGCCGGACGGCAGGACCTCGTCATGCAGTTCGATGTCACGGTCCGAGGTCGTGGAGACCCGTTGCTCGGTGATCTGCTCGATACCCAGTCCGAGGGCGTCGGCGAGCAGATGGGCCGAGGCGCGCAGCGGGTACGGCAGATCGCCGTCCAGCGTCTCCGGTGGTTCGCCGATGCCCAGCGCATGGCGCGTGTCTTTCGGCCACGAGGACGCATCCGAGGGCTTGGCCGCCGTCGCCCGGTCCCAGACCGCCGCGATGGGCAGGACCAGACCGGGAAGCACGTCGAAGAAGAATCCCGGCTGTGCACCGGCGGCGACGATGTGCACGCCGTGCTCCCGGGCGATCCGGTCCATGTCGCGGCCCTGATCGTGCAACTGACCTGCCGGATCGAATAGGCCCGAACTCGTCACGAAGCTGAGACCGCGGCTCGCGCACGCGACGGCCGCGGCCACCAGTGCGTCCCCCAGCTCGTGATGCGCGTGGACGACCGCCGCGCCCGGATACGCCTCCGCCACAGCGTCCAGGTCATCGAATATCGGGACACCGCCGGGCAACGAGAGCCCCATGGAGCGTGCCCGCCGCGACACGGCTCCGACCAGCTCGACATCAGGGGCTCGGAGGCCCGCCTCCACGGCCTCCGAGCCGAGCTTGCCGAGTCCCCACACCACGGTCTTCATCGGCTGCCTCCTCGAGACCGCGATCGTCCCCGCCGACGCTTCTGCAGGATCTCGTCGGCTGCTCGACGCCCCGATCTCACGGCCGCCTCCATGGTGCCCGTCCGCTCCCCCGTCGCCTCACCGGCGAAGTGCAGACCGCCGACCGGCGCCGCGAGAACGGCCCGTCGCTCGAATCCACCCGTGTCGAGACTGACCACGCCGCCGACGAACTCCTCTGTCGTCCAGTCGTGGACCAGCCCGGCGATCCGATCCGGCGGCGAACCGGTCAGCGCCTCGATCTGGCGATCCAGGACCTGGAGCGCCGCTGCGTGCCGGGTAAGCAGGCCCTCGCCCCCGTCGGTGATCGCCCCCATCGCGATCAGGGTGTCCTCGGGCCCGCGCTTGAACCAGAACCTGCCCACCGGGCTGTCGGTCATCGCGCCCTGTCCCGCGGCATCGACGATCCGATCCGCGTCGGCATACTGGGCGATGATCTTGCCGCCCTGCGACATCGGCGTCGTCAGTAGAGCTTCCGTCTTCCACTCCGGCAGCACAGGGTCGAAGCCGATACGGCGCGTCGCCTGCACCGAGCTGGTCACCACCACGTACTGAGCCGGGAAGGAGTCGTCGTCGGTGTGGACGGTGTACCCGACGGGCTCCTTGCCGATCCACCGCACCGGCGAGCCGAAGACGAGGTTCAGGCCCTCCGCCACGGCGCGGGCGATGGAATCGGCACCGTCCGCGAGCATCCAGCGCACCTGTCCGGCGTCGCCCGGATGGACGTGCCAGGACGACACCAGCTCCCGGCGAGCCTGGGGCGCGAGGGATCCCTGCATGGCGTAGGCATCGCGCGCCCGCGGGCTGAGTCCGACTCGATGGCTCCAGGCCAGCAGGGTCTCCATGCGATCCGGCGGGTCCTGCTCGAGTGCCAGCTGAACCTCGTCGGCCAGATCCCAGCGCTCCGCATCCGCGACGGCCCGGCCGCCGCTGACGATCCTGCCCCGGAGCCCCGAGGCGCCGGTGGAGGAACCGCGGGGTTCGCGTGGGAGCAGTCGTACCTGCGGAGTGAGGCGGAGGTCCTGTCGGACGCAGAACTCCAGCAGCGCGTCCTGACCGATGTCGATGAAGGAGGCGCCGACATCGGCGACCTGGTCGTGGTGAAGCAGTCCGCGGACCCCGCGCGTGCGCCCACCGAGATGATCCGTGGCCTCGAGCACGATGACCTCCTCACCGGCGTCGTGGAGGGCCCGGGCGGCGAAGAGGCCGGCGAGGCCGGCCCCGATCACGATGGTGGTCATCGGCTCGTCAGCCTTTCCTCGATGTCATCGGCGGAGAAGCGCGTCGGCGCCCTGAGGATCTCGTCCGCGGTACGGATCCCGGACCGGACGGCGCCTTCGAGGGTCCCGAAGAGCTGCTCCGAGGTGTAGTCACCGGCGATATGGGTGTCCCGCTCGACACCGCTCATCACCGCGGCGATCCGCGGCCGGGAGTGTTCGCTGGGGTTGACCGTGATGCTCATGAACCGCGGGTCGGCCCACCAGCTGTGGACATCTCCGTGCAGCCGCGTGACGGGGTGCCCGACCGCCGTGGCCACGAGGTCGTCCAGGAGTCGCATCGCCTCGCCCTCGTCGGCCAGGACGTGTCGATGGACGCCGGCGAGGAAGCCGATGACGACGGCCGGCCCTGCCGGTGCGTCGGGCCAGCACGTCCACGCCGCGCAGATCTCGTCATCGGTGTAGACGATGGCGTTCAGCGCCTCCCGCACGGCATCGCCCTCGGCGTACTGTGCGGCGACCTTGCCTCCCATCGCGGGGAGCAGGGAGAGGACGGTGGACGTCTTCGCCTCCTCGAGCGGCGGGTCGAAGCCGATCGTCGACAGGGCGTACGGATTGGTGGCCACCACGACCCGCGCACCATGGAAGGCCCTGCCATCGGAGGTCTCCACCTCCACTCCGTCTCCTCGGCGGATCCTGACGACCTCGTGGCCGAGACGCACATCGAGATCCATCGCGAGACGATCGGCCAGACTCTGGGTTCCTCCGCTGATGCGACGGATATCGGTCATCGCCGGTCCGATGAGGTAGTGGACGTCGTGGTCCCAGGTGTCCTGGCAGGTGAGCATCCGGGCGACGCCCCGGAATGCGGTGCGATCGACACCGTCCAGCCCAGCGCGGCGCACCCACTGTTCGACGATCTCGTGGGGTGCCGGCGGATGTGCCTCGACCGCAGCCCGGATCCGCGCCGCGGAGGCGATCAGATCGCGGCGATCGACCAGTGTGCCCTGATGGATGAAGCTCCCCGCCCGGACCATGCCCTCGACGACGGTCAGGTCATCGGGTTCCGGCTCAGCGATCACATTCGGCGGGGAGAGCTCGACACCGAGCTCCTCGCATACGGCGCGCAGAGCGTGGAAGGCCGGGAAGACGAGCTCTCCTCCGTAGTTGGCGAACTGCCCGTCGACCCATCCCTCTCGGCTGGTCATGGTTCGACCGCCGATCCGATCCGACCCTTCCAGCACCACGGCCGGCATACCGGCCTCCTGCAGTCGCCATGCGGTCACCAGCCCGGCAAGACCGGCGCCGACGACGATCGTCGCCTCGTCATCGATGGTTCGCAACATCGTCCCTCTCGTTCGCGGCCGTCAACCCCCATGACACCTGCTGGGGAGGCCGGGCTCCAGCGAGGCGATGTCACGCTGCCCGGACGGGGGATGACCATCGCCCTCGGTCACGGGAGTCCGGTCGCGCGAGGATCACCGAGCCCGGACCCGGCCGACACCGGGACGGGCCAGGTGACGGTGTCCGCTCGAAGGTCAGGTGCAGCATCGCACGGATGGAGCCCTAGAGGAGGATCCCGAGATCCTCTCCCGGATCGGCGCGAGGACAGCCCGGTGCACTCGTCGGCGAGCATCTCGCGCATGAGGTCCGCTGCGCGTGTCACGTGACCAGTGACAGGTGCCTCCACGACGAGATGCCGCCCGGTCCCCCGCCTGGGTGTGGATACCTGGCATTGGACGCCTCATCGGGGCGAGACCCATCACCATCACGAGATGACTTCTCACGCTGAGGCGCTGGCGAGGCTCACGGCACCGGGGGCTCCCTTCGAGATGGTCGACATGAGGCGCTCCGATGGAACAGCCGAGCAGATCTTCGTCCAGGCGCCGGCGTCATTGCGTGAGTTCTTCGCCCGGGCACGCACCGCCGGTGACGCGACGGCACTCGTCTACCGGGACGAACGCCTCTCATTCCGCGAGCTATTCGCTGGTGCCGACGCATTCGCCGTCGCGCTCGTGGATCGGTACGGCATCCGTCCCGGCGATCGAGTGGCCGTCGCGATGCGGAACTATCCCGAATGGGTCATGTCGTTCATCGCCATCACCTCGGTGGGAGGGATCTGCGTCTCCTTGAACAGCTGGTGGACCGGCGCCGAGCTGGCCCACGGGCTCGAGGACAGCGCACCGTCGCTGGTCATCGCCGATCAGCCGCGGGGGGAGCTCATCGGCGAGCTGACCGCGACGCGCGGCATCCCGGTCGTGATCGTGCGGGGGCCGGCCACACAGGAGCACTTCTCAACCTGGACCGATGTCCTGCAGCCCGGACCGCTTCCGGCTGTCGACGTCGGACCCGGTGACGACGCGACCTTGCTCTACACGTCCGGCACGACGGGTCGACCCAAGGGCGCCGTGTCGACCCATCGAGCGGTCATCCATGCCGTCTGGGGAGCCGCGGCGCTGGAGACCGTGGATGCCCTCATGCTCGGTGACGCCGAGCCGGCGGAGCCTCCGGCGGCGCTGCTGGGGATCCCGCTGTTCCACGTCACCGGCTGCGTCTCAGTCATGCTCGGCGCCCTGAACAGCGGGATGAAGCTGGCCGTCATGCACCGCTGGGACCCCGAGGAAGCCCTTCGCATGATCGAGTCCGAGCGGCTGAGCGTGTTCATCGGTGTTCCGACCCAGACCTTCGATCTGGTGAACCATCCGCGATTCGACGAGTTCGACACCTCGTCCCTGCGGTGGATCGGTGGGGGCGGAGCCACGGCCCCGCCGGCACTGCTCACGCAGATCCGCGAACGATTCGACCGCGCAGCACCCGCCTTCGGCTATGGCATGACCGAGACGAACGCGCTGGGGCCGGCGATCTCCGGCGACGAAGCCTACGCCTTCCCCGAGAGCACCGGCAGGGTCGCGCCGTCGATGCAGGTCGCGATCCATGATCCGACCACCGTGGAGCCCCTCCCGACAGGCGGCCGGGGCGAGATCTGGTTGCGCGGCCCATCGCTCTTCCGCGGCTACTGGAACCGGCCCGATGCGACAGCGGCGACGCTCCACAGAGGCTGGTTGCGCACTGGGGACATCGGCCATCTCGATGCCGAAGGCCGCGTGTTCATCGACGACCGCCTGAAGGACATGATCGTGCGCGGCGGAGAGAACGTGTACTCCGCCGAGGTCGAGGCTGCACTCTACGAGCACCCGGACGTGCTCGAAGCCGCCGTACTCGGCATCCCGCATCGTCGCCTGGGTGAGCAGGTCGTCGCGGTCGTCGTGGTCCGTCCTGGGAGCACACTCGATCAGGATGGCCTCACCGCGTTCATGTCACCACATCTGGCGGCATTCAAGATCCCGTCGGTGATCGACGTACGGACCGAAGGGCTCCCCCGCAACCCGTCCGGCAAGTTCATCAAGGCCGAACTGCGGGCACAGCTGCGGTCGACGTGACCCGCGCGCACGGATATCCCCCAACCGGGTCGAAACACGCGCCGAGGAGGGAATCGGCAGCCTGCGTCCCTACCGTGTGACGAACATCACAGCTTGGAGCAGGGCGTCGACAACGCCCGCACCTCACCCATTGGAGACCCATGAAGCAGAAGAAGTTGATCCAGGCGACCGTCTTGGTCTCGTGTATCGGCCTGCTCGCTGCCGCCTGCGGGGGCAGCGACGACGCCAGCAGCGACCACGACTCGGGCGGGTCAGATCTGAGTGGAGAGCGGTTCGTATTCGTCAACTGGGGCGGCTCCTCGATGCAAGCCGCCGAGCAGGGCTGGCTGGAGCCCTTCGCGGACCAGACCGGCGTCACGTGGACGACCGATAGCCCCACGGACAATGCCAAGATCAAGGCGATGGTCGAGGGCGGCAAAGTCACATGGGATGTCGTCGACAATGACGTCGCGGTCGGTGCCTCGAACTGCGGGACCTTGTTCGAGGAGCGGCCAGCCGATATCGACATGAGCGATATCGATCCCCAGTACGTCAGTGATGACTGCGGTGTCCCCATCATGATCCAGGCAGTCGGCCTGATGTATAACAAGGAGCTCTTCGGCGAGGACCCTCCGACCGCCATCACCGACTTCATGGACACCGAGAGGTTCCCCGGCAAACGCGTCCTGTGGAACTACCCGACCGGCACGGCCGAACCGCTCCTCGCCGCCGACGGCGTCGCGACGGAGGACATCTATCCGATCGATTGGACGAGAGTGGAGAATGCCATGGGGAGCCTGGG
This sequence comes from Actinomycetes bacterium, assembly GCA_023417775.1. Classification (GTDB taxonomy): domain Bacteria; phylum Actinomycetota; class Actinomycetes; order Propionibacteriales; family Nocardioidaceae; genus Aeromicrobium. The sequence continues at coordinate 5,949 of JAEZEJ010000142.1, read as the reverse complement.
CGGTGATCTCGTCCTGCAGGACACCTTGTCGCAGGTCGGCGAGACCATCCAGACCGGTGACTATGCCATGAGTCTCTTCTACTTCGGCCGAGCCGCCGTTCTACCGGATGAGGCGCGGGAGGATATCGGCATCGTCTGGGACACGACGTATTTTGCTTGGGACTCCGCGTATATGGTCAAGGATTCACAGAACACCGAAGCATCCAGCGAGTTCCTCCGATTCCTCGCGACGAAGGAAGGTCAGGCGGGATTCAGCAAGCATGCCGCCTATGGCCCGACGACGGTGGGCGGCCTCCAGGAATCGGGAATCGAGGTCCCCGAGGCCTTCGAGCCGTGGATGCCGGACTTCAACGAGGACAAGATCCGAGAACGCATCAACTACGACGTGGGCTATTGGACCGAGAACGTCGACGAAGCCCTCCAGGAGTGGACCCGCATCACCTCCGGCTGACCAACCAGCGAGGAGAACGCACTGCCGCCGGTTCGATACCGGCGGCAGTGCCCACGACTCCAGCCGACCACCGCACTCGCTCGTGTGGGGATCAGCGACGCTCGGGGGCGAGATCGCTCACCCGGTCGCTCAGGCCCCGCTCGCGGAGCACCGCCTTCGCGACCCGCTCGGACGGGGTCTTGGGCAAGTCGGTCGTCAGCTCCACGAAACGCGGGAGTGCATAGCGCGGCAGGTCCTCGGCCATGAGATCGCGCAGCTCCCCCGGGTCGATGGTCGTGTCCGCGCGAGGGACCACGAAGAGCGCGACGTCCTCATCGCCCACGGCGGCGGGTACTCCGATCGCCGCCGCCTCGAGCACATCGGGGTGCTTCAGCGCGGCACGCTCGACCTCCCATGCCGATACATTCTCGCCGCGACGACGGATGGAGTCCTTCAGCCGGCCGACGTACTGGAAGGTCCCGTCCTCCAGCCGGCGCATCAGATCCCCCGTGTGGAACCACAGGCCCTGCCAGGCCTCCACGGTGGCCTCCGGACGGCCCCAGTACCCCTGCATGTGGGCGAACGGCAGGCGTGGACGAGCGATGAGCTGGCCCGTGGTGCCATCGGGAACGGGTTGGTCGTCGCCGTCGACCACGCGCAGCTCCACCGTGGGAAGCTCGCTCCCCACGTTGCCGGGGCGGCGCTCCCCCGGACGCTGGCAGGTCATCGAGTACAGCTCGGTCATCCCATAGCCCTCGATGAGCTCGACCTCGAAGCGCTCCGAGAAGGCGGCATGGATGTCGGCCGGGATCGCCGAACCCAGGCCCAGCCGACGACGGGAGGGGGCGGCTGACGGCGTCTGCTTGAAGATCAGGTGCAGCATCGCTCCGATGAAGATGAACACATCCGCGTCATGATGTTCGACATCGGCCCAGTACCCCGATGCGCTGAATCGCCGTTTCAGCACCAGCTTGCCGCGGCGACGCAGGGTGTCGAGGACGATGATGCGGGGATCGATGTGGCACAGCGGCTGCGCGCAATAGAAGGTGGGGCGATCGGGCAGCTGATAGATCTCGTCGTAGGCCCGCGTCGTCTGCGCGTAGTAGCCGTGGGCGTGCATGACGCCCTTCGGCGGCCCGGTCGACCCCGAGGAGAACATGACCGTCGCGGTGGTCGAGAGGTCGGGGATCTCCGGCAGCTGCGGGTCGCCCTCGAGGCTGATCATGTCCTCGAATCGGACGATCCGTCGATCGGCCGAGTCCTCGATCGATCCGTCGACGATGATCAGCTCGACCGACTCGGCCGGTGCCGCGGCGAGGAGGCGCTCGAGGAGATCGTCGGTCGTCAGGACCGCGCGAGGGGCGACCTCGCTCACCACATGCGCGAGCGAGGCTCCGGCCGACTCCACCGCCACCGGGACGTCGATCGCGCCGATGCGCTGGGTCCCGAGCCAGCCGCACACGGCGGCGAGGCCATTGGGCAGGAAGACCAGCACCCGGTCCCCCGCGACGATCCCGGCATCGAGGAGGTTGGTCGCGAATCGCTCGACGACCGCTCGCACATCGCGGTAGCTGACGTCCACATCGTCGAGAACGAGAAAGGCAGCATCGCCCACGTCCGCTGCCGCCTCGTCGAGTTCAGCCAGGATGCTCTTCGGCAGTTCGCTCGTCATGATCCCCATCTTCGTCTCAGAACAGATTTCTCGTCCATGAGTGTGCGCGGAACTCCCCGTGCAGGGAGGATCGACACCCGTACGGCGAGGAGCCGGGGAGTATCGAGGCACCAACCGTACGCCGTGTCGGAGGTCTCGACCGCCATCTCCGGGGCCGGCTCCCCCGGCCGGGGGATGATGTCCGGACGGCCGCGACCGAAACGGACCCGACATGGCCGCGATAGCGACGAATCACCGTACGATGACGTCATGACCTCTCCGCGCCCGGATATCGCGGACGCCTCCCGCGATGGCCTCCAAGACGGCTCTGCCCGTGAGCGCATCCTGACATCGGCGACACGCCTGTTCCAAGAGTTCGGATACGAGGGAACCTCGATGACGCGCATCGCCCGCGCGGCATCGATGACTCCGGCAGCGATCTATTGGCACTTTCCATCCAAACAGGATGTGCTCGCCGAGGTCTTGAGTTCGCTGTACCGGCGCACCTACGACGTGCTCTCGGGGGCGATCCCCGAAGCCGATGCCGTGACCCGGATGCAGGCGTATATCAGCGCCTATGTCGAGATCCAGCTGACCGAGTTGGGCGATCACTCCAATTTCGGCTACGCCAATCTCGCCTCGTCGTTGTCGCCGGAGGGCCAGGCCGCCCTCAACCAGTTCGGCCGCCCCTATCTGACCCTTCTCCGCGACATCCTCGCCCAGGGTGTCGAGGAGAAGACCTTCCGGATCGACGACATCGGTGTGACCTCCTTCGCCATCGCGACGATGTGCGAGTACGTCTTCACCTGGTTCCACGAACACGGTCGACTGACGCTCACGCAGGTGGCCGACCATTACGCGGAGCTGGCGCTGCGCATGGCCGGACACCACGACTGAAGCCGGCTTCTCCCCGGCGCCTGAGGGCTACAGCAGAAAGCCGGGATCCCAGTTCACTGGAATCCCGGCTTCGAATTGGTAGCGGGGACAGGATTTGAACCTGTGACCTCTGGAAGAGATCGGAGGCCCATCCGGCACCCGCCGAGGACTCGGGTCATCAAGGATTCCCTCGATGTATCAAGGGTTTTCGTTACTGACAGACTTCAAGTGTACTGGAACGTCTCGGGAGAGTTGCCGATCGTTTGTGGAAGGTAGGTGGAGGGGTATCGAGTCCATCGTGACCATCACGGGTCTGCGTCGCTTCACCCACTATGACGCGGGCCGGCGGTTGGTCTACGGCTTATGCCGTTCTTCATGGCGAAACTCGACGTCGATAGGGCATGGCCTGCCCTCTCTCTGACGGGAGAATTTCGGCGCTCCGGACGGACGCCGAGCCGTCGACGGTCGCTCGACGGCGGCGACCCCCGTGCGCAGCACCGGATCGAACCTTCCCACGGCGGCTGTGGCCGACGAGGCGACGGCCCTCAGATCGTGAGTCGGGCGGGTCCGCGGTTCAGCTAATGAGGTCTCCGAAGCGCTTCCTGAGGAGCGGATGCTTGTTGCGGTCCTCGTAGTCGATGCCAGCGGCCTCGAAGTCGTCAATCAACTGCTCGAAGTCATCGTCGTCGAGAACCAGCACGTAGCCGTTAGCATCATTGGCGATCGCCCTGGCTCTCGCGAGCGCCTTGTCCTTGTCCTGAAAAGAGCGGCAGGCAAGAATGCCAAGGCGACCGCGGTCAGGAGAGAATCGCATGGCGAGTTGGTCAAACTCGGGGTTGGCCGCGTCGTGGCCGTAGTTCTTGCACTCGACGACGACCATCGCGGCGGGGCGATGCTGGGCCACCCAATGGAAAAAACCGGTTCGTGCCACGTTGTCGTAGGTGATGTCGAGCCGTTTCATTCCGTCGTGAATCGGAGTCTCGATGTCTTCATTGCCGAGCGAGGTGGCGAAGAGCGCCGACATCATGCGAGCCACGCAGCGGTGGTACAAGGTCGCACCGGCCTTACCGGGAGCGACTGCTCGCATCTCCCCGAGGATCTCTCTCATGTTCTCGACCTCGGCTCCGATGCGCGCGGCGAGCACGTCGTCGGGCATCGGGCCCTCGTCCTCGCTGGAGAGCGCGGCGCGGTAGTCAGCGAGAGCTTGGGGGTACTTCTGGGTGTTCTCCGTGATCGCGGGCTTCGTCGTGCCGAGTTCTTCGTCAAGAGCGCCCTTGATAACCCTGTGGCCGATGACGTTGCCGCGCCTGTCGGTAAGCACCCTGACGAGCCCGGCGCGAGGATTCGCTAGTACCTCTTCCTCGAAGTACGGACGCAGGTAACCCCGGTAGTACCGGCCCTTGTCGACCGTTAGCTTGACCCGGACGATCGACTTCGGCACGAGCAGCAGTTTGTCCTCATTGGCGCGCGGGAGGTTGACCTCCTCGTTGACCCACTTGCTGCCGTCCCAGATCGGGCCGGACATCTGCTTCTCCATCGGGATGCTGTGCATCTGGCACTGCTTCTTCGTGTAAGCGATCAGTTGCCGGCGGATCACGCATGTGGTGATATCGCTGATGATGTCCTTGTCTATGCCCTCGACCATCAGCGCGGCGTCTTCGAGGTCCACGAGGAAGCCGGATACGACGGCCTTGCTCTTACTGAGGGAGGCAATCAACTCGTCGGCCTTCGCGCGCGTGCCGAGACTGCGGCCGCGCGAGTCCCCAACGCTCTGCCCTAGGTGCGTCTCGTTGGGCTCGACGAGCGGGTAGATCAGTTCCGTCTGTGCAGGCTTGTCACCAGCCTTGATTGCGTCGATCAACGCCTGGAAGAACGACTGCAAGGCGACGACGCACGTTTCCGCCCAAGGCCCGGTCTGATGCCGGATCGCCGTCGGGTCGATGTAGACCGGCACGTCGGTGTGGACGTCCACGTCCACGAAGTCGACGCCACCCTGCGTCAGACCGAGCGAGAAGTAGTCAGTTACCCGTGTCATGCAGACCTCCTCGTGAGTTGGCCCGAACGTACTGTGCAAAGAGATCGGGCATGGCCAGATTCACGAACCCGGCTGCGCGCCAGATCCAAGACTGACAGACGTCGTTGACAGTTCGAGCCTCTGATGCCTAGGAGACTCTCGTGACCGAACGAGAATGGAGCGGCGGGCCAGACACAAGCTCGCGGTCCTTAAACACGTCAAGGGAGTCAGCAGCAGCGCATCGGCGACCTGCTGCTACTACGGCATCGACCGGACATCTTACTACAAGTGGCTCAAACGCTATGAGCACGAAGGCTTTGAGACCTCAAGGACCGCTCCGGCGCGCCGCGCGACTCACCCTGGCCACGCAGGCCGAGGTGGTCGAGAAGATCCGCTGGGTACGCACGGCTACCACTTCGGACCGGCAAGATCGCGATGTACCTCAAGCGCTACCACCAGATCAGGATCAGCCCCTCGGGCGTGTGGCGGATCTTGCATAAGGTCGGCGTGAATAGCCGGCCCGCCTACCAGTGCTGCAAGCGACGCGAAACCTGCTGGAAGCGCTACGAGAAGCAGTGCCCCGGTCGCCAGCGGCAGGTCGACGTGAAGTTCATCGAGCCGCTGGGCCAAGACCGCAAGAAGCGCTACTACCCAGTACACATCTTGGATGGCAGTTTCCGCTCGCAACCAAGGTCCAACAGCGCCTGCAGGCCGGAGGGAACTCGCACGGCTGTGCCCCATCCCTCATACTTCAACCATGGATGCGATGGCGGCCGTCGCAAAGGGCTATCTCCCGAAGGAACTCCCACCCGTCTTCTCGTCCGCAACCTTCGCGCATGCGGCCCAATCCTTGAACCGCCCCGGTGTGTCCGGAGACTTTCTAGTTTGAGACTCCAGCGGGTGCTGGGGCTTGGTGGTGAGCGTAGTGAGCGGCCTCTGCCTCGACCGGCGTGAGGTCGTCGCAGTACTCGAATGGGC
>JAEZEJ010000134.1 GCA_023417775.1 Actinomycetes bacterium | reverse complement strand
GGCCCCCCCCCCCCCCGCCCGGGGGGGCCGGGGGGGGGGGCCCCCGCCCTTCCTCGCGTTCAGATCAGCTGCCGGCCATGCCCGCGAACGGATCCTCGTCGGTGATCTCGTCATCGGCGGGCGCGTCGATCGAGACGTCCTCGCCCCACTTGCTCCACTCGATGGTCGAGGTGCCCATGCCCGGGATCTCGATGTCCATCTGGCGCGGGAGGTTGTCCTCGCCGATGTACATGACGTAGTCGAAGGTCTCCGGAGCGCCGACCGTGTCCTGGCCCTGCGCCTCCAGCATGGAGGCGGCATCGAGCGTCAGGTTGTACTTGGTGGTCGAGACGCCGTCGATCTCGCCGCCGTCGCCAGCCTCCTCGAAGGAGGTGATGGCGTCGTTCATCGCCTCGATCTGCGCGGCGGGGTTGGACTGGTCGAGGATGTCCCCGAACTGCGCGCCGAGCGGGTTGGACTCGTCGGTGAGGTCGATCTTGACGAACTTGTCCTGGGTCATCTGGCCCATGTTCATGTAGATGACCTGGTCGACCATCCGCATGTCCATCTTGGTGCCCTCGGGAGCGCCCATGCCCTCCATGTCCATGGCGATCGACATCGCCACCTCGGCGGGATCCTCGGCGAGGACCGTGTCGCCCTCCATGGTGACCGGGGTGCCCATCAGGTCCATGGTCATGGCCATGTGCGCGGTGCCGGCGTCCAGCTGCGCCTTGGAGATCTCCTCGGCGAAGTTCTCCTGAGTCAGCTCGACATCCTTGTTCTCGCCCACCCCCTCGGAGGAACCGGAGCCGCCGCCGGAATCATCTGATCCACAGGCGGAGACGAACAACAGGGCCAGCGTGGCCAGCAGGGCGGTCAAGAGCTTCCTCATGGGACCGACCCTACCGGGACCTGAGCGGTCTGTCCGTTCGGGGCTCGCGGCTGTGACCCCCGACACGACGACGCCCCCCGCCTCGCGAGGAGACGGGGGCGCTGCCGATGCGCGGTGCCGAGGAGACTCAGCCCTCGTTCGACGCGAAGTCGCGCAGGTGCGTCGGGTCGACCGGGATGCCCGGTCCGTTGCTCGTCGAGACCGTGACCTTCTTGAGGTAGCGGCCCTTGGAGCTGGACGGCTTGAGACGCATGATCTCGTCGATCGCCGCACCGTAGTTCTCGGCCAGCTGCTCGGCGCCGAAGGACGCCTTGCCGATCACGAAGTGCAGGTTGGCATGACGATCGACGCGGAAGTCGATCTTGCCGCCCTTGATGTCGCCGACGGCCTTGGCGACATCGGGGGTGACCGTGCCGGTCTTGGGGTTCGGCATCAGGTTGCGGGGGCCGAGGACGCGGCCAAGGCGTCCGACCTTGCCCATCATGTCCGGGGTGGCGACGACGGCGTCGAAGTCCAGCCAGCCCTCGCTGACCTTCTCGACCATGTCATCGGAGCCCACGAAGTCGGCTCCGGCCTCACGGGCGGCGTCGGCATTGGCGCCGGTGGCGAAGACCAGGACCCTGGCGGTCTTGCCGGTGCCGTGCGGGAGGTTGACCGTGCCGCGGACCATCTGATCGGCCTTGCGGGGGTCGACGCCCAGGCGGACCGAAACATCCACCGTGGAGTCGTAGTTCTTGCTGCCCGCTTCTTTGGCGAGGGTGGTCGCCTCGAGCGGGGTGTAGAGATTGTCGCGGTCGATCTTGGCCGCGACGGCGCGGTACGCCTTGCTGTGCTGTGGCATGTCTGGTGTCTCTTTCTGACCAGGTGTGGTGCGGGTCCAGCCGACCCTCCCACAGGTGCGGATGTATCAGTCGGTGGTGACGCCCATGGAACGCGCGGTGCCCGCGACGATCTTCATGGCGCCGTCGATGTCATTGGCGTTCAGGTCCGGGAGCTTCGTCTGCGCGATCTCGCGGATCTGGTCCTGGGTGATCTTGCCGACCTTGTCACGGTGTGGGACGGCCGATCCCTTGCTCAGGCCGGCGGCCTTCTTGATGAGCTCGGCGGCCGGCGGCGTCTTGGTGATGAAGTCGAACGAACGATCCTCGTAGATCGTGATCTCGACGGGCACGACGTTGCCACGCATGGATTCCGTCGCGGCGTTGTACGCCTTGCAGAACTCCATGATGTTGACACCGTGCGGGCCGAGCGCGGTACCGACCGGCGGCGCCGGGTTGGCCTGGCCGGCCTGCAGCTGCACCTTGACGACGGCAGCGACTTTCTTCTTGGGAGGCATTGCGATGGGTCCTTACTGGTGATTACTCGATGTTGAGGTTTCGGTGGCCGCCCGTCGGACGACGGCTTGCTCGCGGCTACTCAACCTTTGATCGCTGGGCGATCAAACCTTCTGGATCTGAGCGAAGCTCAGCTCGACCGGCGTCTCGCGACCGAAGATCTCCACGAGGGCCTTGACGCGCTGGGCATCGAGGTTCAGTTCCGTGATGGTCGCGTGCAGCGTCGCGAACGGACCGTCGACCACCATGACGGAGTCGCCGGCCGCGAAATCGCTGAACTCGACCTTGGGCGCCTTGGACTGCTGCGACGCCGAGGACTCCTCGGCAGCCGCCTCCGCGGCGACTTCCGCCTCGACCGCGGGGGCGAGCATCTGCTCGACCTCGGTGAGGCTCAGCGGCACCGGCTGGTGCGCATTGCCCACGAAGCCGGTGACGGAGGGGGTATGCCGGACAACGCCCCAGGACTCGTCGGTGAGGTCCATGCGGACCAGCACATAACCGGGGAGCACGGTGCGCTTGACCAGCTTACGCTGGCCGTTCTTGATCTCGGCGACCTCCTCGGGCGGCACGACGATCTCGTAGATGTAGTCCTCGGCGTTCAGCGACGTGATCCGGTTCTCCAGGTTCTGCTTGACCCGGTTCTCCATGCCCGAATAGGTGTGGATCACGTACCAGTCGCCGATCTGCCCGCGCAGCCGCTCACGGAACTCCTCGAGAGGGTCGGCGGCGGGGGCCTCCTCGGAGGCCGGCTCGTCCGTCGTGGGAGTCGTGGTGGCGTCGTCGACCTCCACCGTCTCGGCCGCAGCCTCATCGGTGGTGTCGACAGGGGTGTTCTCGTCAGGAAGGTCCTGGGTCACAGTGAATCGAAGTCCTTAGCCGAAAATCCAGAAGTTCAGCTGACCGAAGGCGTAGTCCAGGCCAGCGATGATGGCCATCATGATGAGCACGAAGGTCAAGACCACGAAGAAGTAGTTGACGACCTGCGGGCGCGTGGGCCAGACGACCTTGCGCAGCTCGGCGACGACCTGGCGGTAGAAGGTCAGCGGCGACGTGCGCTTGGCGCGTGTGCCCGCCAGTTCGTGATGATCGCTCACGGTCGCTCCTTCATCGGTCGTTCGTCTGGTCCTTGCAGGGCACGAGGGACTTGAACCCCCAACCTTCGGTTTTGGAGACCGATGCTCTGCCAGTTGAGCTAGTGCCCTCCGATGGTCCCTGCGGGTCCGCCTCGTGTGAGGGCGCGACCGAGCATCTGGCTGAACCACCGTCGAGGAGTCTACGGGGCCGCTGGTCCGAGCACCAATCGGTCTCTGAGACGATGGTCGGGTGAGCGAGCAGCAGCCCCTGTCCCCTCCGCTTGACGAGCGGTCCCGTGACGACCTCGAGGCCTTCCGCGCCTCTGAGCAGACGGCGTACGACGCGCTGGTCGCGTCGGGCCTGAAGCTGGACCTCACCCGTGGCAAGCCCTCGGCCGAGCAGCTCGACCTCGCCGACGGGCTGCTGCGGCTGCCGACCACCACGACCTCCCCCGACGGGGTCGACACCCGCAACTACGGCGGGCTGTCGGGCGTGCTCGCCCTGCGCGAGATCTTCGCCGAGCTCCTCGGGCTCGAGGCCGCGCAGCTCTCGGCCCAGGGCAACTCCAGCCTGACCCTGATGAAGGACGTCCTGTCCTACCTGTGGCTCAAGGGCGGCGTGGACTCCGAGCGCCCGTGGGGCCGGGAGGAGAAGGTCCGGTTCATCTGCCCGGTCCCCGGCTACGACCGCCACTTCGCGCTGACGGAGTGGTTCGGCATCGAGATGATCCCCGTGCCGATGCTGGCCGACGGCCCCGACACCGACGCGGTCGCTGCGCTGGTCGCCGACGACCCGACGATCAAGGGCATGTGGGTCGTCCCGACCTACGCCAACCCCACCGGGCAGGTGACCACCCAGGAGGTGGCCGAGCGGCTCGCGTCGATGCCGACCGCGGCGCCGGACTTCAAGATCCTCTGGGACAACGCCTACGCGCTGCACCACCTCACCGAGGTGGAGTCGAAGAGCGCCGACATCGTCGGCCTGGCCGCGGCCGCGGGCAACCCGCACCGGCCGGTCGTCTTCGCCTCCACCTCCAAGATCACCTACGCCGGCGCGGGCGTCGCCTTCGTCGGCGGCTCCACCGAGACGATGGCGTGGTTCCACGCCCACCTCGGCCTCGGCTCGATCGGCCCCGACAAGGTCAACCAGCTGCGGCACCTGGAGTTCTTCGGCTCGGCGCAGGGCGTGCGCGACCACATGGCCCGCCACCGCGAGCTGCTCGCGCCGCGGTTCAACGAGGTCGAGCGGATCCTCTCCGAGCGCCTCGGCGGCCTCGGCGTCGCGACCTGGACCCAGCCCGACGGCGGCTACTTCGTCAGCCTCGACGTCCTGCCCGGGACCGCCAGCCGCGTCATCGAGCTGGCGAAGGGTGCGGGCGTGGCGCTGACGCCGGCCGGCTCGGCGTTCCCCTACAAGCGCGACCCGCGCGACGAGAACATCCGGCTCGCGCCGTCGTTCCCCGTCCTCGAGGAGGTCACCGGCGCCATGGAGGCCGTCGCGACGTGCGTGCGCCTCGCGGCCGCGGAGAAGCTGCTCGCGTGACCCGGGCGCGGCGCGATGCGTGACCTGCACCGGCTCCCGAAGGCGCACCTGCACCTGCACTTCACGGGGTCCATGCGGCACTCGACCCTGCTCGAGCTGGCCGCGCGGGACGGCATCGCGCTGCCCGACCAGCTCGTCGAGGACTGGCCACCGAAGCTGTCGGCCGCCGACGAGAAGGGCTGGTTCCGCTTCCAGCGGCTCTACGACGTCGCCCGGTCGGTGCTGCGCACCGAGGGTGACGTGCGCCGGCTCGTGCGCGAGGCGGCGGAGGACGACGTCCGCGACGGCGGGCGCTGGCTGGAGATCCAGGTCGACCCGAGCGGCTACGGCGCCCGCTTCGGCGGCATCACCGCGTTCACCGACCTGGTGCTCGACGCGGTGCGGGAGGCCTCGGCCCGGACCGGCCTGGGGATGGCGGTGGTGATCGCCGCCAACCGCACCCGGCATCCCATGGACGCACGGACCCTGGCCCGGCTGGCCGGGCAGTACGCCGGCCGCGGCGTCGTCGGCGTTGGGCTCTCCAACGACGAACGTCGGGGGCGCACGGGCGAGTTCGCGCCGGCGTTCCGGATCGCCGAGCGGGCCGGATTGCTGCTCGCCCCGCACGGCGGGGAGCTCCGCGGACCGGAGCACATCCGGGTC
>JAEZEJ010000016.1 GCA_023417775.1 Actinomycetes bacterium | reverse complement strand
GGCCCCGCCCACCCCTCACCATGCTCGACCCGTCCTCTCCACCCCACCTCACTCCTGAAGGAACATCATGGCCACCACCCTCGTTCGTCGAGTCCTGCAGAGCGCCGGCGTCGCTGCCGCCGGTATCGGTCTCGCCGTTCTGCCCTCCACTGCACATGCGGCTCCGCTCAATATCGACTATGACGCGAATGGCAGCAGCACCATCGCCGGTACGGGCAGTAACGTCAATCTCGGCCCCGCCACCATGCACATGCAGCTCGATGTCGCCAACGGCACCATCGGCGGCGACATGGATCTTCCCGGCACCAGCACCCGCTTCTCGTTGATCGGCTTCCTGCCGGTCACGGCGAATGTCGACTTCATCACCGCCGCGCCGATCGATGGCACGCTGCGCGTTACGGTCCCTGACAATCGACTCGTGGTGGACTCCGTCGCGTCGTACTACGTGAAGCTCTCCAATATCAAGGTGGCGGGATTCCCGACCTTCGCTGGATCCAACTGCCGCACGACCGATCCTGTTCAGATCCCGGCCAAGACGCCCGAGGGTGGCAACTTCGGAGCCCTCGCGGGCGGCAAGCTGGTCGGTGAGTACTCGATCGGAAAGTTCCAGAACTGCGGTATCAACACGTGGCTCATCAATCTGCTCATCCCGGGGGATGGGAACACGATGGAACTCGACGTGACGAACGGCCGCCTCGGCGGCTGACGCCGGTTGACGCGAGGCCCCCAGGTGCGCCCTGGGGGCCTTGTGTTCCGGATCCCGACGAGATTCGAGATCTATTCGCCTCTCTGTCGGGGTTGACAGCGAGCGGCGGGCTCACCCCCGTGACAGTGCGCTCGGCGTAGCTGAAGCCTCCGTCTAGTTCTTTCGGGCTATATCACTCTGAGTTGCACTTCGTGTCACCAGAGTTTCCTAGGGTGGCGTGATGGGCGTCACGTCTGCCCGCCTCATTTTTGTCGTATTGAAGGATGGAGTCAGCATGCGAACCCTCGCACGCAGAACTGTGGCCGCCTCGGCGGCCGTGGCGCTCGCGGCCGTGGCGTTCCCCGCGGTCGCCACCCCCCCGGCCGCCGTGAGCGACGCCGGCGCGGTGGTCGGATGGGGTCCCGATGGCATCAGCAGCGCCTGGACCGACCTCCCGGCCGACCAGGTGCTCGTCGCGGTCGAGGCCGCCGACGCTGCCACAGTCGGCCTGACGTACGGAGGCAAGGTCACCGTCGCCAGCGGCGCTACCGCCGTGCCAGAGCTTCAGCAGGTTCCGGAAGCGGTTGCCGGTGGCACAGCCACGGCAATCTCGACAGGCGCTCAGATGGCGGCGGCGGTGCTCGACGATGGCTCGGTGCATGCGTGGGGTAAGGATCCGTCGATCTCCATCCCGGGCTACCCGCCGATCCAGAACCCGAGCGCGCTGGACATTCCGGAGAACCTGCCGGCTTTGCGCGACGTCGCCATCGGTGCGGTCGCTGGTGCCCACGCCGCGATCGGCACCACTGCGGACGGCGCCTTGGTCAAGTGGGGTCAGGAGTGGACCGGAGTGCCGGTGCCCGAAGGCGGTGGTTATGACGATGTGGCCGTGGGTCAGAAGCACGCCTACGCGCTGAAGGGCGGTTCGCTCGAGTTCATCGGCGAGTCCGGAAGTAACAAGGAGGCCATCCCAGCCGAGGTCGCCGACAGCGCAGTCGTCGATGTGGCGGCCCGGACCAATGGTGGTCTGGCGCTCCTGGAGAACGGTGACGTGTACTCGTGGGGCGAACGGGTTCCCGGCTACAACGCGGTTCCGGATGCGGTGGCAGCGGCGACCATCGTCGACATCGATGCCAAGGGGAACCGCAATATCGCACTGGACGATGCCGGCAATGTCTATGCCTGGGGCATCACATCGGGTGCCGGCAATCTCTATGGTGATGCGATCCCCGCAGCCGCACAGAACGCAGCGACGCGATCGGTGACGGCGGGTAACAATCACTTCCTCGTCACTCAGGCGGCCGTCCGGGCGCTCGGCGTCCCGACGATCGAGGGCACGCCGCAGGTCGGCGAGCCGCTGACCGCCACGGCACCGGAGTTCTCCGGGAACTCCGGCGATATCGATTTCATCTGGTACGCGGGGGAGTCCGAGGTCGAGGGCCAGAACGGCGCTACCTTCGCGCCGACTGCTCAGCAGCAAGACGCTCAGATCAGCGTCGCGGCCCGGGCGGCGGCCGGCGGCGAGCCGGTGCTGAGTGAACGGTCCGCGCCGACCGAGCCCGTCGCGGGGGGCGACGACGGCGAGCAGCCCGGCGAGCCGGCCGACGTGGTCGACCCGTACCGTCCGCTGCCGACCGAACTCGCGGGAACCCTCAAGGCTTGGGGAGGCGAGTTGGCCATGGGAACCTCCGCCGCGGAGGCCCCCAAGGGCCATGAGGACAAGCGCTTCATCAGGGTCGGCTCGAATGGCGTCGGCTTTATCGCCGGTGGCACCAGGGGTACGGTCGGCCTGACCACCGACGGGAAGATGCTCAACTGGGCCTCCTTCGAGAGCACAGACGGTTTCGTTAAGAATGAACTGCCGGCTCCCCTGCGAGAGGGCACCTTTAAGGACTTCGCGATGAATGGCAGCAGTATCGTCGCGATCACCCAGCAGGGTGCGCTGGTCGCGAGCTCTGAGCCGCCGGCCGAGGGGCAGCCCGAGACCTGGGCCTCCATCCCTGCTGAGCTGCGGACCCTGCCTGGCGGAGCGTCGCCAGTAGTGCACGTCGCTATCGCCGGGAGCCATGGCGGCTTCGCGACGCATGAGGATGGCACCGTGACGGCCTGGGGCCGGAACGCGTCCAAGGACTCGATGCCCGCCGATCTGGCTGATGTCCACGCCGTGGTCACTGGAGGCAACCAGGGCCAGAGTGCTGCGGCCATCCTCAAGGACGGCTCAGTGCGAGCATGGGCACCTAGCGCGGACTTCGTTCCGGCCGAGGTGGCGGCCGGTCCTGTCCGCAGCCTGTGGTTCGACACGAGGGGTGCGGGATTGGCTCTAATGGCCGATGGTGCTCTGCGTTCCTGGGGGTCCTGGGGTCGTGGCGCGTTCCCCGAGGATCTTCTGGCTCAGCCGATGAAGTCACTGGCCGTAGAAGCGGGAGGTAGCACCACCAGCACCGATTTCTCATTGGTCTCGGCGGACGGAACGGTGTACAACGTCGCTGGTGGGGCCGTTGAGAAGGCGCCGGAAGCCGTTCAGAGTCTCGCTGTCGCCACGGCGACGCCGGGTAAGAGTGGAGCCAACTCAAGAGCTCCGCACGTCGTCATCGCTACCACCGAGGACGATGGTGGTGGCACTGACGGTGGTGGCACCGATGGTGGTGGCACTGATGGTGGTGGCACTGATGGTGGTGGCACCGATGGTGGTGGCACCGATGGTGGCGGTGAGAACCCGCCGCGTCCCGACGACGGTGACAGTGCCGACCTGAAGGACAAGATCCAGATTCAGGGTTCCACGACCGTCGCGCCGGGGACGATCCTCGACGTGCTCGTCGGTGAGCAGTACGCCGGTCAGGATGTCACGGCCTACATGTTCTCCACGCCGCGCGAACTCGGCACCATGACCGTGGACGCGCAGGGGATGATCAAGGTTAAAGTGCCCGAGGATACCGAGGCGGGGACACACCGGTTGGCGGTCTACGACGCCAACGGTGAGCTCATCGGATGGCAGGACTTCACGGTCGTCGTCGACGGTGTGGGAGGTCCCGGCGGTCCGGGTGGCAGGCTGCCCGGAACGGGCGCCACGTCGCCCGAGTTCCTGGCTCCGCTCGGAGCCATCGTCCTCCTCGCCGGAGCAGTCACCATCGGCGCCTCGTGGCGTCGACGGCAACTGTTGAACTGAGGTACGCCAGATGGCTGGGGGCGGGTGCGATCGCGCCCGCCCCCAGTCATTTCGTTGCCACCTTGTCTCGCTCGGTTCCCCTGTGAATGTGCTCCCGAAGGAATACTGGATGTCCACTCTCACCTCGCCGACCCCTGTCATACACAATGCTCACTGTGAGCGAGCACGACTGACTGGATGCGTGTGCCGGTGCCGGGGGATGTTGCACCAGAGCGATTTGCTCCACGAGGCTATGAACCCACGGTCTACCGCTGCAAAGTACTCGGCTGAACTGGAGTTGGTGTTCGGCTCACCATTCACTACTCTCTCCGGCGATCCACGAGGCGGCGAACGCAGTCGGCGAGACTGGACCGAGGTAAGAGACTGCGGACTTCGACGGATGAAGAGCCAGGTCGAACAACGCATCGTCGATGTCACCCTGCGCGATGTGCTGATGCACGTACATGCCGTACCGCTGGCAAAGAAGGACGGGTGGGCGGACTTCAGCCAGAGTCTCCGGATCGTCGATGATTGGCTGAGTTTGTCGAACGCCATCTCTACGCTCTCGGGGTCACACGACCGTCACAGTGGTTACTTCTGGTCCGCGGTGCTCGCAACACTTGCTGCGGCGGTCGACGTGTCGAAACAGCTTCCGCCGCAGATCAGCTCACAAGAACTCATCGCGATTATTAGTTCCCGGCAGCCCGCTCTTGCGATGGCCCGCTTTCCGCGCGCACGGTCCGGTCAGAACATTCAACGGATCACGGAGATGGAGAACGCCGCGGTGGCTAGTCTCGCGACGCAACGTGTCGCGGAAGTCTGGTCCGGGTCGATCCTGCCGCTTCACGAGCGACGCTTGGTGCTCGCAGTCACCGGTGCGGCGTTGTCGGCCGACCTCTGGCATCAGCCGGGTTCGTGTCGGCACCTGCTTTTGCCGGCCGTGAGACAGCTTCGCGGGACTTTCGGCTGCAGATTCTCGCTCGACAGCGTGACCAAGAGCCTTGAGGATGTCATCGATGATGAGCTGGCTTCGTCGTGGCGTATCGGAAAGGCGTGGTGAGGCGTCGCAATTTCTCACTAGACGACGGCCTTCGGCGTCGCTTGTGTCTCGTCGACCGGCTCAGTCGTCCAGCAGGAACGGGCAAGTTCGGCGGGGGCAACTCTTAACACTCCGCACAGTCGCTCCACGGACTCAACAGTGGGCAGATGGGGAAGGCGAGTGCACAACTCCGAGTCTTCCATGCGGCGATAGGTGTAAAGAGACAACCCGCTCGCTTGCGCAACATCTTGGGCGTTGAGACCCAGTCTCACTCGTGCCTCCACAAGCAACCGCGCCGCACGCGGCGCATGAATCTCCCAGTCCACGATGCGCTCCATCGCTCGCCTCCCTTCATTGTGCATCGACTAATTCCCTGGAGTTCAACAACAACAGCAGCATCATCGACCGATCCGGATCCATGAGGACGCTCCCCAGGAGGGAATTGAGGATCTTCAAGTGTTGGCGTACGGTCTGCGGGTGCGCACCGAGCGCGGTGGCCAGTCCTGGCGCGCTCTCGCGGGTCGTCAGATACAGGCGCAGCGTGGACAGCAGCCGCTCTCGATACTGCCCGCTGTAGTCCGCCAGAGGTGCGAGCAACTTGGTCAGTTCTTCCTCCCACCGCGTTGGTGCGTTGGACAGCCACAGCAGCTGCATGTGCTCACGACAATCGAGCCATCGTTCGCACGTCACCCCGACGGCTCCGCGACGCGTGAGATTAGTGAGTATCCGCGCCTCGGTAGCTGCTCCGCGTAGCTGGTCTCGACGCTTCACAATATTGAAACTTGCATAGGGGATATCGGTTTCTTCGAGAAGGCTCAGCACTCGCTCACACGACAACGCGTCGCAGATGATCAGAAGATCGTCGCCGGTGACCAGGCGCCAATGTGTGAGATCCCCGAGGTGTATCTTTCCGAGGGAATCTGCGGGTACAGCCACGACCATGAATTCGCATGGAAGCTCACGCTCGAGGGACCGGAGGATTCGGTCACAGCGATCGTCCCAAGAGCCATTCACGAGCGCATGAGCGAGGCGCTGCATCGCATCACCTGGGCAGTGCCGTAATTGTTCCAGGCCAGATCGATAGCCAGCGGCGATGTGCTCGGCGGCCGTCTCGATGAAGTCTTCCGCGACAGCTCGAACTTCCATGACAGCCGCGCTCGACCAACCATTCCGACGCAGCACCATCTCCATCAGAGCCGGTCCAGCCGCTCGGGCGTATCTCAGAGGAGCCAACATCTGTTCGGGATCGTCGCCGTGGAGGAGGATCCCGGCCATGCGCACCTGGAGAGGGCCGAAAAACCGCCGATGGGGACGGTGCGAGTCCAACTCGTTGCATAGATCAGTCACCAACTGTTCGATGAACTGCCCTGTCAGGTCATAGTGACGAGATCGGCGTTCAGCTACTGGGCGATGAGGAACGTCGGCGAAGGCCAGGGCGCACCGGTGCGAGAAGGTTGGAGCCAAGGGCCTCAGTAGTGCGCCGGCCCCTGAAAGACGCCGTGAATCAACTTCGCGCAGCTCGCTGGTCATATGAGATCTCCCCTCGACGTCATACGCTCGGCTCCCACTCTGGCTAGGCCGTCTCGATCCCCAGATCCAGATCAGCGGCCCCAGACTCCAAGACGATCAAGAGCGATAAGACGCTATGCGGGTCGTCCAAGCGCGCTCCGAATAGCTGCTTCAGGCGACGTAGACGTTGTCGCACGGTCTGCTCGTGGATACCCAATCGACGCGCGATGGTCGGCGCGCTCTCGCGTCCACGAAGCCACACCAGGAGGGTCGCCGCAAGAATGTGACGCTGTTGCGGCTTCTCGGCGGCCAGTGGTGCGAGAACTTCGTGTGTGGCCAGTTTGTTCAGGGCCTGGTCCGCATGTAGCCATAGGACGGTTCGGTATGCGGCGCAGTCGATCGTCGTCTCACTGATGAGCCCGTCATCGGCCAACTGCAATGCACGGCTCGCCCAGCGGTAGGCATCCGGTGCGAGCATCGGCTCTACCGGCCAGCTGTACGCCACCCGGAAAGATCGACCTAGCGCTGCGACGAGTGATGAAGCTTCATCGACCGGGACGGCTATGACCGCCCGAAGCCCTTCACGAATCATCAACGCGGGCTCTGGCACCGCTGTGGGCAGAGCCTCCGACTCGGTATCCGTTGCCGCGATCACAACGACGAGCCGAGCCGGCAACGGCCAGCCGGCTGCCTTTGACAACGACTCGATCTCAGCGAAGCGGCCTTCTGAGAGCAACGTACGTGCCAGCCGTCGTCGGCCGAGCATATTCCGCTGTGATTCCTGGGTGTCGGCGACGCAACCCACCGTGGCCTGATGTTGCAGCTGTTGAAGGTAGATTAAGAGTGCGTCGACAAGGGCGCACATCTTCTCCATCCCTAGTGCGCCAGCGGTGCAAAGCAGCCGCAGCTCTTCCCACGTGACCCGCAGAGCGACGTGCTGCGCTGCCTTGAGCAGGTTCAGGTCCTGGTGCTGATGGACGGCAACGCGGCCGAGTTCCCGGAACATCTCGTAGACATGCGGCCCGCGATCGGGTTCACCGCACGCGATGTCGATGAAGTTGAGCACACCCTCCTCGAACGCAGCCGCGATGAGATGCCTCTCGTCATCCTGCGACGTGGCGATCTCGTCGATGACGCTGGCCGCAATGCGAGAAGCCAGCGAATCGGCATGCGCTCTGAGCGTGGCAGAAGCTTCGGCGGGTATCGTCTCGAGGCCGAGCGTCTTGCGCAGAGCGCGTGAGGCTCGCAGTCTGTGCGTGGCGTGGGGTACTGGCATGGTCGTTATCGCTATCGACATGCGGCTCGCTTCCTCCCTCGCCCGTACCGTCGCGGTGGAGACAGTTAATCCACGCCCGAGGGGTGACGTCTACAGGTAGCGACGAGATCGTTGACGAAACGTTCAAGAGTTGTGATCTGCATGACAAGAAATCGCCATCGGGGGCACCTTGAGCGGTCGGAAGTCGATGGTGAAGTCAGCCTTCAGGCGGTCTGCAGCGACCCCTTCACGGGTGAGGTGCAATGAGGGGTGGCTGTTGTTGAGTTGGCCGAGCAAGATATATAGCGCCTTAGGGTGCATTGGTCGCCATCGAGGGCAACTGGCGAGTTCAGGCTGCTCGACTCTCTGTTTTGACTGCGTGTCGCCATCGTCCTTGGCCCGCGGGCGCATGGTGGTCCCGCGTCGCCCTCTGGCAAGCTGACGCCATGGCGAGAGAATCTATAGATGGTTGGGTCGTGTTCAGCGAGCAGCTGGGGAAGCGACTCGAGCGCGCTCGTGTGAGCGCCGGGTGCAGCCAGGAAGATGTGGCAGGCGTGCTCGGTGTGACCACTGCCCGCTATCGGACCTTGGAGCAGGGTGGCTGGACAGAGGCGACGCGTGGCCTGCGCTTGGACGCCGTCGTGACCCTGTGCGGCTTCCTCGGCGTGACGCCAGGCGAACTCATTCCCGAGGCCTGACGCGCATCCCGAGCCGTTGAGTCGGTCGCGCCAGATGCAATTCCCGTCGTGGAGGCCGGAATCGCCGCCGCGGGCGGGAGCCGGCCTCAGCGCTGTCCGGGGTGTCAGCGGATGACGGCGACGGGGCAGTTGGCGGTGTGCAGCACTGCTCGGCTCACGGAGCCGAGCAGTAACCCCACAAGATCGCTGTGTCCTCGCGAACCGACTACCAGCACGCCGGCACCCTCGGACGCATCCGCCAGCACCTGCTCGGGCCGGCCGCGCTGCGTCCCGACCTCGACCGTCAAACCGGGATGCTCCGCGAGCACCGACTCCCGCGCGCGCTCCACCGCTGCGACCGCCTCGCTCTCGGCGGCGCGCGAGGCATCCTCCGTCGCATTCACATTCGCTAGATAGGCGGCCGACCACGGATTCGCCTCGGGCACATCCCACGCCCCCGCGATGATGAGCCGGGCGTCGGTCGATGCGGCCAGGCGGGCCGCGCCCGCCACCGCCTGCGCCGCGAACTCCGAATCGTCCGTGCCGACCACCACGGGCCGGTCCGGCCCCGGCAGGTGCTCGGTCGCCCCGCGGACGATCAGCACCGGGCACTGCGCATGAGCGCTCACCGTGAACGCCACTGACCCGATCAGCCCCGCCGCGAGCCGTCCACGGCCGCGATACCCGAGCACCACCACGGCCGCCTCGGCCGAAAGCTCCTGCAGGGCCGCCGCCGCGCCCTGGCGCCGGGCGATCGCGTGCACCTGCAGGTCGGGCACCCGCTTACGAGCCCGTGCCGCCCCGTCCTCCGCGATCGCATCGGCGACCTCCTCGCCGGGGGCGTCCGCCACATCCTTCATCCGGCGGGCGGCATGCACCACCACTAGATCCACGCCACGGCGATTCGCATCGGCGGCCGCCCAGTCGACGGCGGCCTTGCTCGGCTCGGAGGCGTCGTATCCCACCACCACGGCGCCGGACACGGGGACGGTCATCGGAACTCACTCCTTCGTCTCGCTTCTCACTGCCAACGTACGCCGAGCCGGGAAGGCTCGCATCGTCCAATAAACAATCAGGGTTGACTGTTTGTTTGAAAGCGGGCAGGCTGTACGCATGATCCGGATCGGGAACTGCTCGGGCTTCTACGGGGACCGGCTGTCCGCCATGCGCGAGATGCTCGAGGGAGGGCATCTCGACTACCTCACCGGCGACTACCTGGCCGAGCTCACCATGCTCATCCTCGGCAAGGACCGGATGAAGGACGCCGACCTCGGCTATGCGAAGACCTTCCTGCGCCAGCTCACCGACTGCCTCGCCCTGGCCAGGGAGAAGCAGGTCAAGATCGTC
Organism: Actinomycetes bacterium; assembly: GCA_023417775.1. Taxonomy (GTDB): domain Bacteria; phylum Actinomycetota; class Actinomycetes; order Propionibacteriales; family Nocardioidaceae; genus Aeromicrobium. Next base: position 10,787 of record JAEZEJ010000016.1, on the reverse strand, counting down.
GCCAATGCCGGCGGACTCAACCCCGCCGGGCTCGCCCAGAAGATCCGCGAGACCGCCGCCGAGCAGGGCATCGAGGTACGGGTCGCCCATGTGGAGGGCGATGACCTCATCGGCCGCGCGGCCGAGCTCGGCTGGGAGGGGGCCCTCACGGCCAACGCCTATCTGGGCGCTTTCGGCATCGCCGAGGCGCTGAAGGCCGGTGCCGACATCGTCGTCACCGGGCGCGTCACCGATGCCTCGGTCATCGTCGGTCCCGCCATCGCCGAACACGGCTGGGGGCGCGAGGACTACGACCGTCTCGCGGGTGCCGTCGTCGCCGGACACATCATCGAATGCGGCGCCCAGGCCACGGGCGGCAACTTCTCCGGCTTCACCGATATCGACATCGACCGCCCCCTCGGCTTCCCCATCGCCGAGATCGACGCCGACGGGTCCAGCGTCATCACCAAGCATCCCGGCACCGGCGGTGCCGTCACCATCGACACGGTCACCGCTCAGCTCGTCTACGAGATCGGCGGACCGGTCTACCTCAACCCCGATGTCGCCACCCACCTCGACACCATCCAGCTCTCCGCGGACGGCGAGGACCGCGTGCGGGTGAGCGGGGTACGGGGGACACCGCCGCCCGCCACCGCCAAGGTCGCGCTGAACAGCCTCGGCGGCTTCCGCAACAGCATCGAGCTGGTGCTCACCGGCCTCGACATCGAGGCCAAGGCCGACTGGGTCCGCGCCCAGCTCTCAGCGGCCCTCGACCGGTTGCCGCTCGACGAGGTCGACTGGGAGCTCGTGCGCACCGACCGCGCCGACCCCGCCACCGAGGCCGAGGCCGCCGCGCTCCTGCGCTGCCATGTCAAGAGCCAGGACGCCAAGGCCGCCGGCCGTGCCTTCAGCGGCGCCGCGATCGAGCTCGCCCTCGCGTCCTATCCCGGCTTCCACGTCACCGCCCCGCCGAGCGCGGCCTCGCCCTTCGGCGTCTATCGCGCCGCCTACGTCGCGCAGTCCGACGTACCGCACGTCGTCGTCCTCGACGACGGAACCCGTATCGATATCGCACCTCCGTCGACCGTCGACTCCCCGGGCCCGGTACCGGGCTCGGGTTCGCCGAGTGGTGAAAATGTGTCCGCGGGGGACGACACGGTGCGCAAGGCGCTCGGCCGGCTCGCCTACGCACGCTCCGGTGACAAGGGCGGTGCCGCCAATATCGGCGTCTGGATCCCGGCCGACCACCCGCGACGAGAGGCCGCCTATGCGTGGCTCGCCGCGACCCTCACCTCCGACCGGGTGCGCGAGCTGCTGCCCGAGACCGCCGACCTCGACATCGCCGTCCACCCGCTGCCTCATCTCGCGGCCGTCAATCTCGTCGTCGAGCGGCTGCTCGGCGACGGCGTGGCGTCCTCCACCCGATTCGACCCGCAAGCCAAAGCCGTCGGCGAGTGGCTCCGCGCCCGCCTCGTCGACATCCCCAGGGAGCTGCTCGAGCCGAGATTTGCTCCCGAATCGTCAATCGGCAGTGCCTCGGGTCAACAAATAGGCAGCAAATCTCGGTCCAGGCCGGGGGAAGGAGAAGCCGTATGACCGACCGCTGGACCACACCCGAACGGCTGGCGCTGCGCGACGCGGTCGCCGCCTTCACGCAGCGCCAGATCGCCCCGCACATGGACGAGTGGGAGGATGCCGGGCGACTCCCGCGCGAGCTCCACGCCCAGACCGCCAAGGCGGGCTACCTCGGCATCGGCTTCGACGAGTCCGTCGGCGGCGAGGGCGGCGACCTCATCGACATCTCCATCGTCACCGAGGCCATCGTCGAGAATGGCGGCTCCACCGGCCTCCTCGCCTCGCTGTTCACCCATGGCATTGCCGTCCCGCACATCGTCGACTCCGGCAATGGCGATCTCATCGACCGCTACGTGCGGCCGACCCTCGCCGGCTCGATGATCGGCTCGCTCGGTGTGACCGAGCCCGGTGGCGGATCCAATGTCGCCGGCATCACCACCCGCGCGGTCAAGGACGGCGACCACTACATCGTCAACGGAGCCAAGACCTTCATCACCTCCAGCGTCCGCGCCGACTTCGTCACCACCGCCGTCCGCACCGGCGAGGACGGCCACGGCGGCATCAGCCTGCTCGTCATCGACACCGACACCCCCGGCTTCACGGTCAGCCGCAGTCTCCGCAAGATGGGCTGGCACTGCTCGGACACCGGCGAGCTCGCCTTCGACGATGTCCGCGTCCCCGCCACCCAGCTGGTCGGCGAGGAGAACGGCGGCTTCTACCTCGTCATGCAGCAGTTCGTCACCGAACGGCTCACCCTCGCCGTGCAGAGCTACGCCACCGCCCAGCGAGCCCTCGACCTCGCCGTCGCCTACGCCCGCGAACGCGAGACCTTCGGCCGCCCGCTCATCAGCCGCCAGGTCATCCGGCACAAGCTCGTCGACATGCACCGCCGCACCGAGGCCGCCCGCGCGCTCACCCGGCAGGCCGTCGAACGCGCCCAGGACTCCGGCGACAAGGCCGACCCGCAGCTCATCCTCGCCGCCGCGATCGCCAAGAACCAGGCCGTCGAAGCCGTCGAGTGGGTCGTCAGCGAGGCCGTCCAGATCCACGGCGGCATGGGCTACATGCGCGAATCCGAGATCGACCGGCACTACCGCGACGCCCGCATCCTCGGCATCGGCGGCGGCGCCACCGAGGTGCTCAACGACCTCGCCGCCAAGCTGCTCGGATACTGAGCCGATGGGTCCGGAGCAGGTGCGCGCTGAACGGATGGCCAGGCAACGCCTGGTCGGCGAGCCCTACCCCGATGTCGTGGCCGCCGTCGGTCACCTCACGGCGGTCCAGGCTCAGGAGTTCGACGACGCCTGCTGGTCCCTGGCCCGACGTACCACCGACCTTCCCCGCGGCACCGCGATCGCCCGGGAGGCCGCGGATGGTCCGATCGTGCGGCACCACGTGCTGCGGCCCACCTGGCACTTCGTCCTCGTCCAGGACCTCGACTGGCTGCTCGACCTGACGGCCGCCCGCATCGCGGCTCAGCTGCGGTCCCAGCTCCGCACCACCGGACTGCTCGACGACCGCGACCGCCTCGTCGGCGAGGTCGGCGCGATCATCGAGACCGCCGACGCCCCACTGACCCGTCGCGAGATCGGCGAGCGCCTCGCCGGACGGGGCACCGAGCTGAAAGGCCAGGCGCTGGGCCACGTGACCCTCAGCGCCGAGCTGGACAAGATCGTCACGACCGGACCCCGTCGCGGATCATGGGACACCTTCGTCCCCTATGCCTCGCGCATCCCCAGGGTCACCCTCGACCGCGACGAGGCCGTCGCACGTCTCGCCGGCCGCTACCTCGCCGCCCACGGCCCCGCGACCGCGCGAGACTTCGCGTGGTGGAGCGGCTTGACCCTCACCGATGCCAGAGCCGGTTACGCGGCCCACGAGACGGTCGACCTCGGCGACGATCTCGTCGACCTGGCGGAGGCGACGCGCGCCACCTCACCGGGCCCGACGACGCAGTTGGTCCCGCTCTTCGACGAGTACGTCATCGCCTACCAGGACCGGACGCTCTACGAGGCGCCCGTCGCCGCGGGCGGCACCATCGACATCTGGGGCGGCAACCTGCTCCTCATCGACGGCATCGCCGCCGGCACCTGGCGTACCCGCAGACCACGGCGCACAGCCGACCCGCTGGCCATCGAGATCACGCCGGCGAGGGTGGTGGGTCCGGACGCCCGCAGGCGCGTCCTCGCCGATGCCGACCGTCTCATCGACCACCTCGAAGTCCCCTGTGAAGTCGTCTGGAAGGACGCCGCATGAGTCCCACACGCACGACCGTCGACCCGGCCTCGGCCGCCTACGGCGGGAACCGAGCCGCCATGCTCGAACGCCTCGACGACCTCGCCGAGCAGCACGACAAGGCGCTCGCCGGCGGCGGGGAGAGGTACGTCGAGCGTCACCACAAGCGCGGCAAGCTCACCGCCCGCGAACGCATCGAGCTGCTCATCGACCCCGACTCGCCCTTCCTGGAGCTCGGTGCCCTCGCCGGCTGGGGCACCGACTTCACCGTCGGCGGCTCCATCGTCACCGGCATCGGCGTCGTCGAGGGGGTCGAATGCATGATCATCGCCAACGACCCCACGGTGAAGGGCGGCTCCAGCAACCCCGTCACCGTCAAGAAGGGCTTCCGGGCCGCGCAGATCGCCGCCGAGAACCGCCTCCCGTCGATCAACCTCGTCGAGTCCGGCGGCGCGGATCTGCCGACGCAGAAGGACATCTTCATCCCCGGCGGCCGCTCCTTCCGCAACATCACCGAGTCCAGCGCCGACCGCCGGCCCACCGTCGCACTCGTCTTCGGCAACTCCACCGCCGGCGGCGCCTACATCCCCGGCATGAGCGACTACGTCGTCATGGTCAAGGAGGGGGCCAAGGTCTTCCTCGGCGGCCCGCCACTGGTCAAGATGGCCACCGGCGAGGAGTCCGATGACGAGTCCCTGGGCGGTGCCGAGATGCACGCCCGGCAGTCCGGCCTCGCCGACTATCTCGCCGTCGACGAGTACGATGCCATCCGCCTCGGCCGTCAGATCATGCGCCGGATCAACTGGCGCAAGACCGGTCCCGTGCCCGCCGCCGACTACGCCGAACCCGTCCTCGACCCCGAGGACCTGCTCGGCATCGTCCCCACCGACCTCAAGGTGCCCTTCGATCCACGCGAGGTCATCGCCCGGATCGTCGACGGTTCGGAGTTCGACGAGTTCAAGCCGCTCTACGGACCCAGCCTCGTCACCGGATACGCGCAGCTGCACGGCCACCCGATCGGCATCCTCGCCAACGCCCAGGGCGTGCTGTTCAGCGCCGAGGCGCAGAAGGCCGCGCAGTTCATCCAGCTCGCCAATCAGACCGACACGCCCCTGCTGTTCCTGCACAACACCACCGGCTACATGGTCGGCGCCGAGTACGAGCAGGGCGGCATCATCAAACACGGCGCCCAGATGATCAATGCAGTTTCGAATTCCCGAGTTCCACACCTATCGGTCGTCCTGGGCGCCTCCTACGGCGCGGGCAACTACGGCATGAGCGGACGCGCCTACGATCCGCGGTTCATGTTCAGCTGGGCCGGCGCCAAGTCCGCCGTCATGGGGCCCGCGCAACTCGCCGGCGTCGTCTCGATCGTCGCCCGGGGAGCGGCCGAGGCCAAGGGCCAGGCCTACGACGAGGAGGCCGATGCGCAGATGCGGGCCTTCATCGAGCAGCAGATCGAGAACGAGTCGCTCGCCTACTTCACCTCCGGGCTCGGCTATGACGACGGCGTGATCGATCCGCGCGACACCCGCGCCATCCTCGGCATCTGCCTCTCCGCGATCGCCAACGGCCCGGTCGAGGGTGCCCGCGGCTACGGGGTGTTCCGCCTGTGAACGGGGAGCGTACGACCTCTCGGTGGTCGAGTAGCCGCGAGGGACGAGCGGCGTATCGAGACCACGTCGTGGGGTGTTGTCGATACGTTCCCTCGTTCCTCGGTCGCTACTCAACCACCGGAAACGACGAAGGGATGAAGCGATGATCAGCAGGGTTCTGGTGGCGAACCGGGGGGAGATCGCGCGCCGGGTGTTCCGCACCTGCCGCGACCTCGGCATCGGCACCGTCGCGGTGTACTCCGATGCCGACGCGAACGCCCCCTTCGTCCGCGACGCCGATGTCGCCGTGCATCTGCCCGGCAACGCACCCGGCGAGACCTATCTACGCGGCGACCTCATCATCGAGGCCGCCCGTGCCGCCGGGGCCGATGCGATCCACCCCGGCTACGGCTTCCTCTCCGAGAATGCCGACTTCGCCCGTCAGGTGGAGGACGCCGGGCTCACCTGGATCGGCCCCACGCCCGAGTCCATCGAGGCGATGGGCAGCAAGATCCGCGCCAAGCAGCTGATGGCCGAGGCCGGCGTGCCCATCCTCGAAGTCGACCTCGACGGCATCTCGCCTGATGAGTTCCCGCTCCTCGTCAAGGCCTCCGCCGGAGGCGGTGGACGCGGCATGCGCGTCGTCGAGTCCCTCGACCAGCTCGACGGCGAGCTCGCCAAAGCCAGGTCCGAGGCGCAGTCGGCCTTCGGTGACGGCACCGTCTTCGTCGAGCCCTACCTGCCCACCGCACGGCACGTCGAGGTGCAGGTCCTCGCCGACACGCACGGCCGGGTCTGGGTCGTGGGCGACCGCGACTGCTCCATCCAGCGACGCCACCAGAAGGTCGTCGAGGAGGCCCCGGCGCCCGAGCTCTCGGACAAGGCGCGCACCACGCTGCACATCGCAGCGCGCGCGGCGGCCGAGGCCGTCGGCTACCGAGGAGCCGGCACCGTCGAGTTCCTTGTCGACGGCGACCGCGTCTACTTCCTGGAGATGAACACCCGCCTGCAGGTCGAGCACCCCGTGACCGAATGCGTCACCGGCCTGGACCTCGTCGCCTGGCAGCTCGCGATCGCCGAGGGGACGGCACTGACCGGCAACGCGCCCGAACCGGTCGGCCATGCCGTCGAGGTGCGGCTCTACGCCGAGGACCCGGCCGACGACTGGGCCCCGCAGACGGGCAGCGTCCGCACCTTCGAGGTGGACGGAGCGTGCTTCGAGAATCCGCGCACGCACGGCGTGCGCGTGGACTCCGGCGTCGAGGCCGGCAGCGAGGTGGGCATCCACTACGACGCGATGCTCGCCAAGATCATCGCCTACGGGCCCGACCGCCGAGCCGCGCTGCGGATGCTCGACGGCGCCCTGCGGACCGCCCGCGTCCACGGCGTGCGGACCAATGCCACGCTCCTGCGTGCGATCCTCGCCGATGAGGAGTTCGCAGCCGGGCGCGTGCACACCGCGCTGTTGAATGAGCGCCTCACCACCTGGATGGCGCCCGCCGACGACCGGATCGAGCGCAAGGCCGCGCTGGCCGCCGCCATCGGAGAGGCCACCCAGGCGGCCGCCTCAGCCCGAGTCCTCGCACGGATCCCGGCCGCCTGGCGCAATGTGCCGAGTCAGCCGCGCGTGCGTCGCTACGGCGACCACGAGGTCGCCTACGAGCAGCGAGGCGGACGACTGGTCTCCTCCTGGCTCGACGGCGTCGAGGTCGTCGACGCGTACCGCGACAGCGTCGTGCTCGCCGACGGAGGGGTGCGCGAGACCTACCGCGCGACGGTGGGCGATGGCGTCGTCGATGTCGATGGGCCGCACGGCTCGTTCAGCCTCGATGCGGTGCCCACCTTCGTCGACCCGGCCGACGTGGTGGCCGAGGGCTCGCTGCTCGCACCCATGCCCGCGGCGGTGACCGATGTGGCCGTCGAGCCAGGGCAGAAGGTCGCCAAGGGCGACACCGTCGTCGTCCTCGAGGCGATGAAGATGCAGCACACCATCACCGCACCGACCGACGGCATCGTGGGCGAGCTCGCGGTGGGTCCGGGACAACAGGTCGAGGCCGGTGCGGTCCTCGCCGTCATCGAGGAAGGGTAAGAAATGAGTGAGCGAAGCGAACGAACAATGGGCACCATCTCAGGCCGGCACCGGCCTATCGTGCTTCTTCTTCAGGTGGTGCCGGCATGAGTGCATTCGTGGAGAGTGAGGAGCGGCGCGAGCTCCGCAAGGCGGTCCGCGCGCTCGGCGCCAAGTACGGCGACGAGTATTTCGTCGCCGCGGCGGCCGAGGGCCGCAAGACCACCGAGCTGTGGAGCGAGGCCGGTCGCCTGGGCTATCTCGGCGTCTCGATCCCCGAGGAGTACGGGGGAGGAGGCGGCGAAATCGGCGACCTCGCCGCCGTGTGCGAGGAGCTCGCGACCGCCGGATGCCCGCTGCTGCTGATGGTGGTCTCCCCGGCCATCGTCGGCACCGTCATCGCGCAGTACGGCACCGAGGAGCAGAAGCAGCGCTGGCTCCCCGGTCTCGCCGACGGCTCGGCCACCTATGCCTTCAGCATCACCGAGCCCGATGCCGGCTCGAACTCGCACAACATCACGACCACGGCCAAGCGCTCCGAGGACGGCTGGATCCTCTCGGGCGGCAAGACCTACATCAGCGGGGTCGACGAGGCGAGCCATGTGCTCGTCGTCGGACGCACCGAGGACGCGCGGCGTAGATCGGAAGGGCCGGGCAATCTCAAGCCCGCGCTGTTCATGGTGCCGACCGATGCCGAGGGCTTCAGCCGCACGCAGATCGACATGGGCATCGTCAGCCCGGAGAAGCAGTTCACCCTCTTCTTCGACGATGTCCGGCTGCCCGCCGATGCGCTCGTCGGATCCGAGGACGCCGGACTGGACCAGCTCTTCGCCGGACTCAACCCCGAGCGGATCATGGCGGCGTCGATGGCGACCGGATCGGCGCGATGGGCGCTCCGCAAGGCCGTCGCCTATGCCAAGGAACGCGATGTCTGGGGCAAGCCGATCGGCGCCCACCAGGCGATCGCGCACCCCTTGGCCAAGCTGCACATCGACATCGAGATGGCGCGACTGCTGACTCAGAAGGCGGCCGCGCTCTATGCTGACGGCGATCTGCTGAGGGCGGGGGAGGCAGCGAACATGGCCAAGTACGCGGCGGCCGAGGCGGGGTGCCAGGCGATCGACCAGGCGATCCAGACCCACGGCGGCAACGGCCTCGCCACCGAGTACGGGCTCGTGCAGGCGCTGGCCGCCTCGCGCCTCAGCCGTATCGCCCCCGTCAGCCGCGAGATGGCCCTCAACTTCGTGGCCCAGTTCTCCCTGGGCCTCCCCAAGTCGTACTAGAGAACGGGTGCGGAAGGAATGACGATGAGTGAACTCGTGCACCTCGAGGTGGCCGATCGGGTCGCCACGGTCACACTCGACAGCGAGCACAACCGCAATGCCCTCAGCCGCCAGCTCGTCACCGAGCTCGGCGAACGGCTGACGTCGGCCGAGGACGACGACACCGCGCGGGTCATCGTGCTGCGCTCGGCACATCGGGTGTTCTGCTCGGGCGCCGACCTCTCCGAGGCGTCCGAGGGGTCGATGGAGGACGGGGCACGGGCGATCATCACCCTGCAACGCCAGATCGCCGCCTCGGCCAAGCCGGTCGTGGTCGTCCTCGGCGGCCCGGTACGCGCGGGCGGCCTCGGGCTCGTCGGTGCGGCCGATATCGTCATCGCGGCGGACTCGGTGACCTTCTCCCTGACCGAGGTACGCCTCGGACTCGCACCCGCCGTCATCTCGGTCAGCCTGCTCGAACGCTTCTCCTCGCGTGCCGCCGCCGACACCTTCCTCACCGCTCGGACCTTCGACGCGGCCGAAGCGGTCACGATGGGCCTGGTCACCCGCGCCGTGCCCGCCGACTCGCTCGACGAGGCGGTCGCCGGGGTGGTGGCAGACCTCGTGCAAGGCTCCCCGCAGGGGCTGCGCGAGACCAAGAAGCTGCTCAACGCCGGCCTCCTGGCCCGTATCGACCGCGATGGCGAGGCGGTCGCGCGCCAGTCGGCCGAGCTCTTCGGGACCGACGAGGCGCGCGAGGTGATGGTCGCCTTCCTCTCGCGCAAGCGGGGCTGAGCCTCAGTCGGCCTGGGGAGGGAGCGCCGCGACGAGCGGATGGTCGTACGGGAGGACACCGGTCTTCGCCGCACCTCCCGGGGAGCCCAGCTCGGCGAAGAAGTCGACATTCACCTGGTAGTAGTCGGACCACTCGGACGGCACATCGTCCTCGTAGTAGATCGCCTCGACGGGACAGACCGGCTCGCATGCTCCGCAGTCCACGCACTCGTCGGGCTGGATGTACAGGGAGCGCTCGCCCTCGTAGATGCAGTCGACGGGGCATTCGTCGATGCACGCGCGATCCTTGACATCGACACAGGGCTGGGCGATCACATAGGTCATCGTGGGCCTTTCGGTGGGGGTCGTCTCGACCGTAGAATCTCAAGTGCACTAGAGGTCAAGTCGAGGAGAGGCGATGACACCCGACCATGCGCCCGATGAGCTGCTGACGATCGGGGAGATGAGCCGGCGCACCGGCGTGGCGGTGTCGGCTCTGCGCTACTACGAGAGTCTGAGTCTCATCGCCTCGGTCCGCACGGCCGGCAACCAGCGCCGTTTTCCCCGGCACATGCTGCGCCGCGTCTCGCTCATCACCGTCGCGAAGAATCTCGGGGTCCCGCTCGCGGATGTCCAGGCCACATTCGCCGATGTGCCGCTCGATCGGACCCCCAGCCATGCGGACTGGCAGCGCGCGTCGCGGGCATGGAAGCGACAGCTGGAAGAGCGACGCCGCGGAATCGAGCGGCTCGAGCTCGAGCTGACCGGCTGTATCGGCTGCGGCTGCCTCTCGATGAAGGCGTGCGCACTGCTCAACCCCGACGATGCTCTGGCCGCCACCGGTGCCGGTGCCCGACGACTCGAGGGGATCCCCGAGGAGTGAGAGAGGCCACATGGCCTTGACCTCAAGTGAGCATGAGGTTCTAGCGTGAAGGGACACGTATCGAAAGGACCATCATGGCTGAGTACATTTTGCCGGATCTGCCGTATGACTATGGGGCATTGGATCCGCATATCTCGGGCAAGATCATGGAGCTGCATCACGATAAGCACCATCAGAACTACGTCAATGGCCTGAATACCGCGATCGAGAAGCTCGAAGAGGCCCGCGCGAACGAGAAGTTCGACACGGTCAACATGCTGGAGAAGAACCTCGCGTTCAATCTCGGCGGTCACATCAACCACTCGATCTTCTGGAAGAACCTGTCCCCGGACGGCGGGGACAAGCCCACCGGCGAGCTGGCCGCGGCGATCGAGGACAACTTCGGCTCCTTCGACGCCTACCGGGCCCAGTTCGAG
>JAEZEJ010000119.1 GCA_023417775.1 Actinomycetes bacterium | reverse complement strand
CCAGATCATCTTGTGACCCACACCCGCGGAACAGGACGGCGCCCGTCCCTTCGGGGGCGGGCGCCGTCGCGTGTGCTCGCTACCGGTCGAGGGACTCCAGATAGGCGTTGTAGCGCTCCAGCTCGGCATCGGAGTCGCGATCGGCCTGCCGGTCGTGGCGGCGGGCCTCCCGCGCATCCGAACGCACCCACTGGGCGAAGATCGCGATGAGGACCAGCACGAGCGGGATCTCCCCCGTCGCCCAGGCGATCCCGCCTCCCACGTACTGGTCGCGCAGCAGATCGGTGGCGTACGGGCGGTCCAGCACCTCGTAGAAGCTCTCCGCGATGACATAGCTCGCGCTCATCACCGCGACCGAGAAGAACGCGTGGAACGGGATCGACACCATCAGCAGCCCGAAGCGCACGAGCGGCGGCACCGCTCGCGGAGACGGGTCGACGCCGATCACCACGTAGTAGAAGAGCACGCCCGCGAGCAGGAAGTGCAGCTCCATGAACACATGTCCGGAGTGCGACTGCATGAGCGTGCCGAAGAGATTGCTGAAGTACAGGACATAGAGGCTGCCCATGAAGATCGCCGCGGACACCACCGGGTGGGTGAAGAAGCGGGCGACCCGCGAGTGCAGGAAGGCCATCAGCAGGGTGCGCGGCGACTGCTCGCCGGGTCGCCGCGCTCCCGGGAGCGTACGCAGCGCCAGCGTCATCGGAGCCGCCAGCACCAGGAAGATCGGCGCGATCATCGAGAGCATCATGTGCGACACCATGTGCCAGCTGAACATCACATGCGAGTACTGGCCGATGCCCCCGAAGGTGGCCCAGGCGACGATCAGCACGCCGACGAACCACGAGATCGTCCGCATGACGGGCCACCGATCGCCCCGTCGCCGGAGCACGACGAGGCCCCAGACGTAGAGCGCGACAGCGAAGGCCGTGAACGCCAGGCCGAAGCCATTGGGACTGAAGCCGAGGAAGATCTCGCGGACACTCGGCGCCGGCGGCAGCGGCCCGCCGAGCAGACGTTCGGCGGGCGTCTGCAGGACATCCTCGCCGACCGGCGTCGGCGTCCGGGAGAGCACCGCGGCGACCGCGATCGTCGCGGCCATGATGAAGAGCTCGGTCACGGCCAGCCGGGCGAATCCACCACCGCGCGACGTGATCCGCCGACGCTGGGCCCAGCCGAAGACGCCGAGCGCGGCGAAGGCCACGGCCTTCACCACGATCAACATGCCGTAGTCGCTGGCGACCTCGCCCCAGCTGCCGAGCCGGATCGAGGCGTTGACGACACCCGAGACGCCGACCGTCACGAAGGCCCACAGGGCGATGGTCGAGTAGCGCGCGACCGCCTCCTCGAGACGTTTGCTGCCGCGCAGGGCGACCCACCCCAGGGCGAGCAGTCCGCCGACCCACACCATCACACCGAGTAGGTGCAGCATGAGGCTGAACACGGCGAGCGTGTGCGAACCCGCATTCGCCGCGTGTCCGGCGAGCGCGACGGGGACGACCGCCGCCAGCGCGACTCCGAGGGTCACCGCCAGCGGCCGCACGCCGAGCGTCCAGCGGCAGACGATCGCGACGGCGAATGCGCCGAGGGCCTGCAGGGCCAGGGCTCGGCCGGGACCGAAGTCCAGGACGAAGGACGCGATGAGGTCGAGATTCAGGTCCCCGAGCGGCCGGGCGAAGACATCGGAGACGTTGAGCACCAGGAGGGCTGCCGCGGCGACACCCCAGGCCGTCGCGAACCACGAGGCGATCCGCACGCCCTGGACCGAGAGTCCCTCCAGGCGGGCACCCGATGGCAGCAGGACCACCGCGGCCAGGAGGAAGCCGATCGTGGCGAGAGCGGACAGGTCGGCGATGACACGGACGATCGGCAGCCCCCATCCCACGAACTGCCCGGGATCCGGGATTCCCGGGGGCGCCGGCCGAGGGGCGTTGCCGGGCAGCATCAGCGCGAGGACCACCGCCGCGAGGGCGACCACCAGGCCGGCGGTCGCCAGGCGCACCGTCTGTCTCATCGTTCACTCCCCCGGCGTCGGCCTCCACGCACCAGGAGGACGGCGAGCACCAGCACGAGGGCCACGATCCCCACCCAGGGCCACGGGCCGGCCCACCTACTCTCGTCCTGCGCTGCCTCGGTCGCGATCGGCTCGTCGTTGACCTCCGCCGCCGGGATCGAGAAATGGGTACTTCCCTGGATGACGCCGCTTTCGGCCACGACGCGATAGGCCACCAGCCACTCGCGGCCCGCCGTCTCGACTCCCGAGAGGTCGACGACCAGCCGGTCCCCTTCGGCGACCGGGTCACCCGCCGGGAGGGTCACCGGACGCCCGTCCACGATGACGCTCGCATAGGCAGGATCACTGACCGGCTCCTCGAACGTGAAGGTCATGACGGCAGGCACGTCGACCAGCTCCGCATGATCGGCGGGATCGACGGACACGTGCCCGTGGGAGGCCGCGGCCGCCGGGGAACCGAGCAACAGGACCATCGCCGCGAACGACAGGATCAACAGACGGCGATACGCCGCGGACATGACGACTCCAGGGAACAGAAGTAAGGGCACCTCGAGGATACCGGCGCACTGGTCTGAACCGATCGGGCTGCCTATGTTGGGACCATGACCGACACGCAGCAGACGGCCGAGTACATCGCGCGCGACGAACGATGGGGCGCGCACAACTACCACCCGCTGCCCGTGGTGATCTCCGAGGCCGAGGGCGCCTGGGTCACCGATGTGGACGGGCGACGCTATCTTGACTTCCTGTCCGGCTACTCGGCCCTGAACTTCGGCCACCGCAATCACCGGCTCATCGACGCGGCCCACACCCAGCTGGACCGCCTCACCCTCACCTCCCGGGCCTTCCATAACGACCAGTTCGGCCTGTTCTGCGAGGAGCTCGCCGCGCTCACCGGCACCGAGATGGTCCTGACCATGAACACCGGCGCCGAGGCGGTCGAGTCGGCAATCAAGGTCGCTCGCAAGTGGGCCTATGAGGTCAAGGGCGTGGAGACCGACCGTGCCGAGATCATCGTCGCCACCCACAACTTCCATGGCCGCACCACCACGATCGTCTCCTTCTCCGATGATCCGGCCGCCCATGACAACTACGGGCCGTTCACGCCCGGCTTCGTCACCGTCCCGTATGGCGACGCAGAGGCGGTGCGCGCCGCGATCGGACCGAATACCGCGGCGGTGCTGATGGAACCCATCCAGGGCGAGGCCGGGGTCATCGTCCCGCCCGCCGGCTTCTGGTCCGATGTCCGGCGAGCCTGCGATGAGAACAATGTCCTGCTCATCGCCGACGAGATCCAGTCGGGCCTGGCACGGACGGGAACGCTCTTCGCCCTCGACCACGAGGGCGTGCGCGCCGATCTCTACACCCTCGGCAAGGCCCTCGGCGGCGGCATCGTCCCGATCTCGGCGGTCGTCGGGCGCTCCGATGTGCTGGGCGTCCTCAAGCCCGGACAGCACGGCTCGACCTTCGGCGGCTATCCGGTCGCCTGCGCGGTGGGGCGGGCCGTGGTGGACCTGCTCTCGACCGGCGAGTTCCAGCAGCGGGCCAAGGAGCTCGGCGAGCATCTGCACGCCGGGCTGCGAGAGCTGGAGGGACATGGCATCGCGGCAGTGCGCGGGCGCGGATTGTGGGCCGGAGTCGACATCGATCCGCGGGCCAAGACCGGCCGCGAGGTGTCGATGCTGCTGCGCGACCAGGGGGTCCTGTGCAAGGAGACGCACGAGCGCACGCTGCGGATGGCTCCGCCGCTCGTCATCGAGCGCGAGGAGATCGACCAGGCCCTCGCCGCCCTCGCGAAGGCCCTCGGTGAGTAGTCCGGGCGCGCTGGCGCGCCGCAACGCGAAGCTCACCGTCGTGGGCGCGGGGAGCGTCGGCACCAGCCTGGCCTATGCCGCGCTCATCCGCGGCGTGGCACGCGAGGTGGCGCTCTACGACATCGACGAGCCGAAGGTCGAGGCCGAGGTGCTCGACCTGGCCCACGGCACGCAGTTCACCGGGGCCAGTCAGATCAGCGGCGGAGCCGACCCGGCGGTGGCCGCCGGATCGCATCTGATCGTCATCACGGCGGGAGCCAAGCAGAAGCCGGGACAGACCCGCCTCGATCTCGCCGAGACGAATGTCGGCATCCTGCGCACGCTGCTGCCGGCGCTGCTCGAGCACGCGCCCGAGGCGATCTACTGTATCGTCACCAATCCCTGCGATGTACTCACGGTGGCCGCCCAGCAGATCAGCGGTCTGCCGACCGAGCGCATCTTCTCCTCGGGCACGGTCCTCGACACGTCCCGGCTGCGACGGCTGCTCGCCGATCGCGCCGGGGTGTCGACCGCCAGCGTGCACGCGGACATCGTCGGAGAGCACGGCGACTCGGAGTTCGCCCTCTGGTCGCAGGCCCGGATCGGTCCAGTGCCGATCCTCGACTGGGTCTCGCCCGAGGGCGACCACTTCTCCTATGCCGAGCTGGAGCAGCTCACCGACGCGGTCCGCGGGGCGGCCTATCGGGTCATCGAGGGCAAGGGCGCGACCAACTACGCGATCGGGCTCGCCGGGGCGCGGATCGCTCAGGCGATCCTGCACGACGAGCACGCGGTGCTGCCGGTGAGCACGGTCCACCGCGGGTACCGCGGACTCGACGGCGTGGCCCTGTCGGTGCCCAGCGTGGTGACCGCCCGGGGCGTCGAGCACGTCCTCGACCTGACGATGTCGGCCGCGGAGGAGCGCTCCCTCCACGCCTCGGCCGAGGCCCTGCTCGCCACCCAGCGCACCCTCGGCCTCTGAGGCCTCCGGCCCGACTTTCGCCGGGTTCTGGCCCTTTTCGAGGGCGGGAAAGGGCCACAACCCGGCAGAAGTCGGATTCGGAAGGTCAGGTCGGCCAGGCGAGCGGGAGCAGGTGATCGGTGCTGAGCGGGGCGATCGGGAGGTGGTCGAGGTCGGCCGGCTCGATCCAGCGCAGCTCCTCGATCTCGGCGGCGATCGCGACCTCGGGTGCGCGGACGTGCACCCAGAAGGCCTCCGCCTCGACCTGGTGATCCGGCTCATTGGCGGCATCGGCCACGAAGCGGCCGAGATAGCTCAGCTCATCGGGCGACAGTTCGAGGGACAGCTCCTCGGCCAGCTCGCGCCGGATCGTGTCCATCGCCGTCTCCCCCGGGTCCGGCTTGCCGCCGGGCTGCATGAACACCGTCGTACCGCGCTTGCGGACGGTAAGCACCCGGTCCTGATCGTCGAGGATGATCGCCGCGGCGACTCGGACAACACGCTGCTCGGCCACCCGCTCAGCCTATCGTCCGCCCACCCGGCGCGACTTTCGCCGGGTTGTGGCCCTTCCCCATCCTCGAAAAGGGCCACTAACCCGGCGAAAGTCGGACCCGGAGGGTCACAGGGCGAAGGGGCGGGGACGCGCTTCGCTGCGCATCCCCGCCCCTTCGCCAGGACCGATCAGGCCTCGTCGTCGAGCGCCTTCGCGACCCGGCGGTGAGCCTCCCAGATCTCCTCGGGCAGGCCCGTGAACTGGTTGAGGTGCTCCTCGCGGAAGCCCATCTCCTGACGCCAGCGATCGACATCGATCGTCAGGATGCGGTCCAGATCCTCCTGCGGGAGGTCCAGGCCCTCGAGGTTGAGCTCCTCCTCGGTCGGCAGGACGCCGACCGCGGTGCGATTCCCCTCGACCTGCCCGTTCTTGTACTGCATGAGCCACAGCAGCGCGCGCAGGTTCTCGCGGTAGCCGGGCCACAGGAAGTGACCGTCCTCGGCGTCACGCTGGAACCAGTTGACATGCGCGAAGACCGGCTTCTCGCTCGCCCGGCCGATGACCTCCAGCCAGTGGGCCGCGTAGTCGGCCTCCGGGTAGGACATGAACGGGCGCATCGACATCGGGTCGTAGCGCAGCTGGCCGTCGAGCCCGTCGGCCGCGAAGGTCGCCTCGGCGCCGAGCGTGAGACCGTCGTAGACGCCCTCGGCGACATCGTCGATCGCGCGGATCAGCGGCTCGCGGTCACGAGTACGGCCGCCGAAGATGATGCCGTGGATCTCGACGCCCTTCGGGTCCTCGTAGTCCTTGGCGACATTCGGGACATTGGCCATCGTCGTGGTGAAGCGGCTGTTGGGGTGCGCCCAGGGCTCACCGGCCTGCTCGGGCGTGCGATCGGCGATCGCCTCGCCCTTCCAGTCGTGCCAGCCGTCGAGGTCCTCGGGCGGGTTCTTGGTCTTGCCCTCCCACCAGACCTCCTCGGTCTTCACGTTGTACGCGACATTGGTGAAGATCGCGCCGCTGCCGGGCACGATCGAGTCGAGGGCCGTGGGATTGGTGGCCTCATTGGTGTCCTTGGCCACGCCGAAGACGCCGTTCTCCGGGTTCATCCCGTAGAGCTTGCCGTCCTCGCCGACCCACAGCCACGCGATGTCGTCGCCGTAGAACTCCACGTAGTAGCGATCGCCCAGCGCATCGGGGGCGAGCGTCATCGCGAGATTGGTCTTGCCCGAGGCACTCGGGAAGCCGCCGCAGATGTTGTACTTCTCGCCGGTCTCCTTGTCGGTGATGCCCAGCAGCATGAACTGCTCGACCAGGAAGCCGTTCTTCCAGCCGTCGTAGGAGCCCTGACGCAGGCCGTGGGCGATCTTGCCGAGCAGCGCGTTGCCGCCATAGGAGGAGCCGAAGTGCAGGATCGTGCGCTCGTCGGCGACCGTCACGAAGTAGCGCTTGTCGTCCGGCGTGCCCTGGCCGAGATTCGGCAGGTCGCCCGTGACGTGCACGGCTCGCACGAACGAGTCGCCCAGGTCGTTGATGTACTCTGCGCCCACGCGGGCCATCCGGATCATCTGCATGACGACCGAACGGTTGTCGGTGAGCTCGACACCGGCCGCGAACTCCGCCAGCGGCGAGCCCTTGGGCGACATCAGATACGGGATCACGTACATCGTCTTACCCGCCGAGGCGCCGGTCATCAGGTCGATGAGCTTCGGCTTCATCTCCTCGGCCGGGCGCCAGTTGTTGTAGATGCCCTGATCCGCCGGATCATTCGTGGCGACGATCGTGCGCTCCTCCGAGCGCGCGGTATCCTTGTAATAGGACTGCGAGTAGTACAGACCCTCTCCCGCCGGCTTGAACTCGCCCGATTCCAGGGCTTCGGCGACCAGCCGCGCATCATCCGCGGCGCTGACGACCTCGATCCGCTCGGGCGTCGTGATCGCCGCCCACTCCTTCACGTACTCGCGCACGTGTGTGTTGGTCAGACCGGCTTCGTCCAGGACCTTGTCCACATCGACCATCGGCTTGTCTCTGTCCTCTCGTACGAACACCCACCGCCCCAGTCGCTCCAGTCTCGACTGTGATCGGCGTTCTACTTGGTGGGCACACTACCCGACGCTTCGGGTCACCAGATGCCCGGATGTGACGGAGCGTACTCAGGACCGGGAGGCGAGCGCGGACGCGACCTCCTCGACCGCGACAGGGGGTCCGGCGACCGACCACGTGACCGGGCCCACGTCGAGCTGACGTGTGGCGCCGCCGACGCCGGCGACGAGCGCCGCACCGGGCAGCCAGTCCCACGCCGGCACGCTGTGCTGGAACCAACAGCCGAGCATGCCCGTCGCGACGCCGACCAGGTCCATCGAACCCGAGCCGAGCATCCGCAGGGTCGCGGGGAGGCTGGCGGCCCTGGTGAAGGGTCCGGCGATCTCCGGGTCGATCAGCCGGGGCGGGTGCAGATAGGTGGCGGCGCTGATGCCCGCGAGCGGCAGATCGGGGATCGGGCCCGCCGGTACGCCGTTGACGGTCGTGGGATGCTTCGGGCCGCCGACGTAGATATCGCCGGTGGAGGCGTGCGCGACGGCTCCGAGCACGAGCTCATCGCCGTCGACCAGGGCGATCGCCGAGCACCAGTAGTCCGAGCCGGAGGCGAAGTTGTAGGTACCGTCGACCGGATCGATGATCCAGCGGCGTCCACTGGTGCCGTCGGCGGAGGCCCCCTCCTCCCCGAGGACGCCGTCGGCCGGCCGCTCCGTGGCCAGGGTCTCGACGATGTGCCGTTCGGCGGCGGTGTCCGCGGAGGTGACGATGTCGGAGATCGAGGTCTTCTGCGCGATCCGCAGATCCGTCTCCGACCTCAGCCGGGCGGCGAGGGATGCGGCCTCGCGGACGAGGGATGCGGCGAGCCGGGCGTCGTCAGTCATCGGCGGCCTCCGCCAGACGCTGCTCGACCCGGTCCACCTTGGCGGTCAGCTGGCCGGTGTGTCCGGGGCGGATATCGGCCTTCAGCACGAGACTCACCCGCGGGTGCTGGGCTGAGAGAGCGTCGACACAGGCCTTGACGACGTCCATCACCTCGTCCCACTCCCCCTCGATATTCGTGAACATCGCGTTGGTCTCATGGGGCAGACCCGAGGTCCGGACGATACGGATCGCCTCGGCGACGGCGCCGGAGACGCTGCCGGAGTCATCGGGGGTCAGGGGCGAGATGCTGAAGGCGACGAGCATGCCTCCATCGAAGCACGGGGCCCGCGGAGCGGCCTCAGCGACGTCCGAACAGCACGACGGCGTCGTCGATGCTGGCATCCTGACCGTCCGGTGCCGTCACCTGCCGCGCACGATCCTCGGCCACGACCACCTCCCAGTCCCGTGACGGGAGGTCGAGCGCCGCCACCTCCTCCTCGGCACCGCGCAGCGAGGGGCCGTGCCCCTCGTGCTCCGATGCCCAGGGCGGTGCCGACGCATGGGACACGATGAGGAGATGGCCCCCGGGGGCGATGCTGCCCGCGAGACGGCGCAGCACCTCATCGCGTGGAAGCTCCACCGGCGACTGGAAGAAGCAGGCCGTGACGAGGTCGATCGGCCCGGCCGGCTGCCAGGAGGCGAGATCGGCGGCGACCCAGTCGATCCGGCCCTCCTCGATCCCGGCCTCGTCGGCGGCCCGCGCGGCACGGTCGAGGGCGACCTGCGAGATGTCGACGGCCGTCACCTGCCAGCCTTGACGGGCGAGCCAGATCGCGTCCCCTCCCTCTCCGGCTCCGAGGTCGAGGACCCGGCCGGGCGGCATGTCCTCGACCACGTCGACCAGGGCGGCATTCGGCCGCCCGGACCAGGACCGCTCCCGCTCGCCGTACCGCTGGTCCCAGAAGTCGCGCACCTCATCGCTCATGGCGTCAGTCTCCCACTCGGCCCGGCTCGGAGCGATGGCCTGCCTACCCCTCAACCTGTGACGGCGGGTGACGCACGTCTCACCGGTCTCGAGGGGGTGCGTAGGTCACCGCCCAGACAGGCGAGAGCTCACGCCGGTTCGAGGCCGGCGAGCTTGGACTCGATCACCCGTCGTTGCGGACCGGCGGGCAGCATCTCGACCGCCCGGCGCCATTCCCCCGCCGCCTCACGACGTCGACCCGCTCGCAGCAGCAGCTCGCCACGCACGCTCGGGACCAGATAGGACGTTCGCAGGGCCGACAGGTCGGCTTCGTCCAGGAATCCCAGGCCCACCAGGGGTCCGCTCGCCATGGCCATGGCGATGGCCCGGTTCACCGTCACGACCGGATTGCGGGTCACCTGCTCCAGCGCCTCGTACAACGCGACGATCTCGTGCCAGTCCGTCTGCTCGACCCTCGGTGCGCGGGCATGGCAGGCGGCGATGGCCGCCTGGAGCGCATACGGGCCCCTGCCTCGACCGAGGCTGTCCGCACGCTCCAGCGACTGCAGACCCCGTTCGATCTGCGCGCGGTCCCAGCGCTGCCGGTCCTGATCCTCCAAGAGGACGGGCGCGCCGTCGGCTCCCCGGCGAGCGGCGAAGCGCGATGCCTGCAGCTCCATCAACGCCACCAGCGCGTGGACCTCGGACTCCCGAGGCACCAGCGAGACCAGGACTCGTCCGAGTCTCAGCGCCTCGTCGGCGAGGTCGCGGCGCACCCACTCCTCGCCGCTGCTGGCGGCATAGCCCTCGGTGAACATCAGGTACACGACGGAGGTCACCGCGCCGAGGCGCTCGGGCCACTCCCCCGTCTCGGGGATCTCGAACGGCACCCGGGCCGCCGCGAGGGAGCGCTTGGCCCGCACCACCCGCTGCTGGACCGTCGAGACCGGCACCAGCAGCAGCCGGGCGATCTCCTCGCTCGACAGACCGGCCACGACCCGCAGCGTCAGCACCACGCGCGCCTCCCGGCTCAGCACCGGATGGCAGGCGGCGAAGACGAGCTTGAGCACGTCGTCGCGGATCGGCTCCCAGTCGTGCTCCATCGTCTCGCTCAGATCGCGGCCGATGGCGCGGTACCGATCGTCCAGTCGTTCGCGACGTCGCCATCCGTCGATCGCCCGGCGCTTGGCGACGGCGGTGAGCCAGGCACCCGGATTGTGCGGCACCCCGTCCTTCGGCCACTGCCCGAGGGCCTCGGCGAGCGCATCCTGGGCGAGGTCCTCCGCCAGGCCGATATCGCCCACCATCCGGGCGATCGTCGCGACCACCTGCGCACCCTCGATGCGCCAGATGGCGTCGAGGGTGCGGCGGGTGTCCTCGCTCATGCCGGTACCCGCAGGAGAGGACGCACGCTACGCGGCCACCAGCATGAACCGGCCCCGACGGCTCGCTCGCTCACTGCGTGCCGAGCTGCTCGCGCCAGCCCTCCTCCTTCTGCACGTACTCGTTGTCCGCGTAGTCGGCGAAGTCCGACTCGTCGGTCACGCGGCGGACCTCGAGCTTGGCGCCCGCTCCCAGCGGGGCGCGCTTGGCCCACTCGACCGCCTCCTCGCGACTGGCGACCTGCAGGATCCAGAAGCCGTTGAAGAGTTCGTGGATCTCTCCATAGGGTCCGTCGGACACGATCGGCGTCTCGGCGGAGAAGTCCACGACGAATCCCTCGCTGGCGTCGCTGAGGCCTTCGCCCGCCACCAGGACGCCCGCGTTCATCATCTCCTCGTTGTAACGGCCCATCTGGTTGATGATCTCCTCGAAGTCCATCTCCTCGAAGGCGTCAGCGGCCTCCGCGGTCGAACGCATGATCAGCATGTACTTCATGGGTGTGATCCCTTCGTCGGGACACCGTCTGTCGGCATCCTCTACCCAGACGTCGAACGACGCATCACCGGATCGACATCATCGTGAGAACTTTTTCAGATCCGTCGCCGAAGCTCTACTGTTCCGGCCGCAGCGGCAGCCGGCGAGCACTCGCGTAGTGGCGGGGCGAGCCGTCCACCGGGTCGTCGAAGGACAGTTCGCTGGCCAGCAGCTGCAAGGGCCGGGAGAAGTCGTCGGGGTCGGTGGGGGTGATGCTCGGATAGAGGGGGTCGTCGACGATCGGCAGGCCGAGACCGGCGAGGTGCAGACGCAGCTGATGGGTACGCCCCGTGCGCGGGAGGAGCCGGTAGACGCCGTGTCCGTCGATCCGCGACTCCAGCGTCAACTCGGTCTCGGCGTTCACCGGTGCGTCCTCCACCACCTGGGCGCGCCAGTCCCCGCGCGTCTTCTGGATGTGGTTGCGCACGGTTCGAGGGGTCACGAGGCTCTCGTCCACGGGCGCGAGCGCTCGATAGACCTTCTCGACGCGACGCTGCTGGAACAAGGTCTGATAGGCACCGCGCCAACGTCGTTCGGCGACCAGCACGAGGACCCCCGAGGTGATCCGGTCGAGCCGGTGGGCCGGTGTGAGCTCCGGCAGTCCCAGCTCCGCGCGCATCCTGACCACGACGCTCTCTCGGATGTGGCGCCCCCGAGGGATGGTCGCCAAGAACGGCGGCTTGTCGACGACCACGATCCGGTCGTCGCGATACAGGATCGGCAGGGCTCCCGGCACCGGGACCTCGTCGCGCAGATCCCGATGGAACCACACGAAGGTGTGCGGTAGATAGGCGTCGCCGGCGCCGACCGGGCGGCCGCTGTCGTAGACGAAACGTCGATCCGCGAGCATGCCCTCGACGTCCAGCCGATCCGGCAGCCGCGATCTCAGCCAGTCCCCCATCGTCGCCCAGGGCGGATCGGCCGAGCGGTCGCGATCGGGCGTGCGCAGCCAGGCGGCATCCAGGCCGTGCCGTGACGGCAGCGGAGAACGGGGAGGCACCCCGGCATCGTACGGGTTCGGATCGCCGATGCGGCAAGATGACCGCATGCTCGACATCGTGCTGTACGTGCTCGCCGCCCTCGGCCTGGTGGTCGTGGCGCTGATGATCGTCGGCGCCCTGCGCGTGGCGCGGATGCGCCGTGGGCACCGGCGAGCGCTCGCCGCGGCCGGAGTGAGCGAGTCGACGGCCGCGACCCTCTTCGGGCTCGCCTCGGAACGACGGCACCAGCGGCCCGGCCCGGGCACGCTGGGCCTGGGCGAGGACGGCCTGGTCTTCGTGCAGATCGCTCCCCAGCGCGAGGTGCGAGTACCGCGAGCCGAGATCACGTCCGTGTCCGTGGACACGAGCTTCATGGGCCGTGCCGCCTCACGACCCCTGCTCGTCGTGACCTGGGACGCACAGGGCATGGGCGATGCCGCCGCCTTCGTCGTTCCCGACCCGGAGTCCTGGCGCCAGCGGCTCACCTGAGGTGCGGTGGGCGGTCGCCCCTTCCGTTGCGGCAGCGAGCGATCGTCGTCACTCCAGCTCCTCGGTGACCACCCGCAGTTCGTGCGTGCCGGCGGGCGTGGCGATCGCGACGACATCGCCGGGCACGAGCTGGCGGCCCCGGCGGGCCTCCGGCTCACCGTTGACCCGTACCTCTCCGTCGGCGATGATCGCGGCGGCGTGCGAGCCGGATTCGGCGACGCCCGCGAACTTCAGCAGCTGACCCAGCCGGATGACGTCTGAGGTGATGGGGATGTCTTCGCTCTCGGCCATGGCTTCTACTGTGCCCTATCCTCGGCCCATGGATCCGAGCAGCGTCCGCGCCGATGTCTGGGTCTGGGCCGTGCGCCTGTTCCCCAGTCGTTCGGCGGCCTCGAACGCGTGCAAGGGCGGCAAGGTGCAGGTGAACGGCAAGCGGGCCAAGCCCGCCCAACGGATCGTGGTGGGCGATCGGGTCGAGGCGACCGCGCCCTCCGGTGAGCGCGTAGTCGTCGTCGAGCGACTGCTCGACAAGCGGGTCGGCGCCGCGATCGCCCGTGAGTGCTATGTCGACCATTCCCCCGCCCCGGAACCACGGGAGTGGCGGCTCGCGATGCCTCGTCGCGATCCGGGGACGGGCCGCCCCACCAAGAAGGAGCGGCGCGAGCTCGACCGCTTCCGTCGGCGATAGAGGGCTCGTCCCGGACCGGTGCGGTGCGGGTCAGCGGCGGCCGACCAGTCCCCGGCGTCGAGCGCGGTCGAGCGCCTCCTGCCGCGAGGAGGCACCGAGCTTGCGGTAGAGGCTGCGCAGCTGGGTCTTGACGGTGTTCGGGGACACGAACAGTCGCTCGGCGATGAGCGAGGCCGAGGGCTCCGTGGCCAGCTCGTCGAGCACCGCCTGCTCCCGCGCCGTCAGCATCTCCTCGGGTGCGGGCGTGGAGAAGGGTGCCATGAGCCGAGCGCCGAGAGGCGCGCGGCCGGCCCGGACGAGCAGGATGTCGACGACGATCCGTGGGGCGAGCCGCAGCGCCGTGGGCAGGCCCTTCTCGTCGATCACGGCCAGCGCGCGACCCATGGCCTCGTCCGCGCTCGCGGGCTGGCCCGCCTGTTCCAGGGCGGTCGCCATCAGCACCTCGAGCTCGGCGGCCAACCGCGGCCCGTGAGCCGCCTGGTCGATCCGCCCGAGCTCGCGCACCACCCGCGCGGCATCGCCCTGCGCCAGTCGCCACCGGGCCACCGCGAGCGCGACCCACGGGCCCGGCTGGGCGTCCGCCAGGATCTCGGCGGCCTCCTCCAGACGGCCCGCTGCGATCGCGAGCTCGGCTTGTGCCGCGGACAGCGCGGAGGCCAGCGCAGCGCTCGCCGCCCGCGCGGGGAGCCGCAGCATCGCCCGATTCAGCTCGGCGAGCCCCTCCTCGGCACGACCGTCCACGAGGCGCGCCCGCGCGCGGACTCGCAGCTCGACCGGCCAGTGCTCGGAATAGGGGCGCCGGATCTCGAGCTCCGCCAGCGCCTCCTCGGCATCATCGGACCGTCCGTCCTCGATCGCCAGGATCGCGCGGCCGATGTGCCACCCGGTCGCGCGGAGCGTCTCGCGCCAGCGCGACGATGCATCGGCACTCAGCTCGGCGATCGCCGCTCGCGCCAGCGCGATCTCGCCGTCGACCGCCTCGACAGAGGAGAAGAGGCTCTGCCGGTGGCGCCGCCGACCACCGTGCGGATCATCGACGAGGCGCGCCGCTCGCCGGCGGGCGATGTCGTATCGCCCTGCGAGGACATCGGTGATCACCACCTGCAGCAAGCCGGTGTAGACCGCCTCACCGGCACCCGCACGGTCGAGCACGGCCCCGTTGCTCATGACCGCCACCAGCGCGTCACCGGCCGCCGCCGCATCGTCGTACCGGCGAGCCGCCCGCAGGCCGGCGAAGCGCGCCAGCCGGGTCCAGTAGTCGCCGAGCTCCGCCGCCCGGGTGTCCAGCGCCCGCAGACCCCCGTCGACGAGTCGCCTGATCCGCTCCGTCGCGAGCACCGCGCGCTCGCTCAACGCCACCGCGAGCACGATCGCTGTGGTGCCGCCGGAGATCAGGCGCGTCTCCCCCGCCCGCCCGAGAACCTCGATCAGATCGTCGACGCGATGCACGCTGAGCTCGCTGAATCGCTGGGCGAAGAAGCGCCAGAGCGCATCGTCATCCTGGGCCTCGAGCAGCAGTCGCACGACATCGATGGGATCGCCCCACTCCGCATGGTGCGCCGCCGCCACCCGTCGGGCGGCACGGAGCGCGGCCGCAGACAGCTCCGCTGCCGCCTCGCGAGCGAGCGCGGACTCGATGAGCGCGTGGAAGCGGAAGACCGCGCGGCCACCCCGCAGCGTCACGGTGCCCAGGCCATCGCCCTCGAAGCGCGCAAGCGATTCCGCTGTGCGTTCACCGCCGCTCAGTGCCTGCGCGAGTACGGCGTCGACGCCGGGTGAGAGCGCCCACAGCTGGGCGGCACGGCGATCGGCGTCCCGCGCGAACACCGGCATCAGATCGCGCGCGGCGACATGGGTCAGCCGCTCGACGACGGCTTCTCGCGCCTCGCCGCGCTCGTCCACCTCACGCAGAGCGGCCAAGGCGAGGCGGACCGCCAACGCGTTCCCGTGGGTGATGCTGGCGACCAGCGCCTTCTCGGCAGCCGTCGGATGCCAGTCGGGCGAGGTCGCGAGCAGTCCGATCTCGTCAGTCGTCACCGCGAGCTCCGTTGATCCGATGACGGTGACACCCAGCCGGGCCACGGTGATCGGGTCCTCCAGCGCCGTGCGCACCCGCGTGGTGACGACCAGGAAGAGCGACGGGACCCGCTCGGCGACCCAGACGAGGTCGTCCACCGCACCCGTGTCGGCGTGATGAAGGTCATCGACCACCAGTACCAGTCGCCGGCGTCGCCGCAGCTGATCGGCGAGCAGGCCCGGCACGAGGTCGGGTGCGAGGTAGTCCTCCAGGTGCTGCTCGAGCGAGATCGTGTCGGGGAGCACCTGTGCGGCGCGCAGGGTGAGGAGCATCCGGTGCCAGAAGGACGATCGGCCCCGGGTCGCCTCATCGAGCGACACCCAG
The DNA here is from genome assembly GCA_023417775.1 of Actinomycetes bacterium. Classification (GTDB taxonomy): domain Bacteria; phylum Actinomycetota; class Actinomycetes; order Propionibacteriales; family Nocardioidaceae; genus Aeromicrobium. The sequence continues at coordinate 73,048 of JAEZEJ010000119.1, read as the reverse complement.
ACGAGGTCATCGTCGAGGTGCTCGGCCCAGCTCGAGGCCAGGGTCGTCTTACCCGCCCCGCCTTCGGCCCGCAGGACCACGACACGTCCGTCCGCGCCGTCCAGACGGCTCAGCAGCCGGGGCCGGGCCAGGACGGATCGATGATGTCGATGCTCTTGACGGTCCACGCACGCTCCTCATTCGAGCAGATGGTAGCCATCGGCGTTCCAGCACGACAGGCTCTCTCGACGAGACCATCCGAGGTGATCACGCAGGCTCCCCCGACCGGACCACGGACGCGGCCCCGAGGCAGGATCAGCGCGGCCGGTCGGGCAGTACGCCGGCCGGCCTCGACGGGCGGCCGATGCGCTCCGTCACGGCAGCGATGAGCTCCGGCTCGGCGATCTTGCGACGCGAACGCTGCGCCGCGGCTCCTCGTGCCCGCTCGAATCGCTCGATCGCTCGCCAGGTGCGCAGATCGACGACACCGGGGATCGTACGGGTGAGAAATGCCGTCAGGCGCTCGCGCGGCGACGTATCGAGCCGTAGACGCCCCCCGTTGACATCGGCCACGAGGCTCGCGACCGTCTCCTGCGCATCGGTCTTGTTCGTGCCGATATAGCCCGAGGGCCCGCGCTTGATCCAGCCGGTGACATAGGTCGACGGAACCACCGCAGCGCCATGGATCACCCGGCCGGCCTCGTGGGGGACGGTGCCCGTCGTGGGATCGAAGGGCAGATCCGTGAGCTGGACACCGCGGTAGCCGACCGATCTCAGCACCAGCGAGGTCTCGATCGAGAGCTCCCGGCCGGTCGGCTCGGCGGTCACCCTGCCGTCGACGCGCCGGACGGAGTTCTCGGCCAGCAGGATCCGCTCGACCTCATCGGTGCCCTCCAGCTCCCGCGGAGTGAGCCCGAACCGGAAGACGATGCGTGGTCGGTCGTCCCCGGGGTCTCGTCGAGCGGCCAGCCGCTCGAAGAGCGCGATCTTGTGCTCCAGGAGCGGATCGAGCCGATCCTCGCCCCGGGCTCGCGCGGTCTCGTCGTCGAGGTGCAGATCTCCCTCGACGGTGACGACGAGATCCTCGCGCTGCGCCAGGCTGGTCAGCTCGGGCAGCGTGCAGGCGGCCTGCGCCGCCCCGCGCCGCGCGACGATGTCGATCTGTCGCACCTGCGATGTGCGCAACGTGGCCAAGGCTCGATCCGAGATATCGGTCGGGGCGAGCCGGTTCGGATCCGTGGCCAGCAGCCGGGCGATGTCCAGTGCGACATTGCCGTTGCCGATGATCACGACACGGTCGGTGGCCAGTGAGACATCGGCCTCCGCGTGGGCGGGATGACCGTTGATCCATCCGACGAGACTCGTCGCCGGACGGCTGCCCGGGAGGTCCTCGCCGGGGATCCCGAGTCGTGCATCGGCGGATGCTCCCGTGGCATAGACGACGGCATCGCAGTGGCGTAGCAGGCCCTCGTGCGTGACATCCGTGCCGATATCGACGCCGAGGGCGTAGGAGAATCCCGGCTGCTCCTCGATCTTGGCGAATAGCTCGGCCACCGCCTTGGTATCGGGGTGATCGGGGGCGACCCCCGCACGGACCAGCCCGTGCGGGGTCGGCAACCGGTCGATCACCGTCACCTCGACGGCCTCATGCTTCAGCAGCTCGTCGGCGGCGTAGAGTCCGGCCGGGCCGGCGCCCACGACGGCGACGCGCAGCGTGGCCCCGCCCGTACGCAGGGGCTCATGCACCGGTGTGGGCGCCTGAGGAGGACGTGGCTCCGGGTCCGCATGGAACAGCTGGTTGATCTCCAGGAAGGGCAGCTCGGCATCGGTGAGCTTGGTGTGGTGCTTGATCGCCCCGACCGGGCAGGCGCTCACACAGGCGCCGCAGTCGACACACGATGCGGGGTCGATGTACAGCATCTCCGCGGTCGCGAAGCCGGGCTCGTCCGGTGTGGGGTGGATGCAGTTGACCGGGCAGGCGTAGACGCACGAGGCGTCGCCGCAGCAGGACCGGGTGACGACGTGGGGCATGCGCGGCGCTCAGGCGGCGAAGGCCGTCGGAGGCTCGCTGCGGAAGCGCGACGGGCGACGGCCCAGCATCCGCAGGCGCTTCCAGAGACGACGGCTGACGGGGTTCATCAGGCCCGACTCCTCGGCCAGCATGCGCACATCGGCGAAGGTGTCGCCGAGGAAGCGTTCGGCCGCCTCGGAGTCGGTGTAGAGCTCCTCGATGAGTCCCTCGGGGATGTCGAATCGGCGCTGGAACTCCTTGGGCGGGATCAAGATGGCGTCGCCGAGGACGCGCATGATGACCGGGAGGAGCAGCGAGACCGTGAACCGCGAGATGCGCCCCAGCCGCGGGGCATGGCGGCGGATGAACTCGTGGGCGAAGGAGATATGTCGCGCCTCCTCGGCCACGTGGATCTCCATGATGCGGCCCATGACCGGGTGCGACTCGCGACGACTGCGCAAGACCGCCTTCTGCAGGTGATCGATCGGCTCCTCGCCCGCGAGCACGCCGATGAAGAAGACGACGGGTATCCGGTGGGCCACCAAGGGGATCAGCGGGCTGACGGCGCGGATCCAGCGCGGCATGCCGGTGACCTCGATGCCGATCCTCTTGACGGCCTCGTGGAACATCTGGATGTGGTGGCACTCCTCGGTCGCCTCATGCATGAGGTACCGGTATTCGGTCGAAGCATTGGGCAAGCTGAAGTTGTACTGCAGGATGCCTCGGACCAGGATGCTCTCGAACTGCCAGCCGACCTTGAAGATATTGGACTGCCGCCACAGGCCTATGGCGATCTGCTTGTCCAGCGGTTGTGCCCCGTACCAGTCGCTGCCGCCGAGCGGATCGGCCTCGGGCAGCCGCCAGCGCGGGTCATCGTGGCGGATCTCGAAGTCCGGGTGATCCCAGTCGATGTCGGCGAAGGCGTCGAAGTGCCGCTCGACGGAGGCGACGGACAGCCGGTGGAGCACGTCATCGTAGTCGGCATCGCTGAGGCCATCGGGAATCTCCGGGGCATCCCAGTCGATCTGGTCGAGCAGCAGTCGATCGGTGGCGTCGGTGGTCATGGCCGTCTCCTCGTCCCCCGGTCCTGGTCGCCGGCCGGGTGCTGGCACTTATCGCCATCCTCGGCCACCGCCGACATGCTGTCAACAGCAATGTGACATTTAGACTGTCACATTGCTTCCGGGGTCAGCACGCACAGCCGACAGCTCATCTGCTCGCGCACGTGATAGGGCCGTTCCCGCACTGCGGCCTGCACCGCTCCCCCGTCGACGAGGCGGTCGATCTCCGCGCGATACCCGCCGTCCTCCCAGACATGGGAGTGCACCGTCGCGACGATCACCCCTCCGGGTGCCGTGATGCGTACGAACTCGGCGAGCACACCGGGCCCCACGTGTCCGCCGGTCAGCGTGCCGACGCAGATCACCGCGTCGTACGCGTCGTCCGCGATCGGGAGCGACCGCGTCAAGTCGGCGGTCTCCAGGCTGCGGTAGACCTCGCGGGCGCGGGCGCGCTCCAGCATTCCCGGTGAGAGATCCACGCCGTCGAGGACCGTCTGACGGCGCCGGGCGAGCTCTGCTCCGACCAGACCGGTGCCGCATCCGGCGTCCAGCACCCTGGCACCGTCGGAGATGCGCTCGGCCAGCGCCTCGGCGGCGAGGGCGGGGGCGACGTAGCCCATGTCGTCGACCGTGTCGTGATCGTAGTCGGCGGCCCAGGCGTCATACACCTCACGGGCCTCATCGGCGTCCTTCAGCGCATAGAGACGGGCGAGGATCGGATTGGTGTCGTTCATGGTGGTGACTCCTTCGTCTCGGGAGGCGAATCTGAGTGCTGCCACGCTAACGAGTCCCGGCATCGGACGGGACGATCACCGCACCCCGCCCGCTCGGAGCCGTGCTGTTACGCGCGCGGGCGCGCAGCCGACTCAGCGATCGTCGCCGCGGATATAGGAATCATCTCCCTCATCGGCCAATAGCCGCGAGATCTCGCCGATCTTGACATTCGACTGCTGGGATGCCCGCTTCAAGACCGCGAAGGCCGCGACCGCGTCGATCGAGAAGCGCTCCATCAGGATGCCCTCGGCGCGGCCGATCGCGGTGCGCTGTGCGAGGGCGGTCTCGAGCGAGTCGACCGCCTTCGCCGCGGCCAGCGAGGCGGTCACATGCTGGGAGAAGAGCCGTAGCTCGTCGTGATCGAGACCGGCGAACTGCTCATGACGGCGCCCATAGAGGTTCAACGCGCCGAAACGGCGGTTCTCGGTGACGAGGTCGACCGCGACCACACTGCGGATGCCGAGATCGGAGATCCCCGGACCCCACCGCGGCCATCGCGCATCGTCCGCCGGATCGTCCGAGATCACCAGCTGCTGCTCGGTGGCCGCGTCGACACAGGGACCTTCGCGCAACTCGTGTTGCAGCTCGTCGGCCTGGAGCGCGATGAGCTGCGTCGGGCCGATGGTCTCCAGGCGCTTGCCACGGATCAGTGTGATGCCGGCGTCATCGGCCTCGAAGAGCCAGCGTGCCGTCTCGGTGATGCGCTCCACGGACTTCTCCAGACCGGGGAAGTCGGCCAGCTCCATCACGAGGCCGGTCAGATCGTCCATCTCGAACTCCATCGCCCCCTCCTTCCAGCCGCCACGACACAGGGACATCGTGGCCTGCCGACTCCTCCACTCTACGAGACGCGTAACCTTCATTCGACGCATCGGTCAGAGCGTGGCCATCAGGCGTCGAGACGTTAGGCGCGCGTTGAACGACAGCTTCGCCGAGAAGCTCGCCTCCGCCGTTGCCCGTTGGTCGCATCACGACGACCTGGCGAGCTTCGCCCACGATTGTGTCGCTTTCTGCGTCGAGATCCCCGGCGGCGTCTTCGCCGGGCTCAGCCGGATCGGACGCAAGCGCCGACTGACTCCCGTGCACGCGAACGGCCTCCTCGATCCGGCTCCCTGGCGGGAGCAGTTCCGGCTCCGCGAGGGGCCCTCCGTCGAGGCCCTCGAATCGGGAGCGACCGTCAGCGTGAGCGCCCTCGAGCTCCGCGACCGCTGGCCCCGCTGGTCGGCGACCTGGACGGGCTTCCACGATGCGGGAGCCGTCCGGGCCTTCCCGTTGCGCCATGGTGCCGTCGTCGTGGGCGTGCTCGAGGTGTGGACACGTCGAGCGGAGGATGCCGCCCGCCTGCCGCGGACACTGCCCGCCCACGTCGCCGCGCACTTCGCCATCGTCCGGCGGCATGAGCATCTGGTTCAAGCCCTCGCCACCCGCACGGTCGTGGGACAGGCCCAGGGCATCACCATGGAGCGTTTCGGCCTGCGGCCGGAACCTGCCTTCGCGGTCCTTCGGCGCATCTCGCAGCATCGCAATGTCAAGCTCGCCGAGATCGCCGAGGAGTTGGTGGCCCACGGCGCCGTCGAGGGCCTGTCGGCGCCGGCGCATCAGCCCGGGGACCAGCGATCGGTCGACGGCTCCTCACTGTCCGCACCCGAGGAGGCCGGCTGATTCAGCTCCCCGGTCCGGCATCCGAAACATTGCGTAGACCGGCAGGGAGGGGCAGAGTGAGGGACAGGTCAGAACGCGGCCTTCCGTTCACGTACCGAGGAGTGCCGTGCGCACCCTGCCACATCGTGACGACGTGGACGCCCTCGTCCACGACCATCATCACCTCGCACTGGCCCTCGCGCGGCGCTACCGCCAGCGCGGGATCGAGCTGGCGGACCTCGAACAGGTGGCGCTGACCGGCCTCGTCCATGCGGCGCAGCGCTTCGACCGACGGCAGGGGGCCTTCGCCCCATTCGCCACGGCCACCATCCACGGGGAGATCAAGCACTACTTCCGCGACTCCGGGTGGACCATCCGCCCACCGCGACGCCTGCAGGAGCTCCAGGCCCGATTGAACTCGCTCCGCGAGGAGATCGAGAGCCGCCCTGGCGACGAGGTGTCGACGGCGCTCCTGGCTCAGCGGCTGGGCGAGCCCGTCGAGGAGGTCCGGCGCGCGGCCTCGCTCCACCACTGCTTCGCGCCGACCTCGCCCACCACACCAGATGGCGAGCCGGCGATCGAGCAGCTCGGAGGTGAGGACCACGCGCTCGGTCGCATCATCGACACGGTCGAGCTCCGTCGGGCACTGCGCTATCTGGATCGCGAGGACGCCGAGCTGCTGCAGATGCGCTTCGGTCAGGAGCTCAGTCAACGCGAGATCGCGGCCGCGATCGGGTGCAGCCAGATGCAGGTCTGCCGTCGACTGCGCCGGCTCATCGAGAGGCTCCGCGGCGAACTCGATCCGCAGGCGGCGTGAGGCACACTGCCGCCCTCCCCGGATCGACCCATGTCCGCGACTCGTCAGTTCGCTGGCCCGAGGCCGTCGTCGCTCGCCGCTCCCCAGCCGGCGAGGTCGACGATGCGTCCGGCGATCTCACGTGGCGTCTTGCCCTCGGTATCGAGACGGTGGACATCGTCACCGGAGGACCCGCCGAGACGGGCCGCCATGGCCGCGCTGCGCTCCACATGCCGTTCGAGACTGTCGCCGTGTTCACGTCGTCCCAACCGCTCGGCGACCGTCGGGCGGCCGGCCTGAAGCAGCACCGCGGTGACGTCGCCCACGTCGCCCATGGCTTCGATGAGCGTTGGCACCTCGAGAACCGAGACGGTGTTCGTGTAGATGAGGCGCCGGTACCCCAGGGAACGATAGTTCTCCCACATCGCGGCGAGATTCCGCTCGGCGAGGCGGTGCTTCCACGGGGCCGGGTGTGCGAGATCGAGACCATCCCCCTCGATGACCGCATGTCGCACGTCCTGCTCGGAGAGGAGGTCGTGCAGCGCGAACGCCGTGGTCGACTTGCCGATCCCCCGCCGATGAAGATCACCTGTGCGTCAGCCATGCCTCCACCATCTCAAAGGGGCCTCGTCGACCCGAGCAGGAACCCGTGCGATCGCGAGCGCGTGAGCGCAGGACACGATCATGGGAGGATGCGTCGGACAGAGGGATCCACGCGCCTCTCGGCTTCGGTGGGTGGCGGCCCGACGATCCCGGACTCGACGGGAGGCGCGCGATGAGTCTGATGCGGAGCATCTCGGCGTGGGGGCTGATCGGCACCGACCAGCAGACCGCGGACTGGATGGCGGCGGCCCGCACCCCGGAGACCCGTGCCCGGATCCGCCGCTGGTCCCGGATCGAGACGATCGGCGTCGTGCTCCTCGTGCCGGGAATCTGCGCGCTCCTGGCGGCACCGGTCGTGACGCTTGCCCTGGCCATCGGATTCGCCGTGGCGGGCGTTCGACACACGGACGTCTACTGGTGGTTGTGGGGCGTGCCCCTCGGCCTCTCCGTCGCGGGCGCCGCGGTGATGGCCGTCAGCAGCCACCGGCGACTGAGCGCGACCTTCGCCGACGGTCATGTCGCCATAGGACGGGTCGACCGCGTGGTCGAACGGCCCGGGAGCGGTGACGACACCACCACCTACGAGCTCCGGGTCAGCGCGGAGCTGTCCAGCGGAGTCCTCTTGCGACGGAAGCTGTACCGGGACGGCGGCGATCCCAGCCGGCGCATCGGACGGCCCATCCGATTCCGGCACAACACCCTCGACCCGGACGACGTGCACGATGCCCTCTTCGACGGATGGCCCGATGACGCGTAGAGGGGCCGTCATCGAACCCTTCAGGCGGTCACGGCGAGACCGCAGCCGGCCGCGAGCACCGCGAGGACGAGCACGCCGAGTCCATTGGCGGCGCTCGCCGCCCAGCGCCCCTCGCGGGCCAGCTTGACGGTCTCGTAGCTGGCTGTCGAGAAGGTGGTGTAGCCACCGAGGAAGCCGGTGCCGAGCACGAAGGCGATGCCCCCGGGCACCAGTTCACCCCCGGCAAGGCCGATCACGCACCCCAGCGCGAAGGAACCGGTGAGATTGATCGTGATGGTGCCCCAGGGGAAGCGCCCCGTTGTCCGGCCTTGGATCAGCCCGTCGAGCAGCAGACGGCAGGCGGCCCCGAGTCCGCCCGCCAGAGCCGTGCCCAGGAAGACGAGGACGGTCATCGCGATCGCCCCCCGGCTCGGGCGGAGGCGGCCGCCACGCCGGCCCAGGTCGCGGCCGCCCCGATGACGAGAGTGCCGAGCGCGTAGGCGAGACCCACGCCGGAGGGCTGTTGGTCGAGGAGCACCGCGGTATCGGCGGCGAGCGCGCTATAGGTCGTGAATCCCCCGAGAAAGCCGGTGCCCACGAGCAGCCGCAGCCGGCGACGGCGTCCATGGTCGGGCCCGCGGCGTCCGAGTGCCTCGAGCAGCAGACCCAGGCAGAACGCGCCCACCACGTTGACGCACAGGATGGTGACGGGCACGCCGTCCAGGGGCGGGAAGGCCAGGCTCAGGGCCTCGCGGCTTCCGGTGCCCGCCGTTCCGCCGGCGAACACCAAGGCGATCGAGGAAGACGATCGATACGCGGGTGGTGCGGACGGGAGGTCGGGGTCGATCCCCTCCGCATCGCTCATGTCGTCTTCATCGTTCGCTCGCTCATGCGTCCTCTCGATCCAGTCGGTCGAGCAGGTCGACCGCCGCCCGAGCATACTCCCCGATCCAGCGATCGTGGATGCGTCGGAGGGGCAGCGGGGCGAGCGCGAGATGCCGCTCGCGGCCCACCTTCCGCCCGGTCACCAGCTCGGCCTCCTCGAGGACACGGAGGTGCTGCAGCACGGTGGTGCGATTGAGCTCCGGGAACCGCGCGCACAGCTCCCCGGTGGTGCACGATGCTGCGCGCAGGACATCGAGCATGCGGCGGCGGGTCGACGACGCCAGCGCTTTGAAGACACGATCGTCCTGCTCGTCGCTGGTGCCGTTCGCAAACATGTTGTAATTTTACAACATGTCTGAACTCGATGAGATCACCTTCACGGTGTCCGGGCGCGTCGCACGTCCCTGCGCCGATGTCTACGAGGCGATCGCCGACCCGGCCCAGCTCTCGCAGTACTTCACGACGGCCGGAGCCCGCGGCCGCCTCGACTCCGGCACCACCGTGACGTGGGACTTCGCCGACTTCCCCGGCGCCTTCCCCGTGCGCGTCGTCGACGCCGCACCCCCTCGGCGCATCGTCATCGAGTGGGACAGCGAGGCCGCCACGTCAGCCTCGGGGACCACGACCGTGGTGTTCGAGCTCGAACCGATCGACGACGACACCCGCACGCTCGTGACGATCACCGAGTCCTCGTGGACCGTCACTCCCCAGGGACTCGGCGCGGCGATGGGCAACTGCCAGGGCTGGACCGGAATGCTCGCCGCCCTCAAGGCGTGGGTCGAGCACGGCGTCAATCTGCGCGAGGGCTTCTACGCCTGAGTCGTCAGCATTCGACGACGTTCACCGCGAGCCCGCCCAGGCTCGTCTCCTTGTAGCGGCTCGACATGTCCGCACCGGTCTGGCGCATCGTCTCGAGCGCGGTGTCCAGGGGGACCACGTGCGATCCGTCCCCGAGCAGCGCGAGCCGCGACGCGGTGAGCGCCGTCGAGGCCGCCACGGCATTACGTTCGATACAGGGGATCTGCACGAGCCCGCCGACCGGGTCGCAGGTCAAGCCGAGGTGATGCTCGATCGCGATCTCGGCCGCATTCTCCACCTGCGCCGGGCTGCCGCCACGTACGGCCGTCAGCCCCGCCGCGGCCATCGCGCAGGCACTGCCGACCTCGGCCTGGCATCCCGCCTCGGCCCCCGAGATGGAGGCCCGCGCCTTGATGATGGAGCCGATCGCGGTCGCCGTGAGCAGGAAGGTCTCGACCTCCTCGCGCCGCGCTTCCCGGCCACCCAGTGCGTGGTACATCACCGCCGGGATCACTCCGGCCGCCCCATTGGTCGGCGCGGTCACGACCCGGCGTCCGGCCGCGTTCTGCTCGTTCACGGCCATCGCGTAGAGCGCCAGCCGCTCCTCGACTGCCGCCGGCGGCAGTGTCTCCCATCCTTCCGCGGCGCGGCGGCGCACCCGCAGCGGACCGGGCAGCTCACCGCGCAAGCTCAGTCCCTCCTCGATGCAGCCGCACATCGTCGACCAGATCTCGGCGATCCCCGACCGCAGCACCTCGGCATCGCGCAGACCGGTCTCGTCGGCCCAGGCGATCTCCCCGATGCTCGAGGTCGCGCAGAGCTCCAGCAGCTCCGCCATGGAGGAATAGGACGATGCCGGCCCCTCGGGCGCACCGCCCTCGACGCCGATCTCCTCGATGAATCCGCCGCCGATCGACAGATATGACCGGCTCTCGACCAGCCGCTCCCCCGCCCACGCCTCGAAGGTCATCGAGTTGGGGTGCCCGAAAGGCCGCTCCCGCGGGGCGAGCACGACGGCATCGACGGTCATCGAGGCACCGAGGATCCGCTCGGAGCCACCGCCCTGCAGCCGCTCCCATCGCTCCAGGACCGTGTCGGGGTCCACCGACTCGGGCGACGCTCCCATCAGTCCCGCGACGACTGCCGCGGGCGTGCCGTGTCCGTGCCCGGTCGCACCGAGCGAGCCGTGGAGGGTGCAGCGGAACGTGTCCACGGGCCGCTCGGCCAGGACCTGCCGGAAGCGAGCCGCCGCGCGCATGGGTCCCACGGTGTGCGAGCTCGACGGCCCGATGCCGATGGAGAACAGGTCGAGCACGGAGACATAGACCCCGTGCTCGACCTGGGTGGTCCTCAGCCCCACAGTCCGAGTGCGAACTCGGCGACGACCGCCGAGAGCAGGAAGGAGGCGGTGATCGAGACGACGCCCACCGGGATGATCTTCCAGCCGATCTTGCGCAGCATCGGCAGCTCCTTGCCGAGGCTCAGGCCGGCGACGCTGAGCAGCAGGGTGCACACCGAGAGGAAGTCGATGCTCTCCAGCTGTCCGATCATCCAGGTGTCGACCGGCGAGGCCGGCGAGCTGAGCAGGGCGCCGACCGTCACGACGACGATGATGGCGGGCAGCTTGCCGCGGGTGACCCGTGCGATGCCGATGCCGAGGGCCACCAGGGCGGCCATGACGAGGTAGCCCACGAGGATCGACAGCGAGATCCGGCCCGCCGCCACCGAGGAGACGATGAAGCCGATCCCGATGAGCACCGCCATGGTGGTCAGCAGCGGAACGTGGACGCGCGGAGGTGCGACCACCGCCGCCTGAGCGGGCGTGGGTGCGGGGGCGGCCGTTCCGTCGTCATCGGACAGGTCCCCGTGATCGCGGGCCAGCAGCCGGTAGAACTTCTCGGCCAGCGGCAGCGCGATCCACACCCCCACGTAGAGGCCGAGGAAGCCGGTGATGAGGTTCGAGGTGGCGGCGAGGGCGAGCACCTGATCGCTCAGGTCCGGATGCTGTGCCACCACCGCAGCAGCCGCGGCGGCCATCATCGACCCGGATCCCACCCCGGCCCCCATGGCGAGCGCCCGGGCGTCGAAGATGCCCAGCGAGGACGCCAGCGAGGCGATGAGGCTGACCAGCAGCGCCCCGAACACGGTGCCGAAGACGTACATCGACAACACGCCGCGGTACTGCGGCGACGACGGGCCGTAGCGCTCGCTGACCATCGCGAAGGAACCCTCGCGATCGATGGAGAAGGTGGCGCCGATCGTGGCGGGTCCCATCTTCAGCAGTACCGCGAGCGGCAGCGCGAGCAGGATCGTGCCGAAGAGGTGACCGACCTCCTGTAGCAGCAGCGCCGGGCCGGCGTCGAGCACGAGGGGGATGTTCGGCCCGATGGTGAACGCGAGCCGCGCGCACAGCACCAGGACGGCCACGCTCATGATGACCCCGGCGGCGTCCTGCAGGTAGACCGGCATCGGACGGACCCGCTGGGCCGAGACGAGGATGCCGGTCAGCAGTCCCCAGATCATCGGCAGGAAGGTGATCGCGGCGACGCCGACGGGGATCACCAGCGGCCCGATCAGCTGGGCTCCCACCGAGATCAGGGCGATGAGGGCGATCAGCACGCCGAGCGGACGCACGGCGGGCACCATCCGCTGGGCAGCCGACATCGGCGCGGTGGCGGGCTGGGGCTTGGTCGAGTCGCTCATCGCAGGGCCTCCATGTCGGCGTGGCTGAGATTGACGGGTGCGCCGGGGAGCGGCTGGGTGGTCGCGCCCGCGGGGCGTTCCGCCGTGCGCTGGCGGAAGTCCTCGCGCAGGACCGGATCGAGGGCGATGTCGAGGGTCGTCCAGGCGAGCGCGGCCGCGCCGTCCATGACGGCGTCATCGGCCGCGGGAGTGACGGCGGAGGCCGCGAAATCGGGATGATGCGGCACCGTCTCCTCCCCGATGAAGGAGATGACCGGATGGATGGTCGGCACGACCCAGGAGACATTGCCCATGTCGGTCGAGCCGCCGCCGATGCCCTCCTCGTGGACGATCGTCCGGCCGCGACCCTCGAGATTGAGGTCCCACAGTCCGGCGAGGGTCTCGTCGGGCCGCAGCGGCGCATAGGGGTGTTCGGTCGGCCGATGGCTCCAGGAGCAGCCGGTGGCGATCGCCGCACCCTCGAAACAGGCCAGCGCACGTCGCTTCAGCTCGGCCCACTCGTCGAGATCGGCGGCGCGGACCTCGACCTGGAGGACGGCGCGATCGGCGATGACATTCGTGGCCTCGCCGCCGAAGGAGATGAAGGCGTTCAGGTTCGAGGTCGACACGATGTGCTGGCGCAGCATCGCGATCGCCGTGATGGCGAGGGAGGCGGCCGCACCGGCGTTCACCGCGTGCTCGGGGGCTCCGGCGGCGTGGGCGGCCACCCCGGTGAACTCGACCTCGAAGCGGTCGACGGCCGTCGAGCGGAAGCTGGCCGCGCCGCGGTCCGGCCCGGTCATCCCGTGGACCATCATCGAGAAGTCGGCGTGCTCCCAGGCGCCGGCCTGCAGCAACGAGACCTTGCCGCCGCCGTGCTCCTCGGCGGGTGTGCCGAGGAGGGTGACCCGCAGGCCCGCCTCCTCCGCCACCGGGGCGAGGGCCAGGGCGGCACCGACACCGGCACTCGCGATGACATTGTGGCCGCAGGCGTGACCGACCCCGGGAAGGGCGTCGTACTCGGCACAGATGATCACCGAGAGATCGCCCTCGCCGATCACCGCCTCGACCGCGGTCTCGACCCCGTAAGCGCCGACCTCGACCGCGAAGCCGGCCTCGCGCAGGGTGTCGGCCACCCGGGCGGCGGCGCGATGCTCCTGCCAGGAGAGCTCCGGATCGGCGTGGATCGCGTGACTCAGCGCGAGGAGCTGCTCGCGCCGCGCGGTGAGCTCCTCGGCCACGCGGTTCTTCAGCGCGGCCGTGGCGGTGGTCGCGGGTTCGGTCGACGATGACATGTGACTCCTCGCACAGTGGTGACGTACGGGAACGATGGTGCGCGGGAGGAGGTTTCCGCTCGGTGACATCGCACGAAAGACGGCGATATGATGATTTAGATGCATGTTTCAACGCTCGACGTCGCCGATCTGCGCCTCTTGCATGCGCTGCAGATCGACCCGCGAGCCTCCTTCTCGGAGGTCGCCGCGGCCCTGCGCACCGACCCGGCGACGGTCTCGCGACGCTGGAACCGGCTGCACTCGGGAGGGTATGTCTGGATCACCGGGGTCTCCGGCACCCGCGGCCTCGACGGTTTCGCGCTCATCGACGTCGACTGCGAGCCCGCACGGCTGACCGCCGTCGCCGACGAGCTCGCACAGGACCACGCGATCATCACGATCGAGCGGACCGCGGGCGGCCGCGATCTGCTGCTGACCGTCAACGCGGGATCGGCCGATCAGCTGTCGAGCTTCATCGTCGACCGGCTGACGCAGACACCGGGTGTGCGAGCCGTGCGCACGCATATCGTGGTCGACATCTTCATCGAAGGCGGCACCTGGCGCCTCCGTGAGCTCTCCCCCGCGGAGGCGGCGGCCATCCCCGGCCCGGCCAAGCCGCGGCCACGCGCCCCGAAGACCCTGCCACCGCATCTGGTCGAACTCGTACGCCACGAGCTAGCCCTCGACGGTCGAGCCACCCCCACCGCCATCGGCCGGCGCTGGAATGTCCCGGCGCAGCGGGTGAGCGATGCGATCGCGGCGATGCGCCACGACGGCCGTCTGCGGATGCGCACGGACATCTCCCGGCGCGTCTCGGACTGGCCGGTCTACACCTGGTACTTCGTCCAGGTGCCGTCCAGCGCGGTCCCCAGGCTGCGCGCTGCGCTCACCACCGTGCCGGAGGTGCGGCTCGCCGCGCTCACCGCCGGGCGCTACAACCTCGTGCTGGCCGTATGGCTCCGCGACCTGGCCTCCATCCACGGCTTCGAGGCGGCACTCGAAAGGGCGGTCCCCGGAGCTCATATCGACGATCGCTCGGTGGTCATGCGCATCCACAAGCACCTCGGCCATCTCCTCGACGACGAGGGTCTCGCGACGGGTGCGGTCATCCCGGTGTTCCCCCCGCCGGAGTCCTGAGATGGCGTCCGCCGGCCGCAGCATGCCGAGGACACGGCGCGGTCCTACAGTGAGGGAGATGGCCGATCCCACGACCTCGCCCGACCGGGCCGAGCGCGCCGCCGATCTCGACGGCCTCGCGACCTTGATCTCCTCCTGCCGCGCGTGCCCGCGACTCGTGGCCTGGCGCGAGAGGGTCGCGCGCGAGAAGCGCGCCGCGTTCCGCGATCAGGAGTACTGGGGCCGGCCGGTGCCCGGATTCGGTCCCGCGGATGCCTCGATCCTCGTGGTCGGGCTCGCTCCCGCCGCGCACGGGGCGAATCGCACGGGACGCATGTTCACCGGTGACCGCAGCGGTGACGTGCTCTTCGCCGCCATGCACGCGGTGGGCCTCGCGAACCAGCCCCATGCGGTGAGCGCCGACGACGGACTGCGCCTGATCGACGCACGGGTGACCTCGCCGGTGCACTGCGCGCCACCGGACAACAAGCCGACACCGGCCGAGCGACGCACCTGCGCCCCGTATCTGGCCCGTGAGCTGGAGCTGCTGGCCCCCACGCTGGAGGTCGTGGTGGTACTCGGCGGGTTCGGCTGGCAGGCGCTCTTCGGCGTGCTCAGCCAGGCCGGCTGGGAGGTGCCGCGACCACGTCCGCGCTTCGCCCACGGTGCGGTGGTCGAGCTCACCCACCCCGACGGTCGCAGCTTGACGGTGCTCGGGTGCTTCCACGTGAGCCAGCAGAACACCTTCACCGGACGTCTGACCCCCGCGATGCTCGAGGACGTGTTCACGCACGCCCGCGGCCTGGCCGGACTGACCGAGGAGACAGCATGACCGTCCAGGTGCGACGCATCTACGAGGAGCCGAGGACCGACGACGGCGCCAGGATCCTCGTCGACCGACTCTGGCCCCGCGGCATCAGCAAAGAGCGCGCCCATCTCGACTCCTGGTGCAAGGAGATCGCTCCCTCCACCGAGCTCCGCCGGTGGTACGACCACGATCCCGAGCGTTTCGACGAGTTCGCCGAGCGCTACCGTGCCGAGCTGGAGGACCACGCCGATGCCCTCGCCGAGCTGCGCGAGCGCACGGCAGCGGGCACCGTGACGCTGCTGACCTCCACGAAGAGCGTCGATATCAGCCATGCCGCGGTGCTCCAGCAGGTGCTGAGCCGGTGATCGGCCTGCCCTCTCGCCGGCTCACGCGAGCTCTCCTCGCCATCTTGCTGACGACCGCCTCCGCCGCCCTGCTCGGCGCCGGGAAGCGCCGGCGGCTCGGGGCGAGCCCCCAGGAGGCGGCTTCCCCGCGCCCGGGTGATGAGCTGCTGTCGGGCCAGGTGGTGCAGGCCGACCGCGCCTGCACGATCCCGGCGGCCCCCGAGGAGGTGTGGCCCTGGATCGCCCAGCTGGGACAGGACAAGGCCGGCTTCTACTCCTTCGAGTTCCTGGAGAACCTGATCGGCTGCCGGATCGTGGGCGCCGACCGGGTGCACGCCGAGTGGCAGGAGCTCCACACCGGCGATGCCTTCCGGCTGCATCCGCAGGTGGCGTTGCGGGTGGCTGCCGTCGAGCCCGATCGTCACCTCGTCGTGACCTCGCAGGGAGGCGACGCTCCCGGCGATGCCGATCTCGACATGACCTGGGCGTTCTGCCTCTCACCCTCCGAGGGACCCGACGGTCGGTCCTCGACCCGACTGCATCTGCGTGAACGGTACGCCGCCCGAGGCCGCGCCGACCGGCTCAGCGGCGAGTTCATGAGCCTCGTGAGCGCCGTGATGATCTGGAGGATGATGGCCCGCCTGCGCACCCTCGTCCCGCACGCCTCCGTCGACTGATGCGGACGGGCGTCACGCCCTGCCCTCGAACTCCTCGATCTGCCGGGCCACGTCCTCGTCATAGCGCGCCATGCAGTCCGCATAGCTCGGAATCGCGGCCGAGCCATCGGCCTGGGCCCGTTCGATCAGCAGGCCGATGATGTCCAGCAGCCCCGCGAGCGGGACATCGAAGGGACCCGGGTCCTCCTCGAAGGCACCCGAGGACCACAGCCGCGTCATGCTCGGATAGCGGGCCGGGTCGAAGTGGTTCTCCCAGAAGTCCGAGGTGGAGCGCCAGTAGGTCTCGTAGTCGACGCCTTCGTCACGTGCCTCGGCCTCCTCGGCGGCGACCGATCGCGCATAGCCGAGGACGAAGTTGTCGACGACACCGACGACCTCGGCGACCTGTCGGGCGCTGAGCCCGGTATCGACGAGGGTGCGGTAGCCGGCCTCCTGCACGTCGAACACGCGGGGTCCCAGCGGGAGGCGCCAGGAGTTGATGTCGGCGAGCCACGCATGACGCCGGCGATGACGCCAGACCTCGCGGGCATAGCTCTCGAGCCCGGCACGCCAGGGCAGGTCAGGGTCGGGGATCGTGAAGTCGCCATAGGCCTGCTCGACCATGGCGTCCAGCAGCTCACGACGGCTCCCGACGTGTGAGTAGAGGGTCATCGCGCCGACTCCCAGCCGGCGCGCCACCGAACGCATCGACACCGCGTCCAGACCCTCGGCATCGGCGATGGCGACACCGGCGTCCACGATCTGGGGGCGGGTGACGCGCGCGGGACGTCCGCGACCGGGCGGCGCGGGCTCCTCCCAGAGCGCGCGGATGCGTCGCCTCGCCTCCTCGACCGCCGCGTCCTCGTCATCCATCCGACTCACCCCACCAGCATCTCACCCCTTCTTGCCCCTCTTTATCGTACACTGTACTGTTTCTTCCATGGCACATTCAGTACGCCGTACGATAAACAGACTCGTGGAGGCCCGCGGCCTCTCCAAGACCTTCACCCGCAAGAAGGAGATCGTCGAGGCGGTCAAGGAGATCGACCTCGACGTCGCCGAGGGAGAGCTGGTCGCCTTCCTCGGCCCGAACGGCGCCGGGAAGTCGACCACCCTGCGCATGCTCACCTCGCTCCTGCAACCGACCTCCGGCACGGCACTCGTCGCCGGATACGACGTCAGCACCCATCCCGATCAGGTCCGCGCGCGCATCGGCTATATCGGACAGGGCAACGCGGCCGGCCACTCCTACCGCGTCCTCGACGAGCTCCACAACCAAGGCCGCTTCTACTCCGTGCCGAGCGACATCAGCCGGCAGCGGGCCGCCGACCTGATGGCGGCCCTGGAGCTGCGAGGCCTGGAGAAGCGCGCCGTCGTGTCACTGTCCGGCGGTCAGCGCCGCCGGCTCGATGTCGCGATGGGCCTGATGAACCACCCCGCGCTGCTCTTCCTCGACGAGCCGACCACCGGACTCGATCCCCACGCCCGCGCGAACCTGTGGGAGCACATCCTGCGACTGCGCGAGCAGAACGGGATGACGATGCTCCTCACCACCCACTACCTGGAAGAGGCCGACTCGATGGCTGAGCGGATCGTCCTCATCGACGACGGCACCGTGATCGCCGATGCGACACCCGCGGCTCTCAAGCGCGAGCACGCCGACGATGTCGTCACCCTCGGACTGGCAGCGGGCGACGACCCCACCAGCGTCATCGAACGGAGTCGCTCCGTGATTCCCGAGATCGTCAGCTCGGTCGAGGAGACGCTGCTGGCCGACGGCTCCGTGCGACTCCGGCTCCACACGGCCGACGGACCCGATCTCGTCCCACCTCTCCTGCGGGCCCTCGACCATGCCGGCGTCGCCGTCGCATCCGCCGATGTCAGACAGGCGAGCCTCGACGATGTCTTCCTCAACCTCACCGGCCGCAGTCTCCGAGAGGACGCCGCATGACCACCGCTCCCGCCACCGCACTCCCCCGGCGCACGGCCGTCGGCAGCTTCCTGCATGACACGAATGCCGTCTTCATCCGCGAGATCCTCCTGCTGCTGCGGGATCCGTTCTCGCTCGTCTTCTCCCTCGTGCAGCCGCTCGTCTTCCTGGCGCTCTTCGGCCCGCTGCTCGACGGCATGCTGGGCGGGACCGGCATCGACGGCGAGTCGGCGCTCCAATGGTTCTTGCCCGGGGTGCTCGTGATGATCGCCGTCTTCGGCACCGGCATGGTCGGCAGCAATCTGCTGTACGAGCTGATGACCGGCGCCTACGAACGCATCCTGGCCGCACCGATCGGCCGCTCCTCGATCCTGGTCGGCCGCGCGTTGAAGGAGTTCGCCCCGCTGATCGTGCAGGCGCTGATCATCACGGTCGTGGCCATTCCCTTCGGACTGGCCTTCTATCCCGCCCACGTCCTGCTGGGCCTGCTGATCCTCGGGATCTTCGGGATCGGCCTCGGCTCGCTGTCCTACACCCTCGGACTGCTCGCCAAGAATCGTGAGTGGCTGTTCTGGGCGGTGCAGCAGTCGGTCATCTTCCCGCTGCTGCTGCTCGGCGGCATGATGCTGCCGCTGGACACCGGCCCGACCTGGATGCAGATCATCTCCAAGGCCAATCCGCTCACCTACATCGTCGACGCCGAGCGGATGCTGTTCACCGGGACCCTGTGGCATGCCGACGTCCTCCAGGGCATCATCGCGGCGATCCTCACGTGCGCGGTCGGACTGATCATCGGCATCCGCAAGGTCCGCCGCACGATCTGACGCCGCGGAAGGCCGGGCGCTGCTTGAATGAAGGGGTGCTGCACTCCTTCCACCTCGCCGAGCTGCCCGCCCGGACGACGGCGCGAGCACTCGTCCGGCCGGTGCGGCCCGGCGAGGCCCGGGGGCTGCAGCACGCCGAGCCGCTGTCGATGATGCGGCTCGGATCGCCGATCGCCTCTCCCGACCGGATGCAACTGCGGCGCCTGGCGATGTTCTGCGCGTGGGACGACGAGACATCGCTCGATGAGTTTCTCGCCCGTCATCCGCTCGGCCGACAGCTCGCCGGCGGGTGGCACGTCCGGCTGGCGTACCTGCGTCGCTACGGCGAGGTGGCCGCTCTCGCACCGCTACCCCAGCGTGCCGGCGACTGGACCCTGGATGAGCCGATCGTCGCGGTCACGCTCGCCCGGCTGAGACTGCCCGAGCTGCCGCGCTTCCTCCACTGGGGCAGGCCGGTCGAGCGACTGGTGGCCGCCCACCCGGCCACCACCTTCTCGACGGCGGCCTTCCGGCCGCTCAACACCTTCTCGACCTTCTCCGTCTGGCGGACCGTCCGCGAGATGATCGACATGGTGCACGGCCGCGATCCACAGGTCGCCGAAGCACCTGCCCATGCGGTCGCGATGGCCGAGCAGCGACGCCGCGAGTTCCACCATGAGTCCGCCTTCATGCGATTCCGCCCGCTTTCCGAGCACGGAACCTGGCAGGGCCGGCGACTGGTGCCGGGGCTCACGCCGGAGATCTGAGGACCGCGTCGACCCTGTCTCCGCCGATCGCCTCGGCCGGCGGGGTGGCCTGCGTGCGCGCCGCGCGAAGGCCGTTCGCGATCACCACCACCTCGGCGATCTCGTGGACGAGGACGACCGCCGCGAGCCCCAGGACACCGAACAGCGCGAGCGGGAAGAGTACGCAGATGATGGCCAGCGCAAGGACGATATTGCCGGTCATGATGCGCCGTCCACGTCGGGCATGCGCCAATGCCGCCGGCAGGAGCCGCACGTCGGCGCCGGTGAACGCCACCTCCGCCGACTCGACGGCCCCGGCCGTGGCCGTCGTCCCCATCGCGATGCCGACCGTCGCGGAGGCCAGGGCTGGGGCATCGTTGATGCCGTCGCCGACCATCGCCGTGGGCGCCTGAGCCGACCACCGGGCGATGTGACCCGCCTTGTCGGCTGGAAGCTGCTCCGCGTAGACCTCCCCGACCCCCGTCTCGGCCGCGATCGCCGTCGCCGTCAGCACATGGTCGCCGGTGAGCATCACGCTCTCGATGCCCTGATCGCGCAACACGGCGATCATCTCGGCGGCCTCAGGCCGCGGTTCGTCACGCACCCCGATCATCCCCGCCACGTGCCCGTCGACCTCGACCATGACGAGGCTCATGCCGCGACGTGCCAGGGAGGCAGCGGCCTCGCCCAGGGGGCCGTGTCCGATCCACCCCGGACTGCCGACGCGCACGGTCACGCCATCGAGGGTGCCCGTCAGGCCGCGGCCCGGCTGTTCGCGGACATCGACTGCTCGCGCCGTCGGCGGAGCGGCGGTCACGATGGCGCTGGACAACGGATGGCCACTGCTCGCCTCGAGCGCCGCCGCGGCACGGAGGACCTCCTCGCTGCTCCGGCCCGGCGCCGTCTGGACGGCCGCCACCTGTGGTCGATTGCGTGTCAGCGTGCCGGTCTTGTCGAAGGCCACGGACCGGATGGTGCCGAGGCGCTCGAAGGCGGCACCTGAGGTGATCACCATGCCGAGCCGGCTCGCCGACCCGATCGCCGAGATGACGGTGACCGGCACGGCGATCGCCAGGGCACAGGGCGAGGCCGCCACCAGCACCACGAGGGCACGCTCGGTCCAGGTCGCCGGATCCCCGACGACGAGGCCGAAGAGGACGATCGCCGCGGCGACGACGAGCACCACGGGTACGAGGGGGCGCGCGATCCGATCGGTGAGGCGAGCACGCGTGCCCCTCGCTGCGTGGGCCTGCTCGACCAGCCGGACGATCTGTGTCAGCGAGTTGTCGCGCCCATCGGCCGTCGTGTCCAGGACGAGTGTTCCCGAGCCGTTCACGGAACCGGCGGCCACGGCATCGCCCGGCCCGACGTCCACGGGGATCGACTCCCCCGTGATGGCCGAGGTGTCGAGCCAGGAGTTCCCCGACTCCACGATGCCGTCGGTGGCCACACGCTCGCCGGCACCCACGACGAGCACCTCACCCCGTCGGACCTCGGCGGCGGGGATCTGCTGTTCGCGCCCATCGCGAGAGACCCTCGCCATCTCGGGCATCAATGACAGCAGTGCGCGCAGACCCCGTTTGGCCCGATCCATCGCGCGGTCCTCCAGCGCCTCCGCGATGGAGAACAGGAAGGCCAGGGCCGCGGCCTCGCCGATATGCCCGAGCAGGACGGCGCCGGCGGCCGCGATCGTCATCAGCAGTCCGACACCGAGCCGGTCCCGACCGCTGCCGGCCAGGAGGCGCCGCACCGCCGGGGGCACGAAGGTCCAGGCGCCGGCCACGAGACCGGCCGAGTGGGCGACCATCCCGGCGGTTCCGGCGCCAGACCACTCCAGGGCCGAGCCGGTCGCCCACAGCACTCCTGAAACGACCGGCAGAGCCAGCGTGTCGTCGCGCCACCACGGTCCCCCCTCGCCGCGGCCGACACTGCCCTCGTCACGGCCCTGCGCGCTGGTCGTCTCCCCTGGACCGCAACACTCCCGGCTCATCGCGCGTCGTCCGGCTCCACCGAGGGATCGCCCGCACCCGGACCGCAGCACAGCGGAACATCGCACGCATCGTCCGTGCACGGCACTCCGTCGTCGACCGCGAGCACGACCTCGACGAGCGCCTCGAGGGCCCTCGTGAGGTGGGGATCCGCGATCTCGTAACGCGTCTTGCGCCCTTCGACCGCGGCGATCACGATCCCGCACCCGCGCAGACAGGCGAGGTGATTGGACACATTGGTGCGCGTCAGGTCGAGATCGCGCGCGAGCTGGGCCGGATAGCCGGGTGCGCTCAGCAGCGACACCAGGATCCTGGAGCGTGTCGGGTCCGCCATCGCGCGACCGAGCCGGTTCATGGCGTCCACCCGTGAAGCAATGGTCAGCATGCACTGACCATACAGTGCTCGCTGACCTATTGACCAGTGCCGGACCTCGTGGCGTACGGCACGTGCCGGTGGTGCGCGATCACGCCGAGAGATTGTCCAGCGGCGGTACCGTGACGATGCCGCTGGAGAAGCAGGCTGGGGCGACGAGGCCGGTTCGCTCGTGGACCGATGCGGGATCAAGCACCCGTCAGGAGGTGAGGGCGATGACTCCACCCTCCCCCGCCCATCTCGCCGAGCTGGAGCGGCTGCTCATCGCCGACCGCGAACGCACCGTGCGGCGGATGGCGGCGCTCGGCCGCGATGTCACGTCGATCGTCGAGACGACCCAGCTCGGCGCCAATGACGACGAGCACGATCCCGAGGGCTCGACGATCGCCTTCGAGCGCTCGCAGGCGAGCGCTCTGCTCGACTCGGCGACCGTCCACCTGGACGATGTCGACGCCGCCCTCGCTCGCATCGCGGAAGGCGTCTATGGGCGATGCGAGGACTGCGACCGGGTCATCGCCCACGAACGGCTGCTGGCCCAGCCGGCCGCCCGTCGTTGTATCGACTGTGCGACCCGGGCGGCTCGTTGATGGACGAGCTGGACGCCCGACTCGAGCGGATCGGCCGGCAGCGGTTCCGTGCGCGGTTCCGGCTCCATGGCCGGGACCGCGCCGTCGTCGACCTGCGCGGAATCGTCACCGTCCGCCGGCACGCACGTGAGCTGATCGAGAGTCGGCTCGCTCCGGCCGAGCCGCGCAACGACGGACGCCAGACCCCCTACCGCGGGCACCCGGTGTTCGTGGCCCAGCACGCGACCGCCACCTGCTGTCGCACGTGCCTGGCGCGGTGGCACGGCCTCCCCGCCGGCCGCGCCCTCGACGAGGCGGAGAGGGACTATGTCGTCGAGGCGATCTGCCGGTGGATCTGCGGTCAGTACGCCCCGGGTGAGCCGCCGGCCTGAGCCATCGAGCGCCCTATCCGGTGCATCCGGCCGTCTCGACGGTCCCGCGGACGGATCGCTCATCGAGGATGCGCTCCAGGTCGTCGACCAGCGCGGTGTGCTCGTCGTCCGGTGCGCATCGCCCGGTATCGAGGGTGAGCCTCACGGTCGGGATGCCGCGGGAAGCACCGTCATCGATCGCCCAGTCCAGTCCTGCCTCGTAGGACAGGGTCAGCGCGTCCGGATCGGTGAGCTCTCCGATCCGCTCGGTGATCGCGCGGAGGGCGGCCCCGATATCGTCGGGCTGGGTCGCCGTCAGCACGACAGCGTCGCGCGGTCCGAGCAGTTGGAGGGCCGTCGGCCCGTCGAGGGACTCGGCGGCCGTGGCCGTCAGCCGAAGCGCCTCGTCGAGGAAGGCCGAGGTGGTCTCGGCCTGCAGACGAGCGCCGATCGTGAAGCCCCCATGGACGTCCTGTCCGAGGAGCTCGTGAAAGGGCGGCGGACCCGCCGAGTTGAACTGCCCCTGCTCGAAGGTCGCCGGATCGAGATCGAGCCAGGCACCGTCCGGCAGGTCGAGCGCGAGTGCGGCGATCTCGAGCGTCTGGGCGCCGGTGCGGGATGTGGCGGGTATCGCGACTCCCCAACCGTCGAAGATCCTGCGGTCGCTGCCCCGCTGAGTGAGCCGGATCGAGATCGCGTGGCGTGCCAGCGTCGGGTCGTCCAGTGCCGAACGCGCCCTCGTGAGTGCCTCGGCAAGCTCATCGGGTGCGATGTCCTCGGACACGACGGCATCGAGGGTCACCTCACCGCGGGGCCTCCGCGAATCGCCGATCCGATCCGAGAGCTCTCGGCGAGGGCTCCGCAGGCGGTGATCCACCGTGACATCGGCTGACGCCACGCCCGGCGCGGCGCGTAGCGCGTCGGCCGCCGAGGTCGCGACATCGTTCACCTCGTCGCGGCGCAGCAGCTGAGGTCCGTACCGCGCGCCGACGGCCATCAGCACGATCAGCGTGACGCCGAGTACGACGATCACACCGCTGCGCCCACGCAGCCGTAGACGCGGGGCGGATCGGTCGGTCATCGCGCTCTCTTCCGTCGTGCCCGAGGTCGGGCGGAACGCCGATGCCTGGCGCCTGAACAAGGTCTCTGCGGGATCAGCGTAGCCAATCGCTGCAGTAGCCTGAGGCCATGCTCTCCTGTTCCCGGCCGACCACCCACCGACCGGGAACAGGTCTCGGACGGTGGCACGGTTGAGGCCAGCCGGCGTTGCTGAGGCGTTGCATCAGCTCGACCTCCACGGCGACGTCGTCCTGGAGGGCCGCCGATCCGAGCCGTTCCGGCGCTGGTACCGGCGTCGGCAGATCGCTCTGCTCGTGTTCCTGCTCGTCGCGGTGGCGGGTGTCCTCGCGATCATCGTCGGCGTAGCGCTGCGCGAGGTGGGCGCCTGGGCCGTCCTGATCCTGTTCGGCGGGTTCCTCGTGTTCTTCGGGCTGGGGACCGCCGGCGGCCTCGCGCTGGTGAACCGTCTCCACCGATTCCGGGCGGAGGCCGAGACGGCTCCGGTCGTCCTCGACCCGAGGGGGATCTGGCTGCGAGGCATCGGACCCTTCTTGTGGAGCGACGTGCATCCGCCCGAGTACCGCAGAGTCTGGACCCATAACGATGTGGGCGGACGATGCGCGGTCATGCCGCTGACACCGCAGGGCCATGCCAGGGTCAATGCCCACCCCGGGTCTCAGACACTGCTCGTCGGCCCGCGGCCCTATCTGCGGGTCAACACGCCGTACCTCCTGCTGCCCGGCATCGAGGGGCTGAGCGAGGCGGACACGGTGCGGCTCTTCCAGGCCGCCTACGAGCGTTACGGACCGCACTAGCCCGGCGACGGGCGGTCAGGCGGCCGCGACCGGCTGCCGCAGGATGGTGCGAAGCCGTTCGGGCGCGGCCTTGCGGGGATCGCTGAGATAGATCTCGTGATGGGTGCCGTCCAGGCGGAGACCGTGGCTGGGGATGAACTCCTGGTGCATCCGCGCGAGCACCGGCCCCTCGTCGTCGAACGGGCCGACATGGAGGGTCTGCACGCAGCGGCCCTCGGCCCACGGGGCGAAGCGGAGATCCGCCAACCGCGGCGGGTTCTTGGCACGCACATGCTCGACGGCGGACTCGATCTCCTCGTCGCCGAGCCAGTCAGGCACCATCAGCATCATCGTCCAGCTCCACCGGGACTTGTCGCGCGAGACGGTGAAGGCGTCCATGTCCTCGGCCCACCAGAGCCCTTCCAGCGGAGGGACCACGTAGTCGCGTCCGAGTTCCCTCTTGCTGGCGAACTTGAGGGTGTAGGCGACCGGGTAGAGGGTCGCGAGGGCGTCGGCATAGGCAGGTGACGTGTTCGGATCCCCGTGGCCGTCGATCATGAGATAGCTCATCGCGGGGAGGTCGACGATCTCGAAGCGCCCTCGCGGCGCGCGGTAGCCGGGAAGCGACCTCTTGAGATCGATCGCGGCGGTCATGTCCGGTGCACCACGCGATAGCCGAGGTAGACGACCTGGGAGTCGAAGGCCCGCGTCTCGATGAGCTCCAGGTCGCTGCGGTCGCCATGGTGGGCGAAGAACGAGGTACCGCCGCCGACGAGCACCGGGAAGACGCGGATCTGGTACTCGTCGATGAGGTCCGCCGCGATGGCCTCGGCCGCGAGCATCGCTCCCCCGACCGCGATGGCTCCCCCGGTCGACGCGACCCGGCATCGCTCGATCTCCTCGGCGAGGCTGCCGGTGGCCAGCCGGGCGTTGCCGCGCACCTCGGCGAGGGTGGTGGAGAAGACGATCTTCGGGAGGGCGTTCCAGATGTCCGCGAACTCGCGCTCGGCCTCGTCGAATGTGGCCTCGGCGTCGGGGTCCTCCCAGTAGAGCATCGTCTCGTACAGGCGCCGCCCGAGGATCATCGTGCCGACCCGGCGCACCTCCTCGATGGAGAAGCGGAAGAGCGCCTCATCGGGCACCGACCAGTCGAAGGAGCCGTCCGGTCCCATGATGTAGCCGTCGAGGGACATGCCCATCGAATACGTGACCTTGGTCATCGACGACCCTCCCGTCGGCGGGCGGCACGCGCCGCTGACCTGAGCGTAAACCCAGGCTCGGACAGCTCACCACTCCTCGATCGGCAGCTCCAGCGTCCAGGGGCCGCGATGGCCGACGATCAGCACCGACGGCCCCGGATCGAGGCGCGCCCTGAAGTCGGCGGTCCTCGTACGCTCCGTCACCAGCTCCTTCGGTGTTCCACCGTCGGTGGTCAGGCGGAACTGCGTCAGCGACATGCCGACCTCGGTGTTGGGCTTGTGGCCCGACACCACCCCGCCGGGACCGTCATACAGATAGACGCGGATTCCTCGCCCCTCGCTCTCCAGCGGAGGGGCCGCCGAGACCGGCAGCACGCTGAGCTCCCAGCTGCCGTCGCCCTCGACCCGCAGCGCCCGCGGAGGATCGTTGGCGGGCCACCACATCGTCTCGCCGTCGAACTCGCCCGGATCGGAGGCGACGAGACCGATCGTCGCGTCGATCAGGATCATCTGCTCGACGTGCTCCTCGTCGAGGCTCCACACCACCAGCGGCGCGTCACCCTCATAGGTCATCCGCACGACACCCGCTCGCGCATCGCCGATGTCGTCAGGGAGATCGATGACCGTCTCGCCTCGGCCCTCGGCCTGGAGATCGGCGAAGGTGCCGTACACCTCGTCCGCGCAAGCCGGGGACGCATCCCCTTCCCGGCACCAGCGTTCGGACGACGAGGACGTGGAGGAGGCGGTCTCCCGACCACAGCCGCCGGCGAGGATCGCCAGCACCGCGGCACCCACGAGGATCGCCGTGACACCCCCGCATCGCGAACGGCTCATTCCTCGTCCACGAACCCGCCCAGATAGCGGAGCACACGCGCGGTCAGGAAGGACTGGTTGTAGACGCCGATCGCGGAGAACTGGTCCCCGATCTCGCCGCGACGCAGGATCCCGGCGGTCTCGTAGCTGGCGACACCGAGCACGGGCTCGGTGTCCACCTCCCTCAGGAGCTCGATCTCCGAGGCGAGCTGATCGCGGCCCAGGTCGAGGGCGCGACCGAGCACCGCATCGAAACGCACGCCGGTCACGTTCAGCAGATTGTCGAGTTCGGCGTTGTTGTAGTACTTGTCGACGAGCATCTGATTGCGCACATAGTTGCTGAGCCCGTACCCGAGGGTCGCGTACTGGGCATTGGCCTTGTCGCCGCCGATGTAGTCGGCGATCGCCGGCTGCACACTCGCCTGGCTCACTGCGGCCGCCACATTGGTGTCGACCGATGCCAGCAGCGACAGCGCCACCTCGCGGCTGAGCCCCCGCGCATCGGCGAGATCGGCCACGACGACCTCCTCGAAGGTGGCGAAGTTCGCATCCGCCCCGCGACGGAAGAAGTCGCCGACCTGAGCGAGGTCGACCTCTTCGGCCAGGTCGGCTCCCGGGTTGTCACGTCCGACCTCGAGCATGACACCCGCCGAGGTGATCTGGGCCTCGGCGAGCTCGGCCCAGTAGACGGGGGTCACCAGCCGGGAGAAGAGCTCGTCCGGGGAGGAGATCGCCCCGGACTCCCAGTCCGTCTTGAGCTCCTCGATGAGTTGGCTCGAGAAGATCAGGAGCGAATAGGCGTCGAAGATGCTGGCATAGGCACGCACCAGACCCTCCGCATCGGCGATGGTCTTCGGCTCGAAGGTCGAGAGCTGATCGAGGAAGGCGAAGAAGCCCTGCTCGGCGGAGGAGATGTCCATGGCCTGGTCGAAGAACACCGGCAGGCCGTCGAGCCCCTGGGTGAAGACCGGCTGCAGCAGCTCACCCGTGGCCGCGACACCCTCCAGTGCCGAGGCGGCCTGCGAGGCCAGGTCATAGGCCCCAGCCTGCAGTCCTTGCTGCTGAAGACCGACGGCCTCCTCGTGGAACCCTCGGATGAGCTCTCGGACTCCCGTCTGCGCAAACACCTCCTGCACCTCCTTCGGCAACCGCAGCACGCGCGCGTCGGCGTCGTTGTAGCGCGTGAAGGTGATGTCGACCTGGGGCTTCAACTTGTCGTAGGAGCGGTTGTCCAGGCGCGGGTCGCGGGCACCGGACCGGACCTCGATGTCCTCGCCTGTCAGGTGCGTGTAGGCCTCGTAGATGTCGCCCACCTCGATCACCTCGACACCCGCTCGGTCCGCTTCCCTCACGACATCGACCATCTCGCCTTCCGCATTGGCGGCATTGCGCTGGCCCAAGGGGATCAGGACCGTCTCGAAGCCGGCCTCGCCCGCTGCGACGACCTTCTCCGGGATTCCACCGACCGGGCCGATCGTCCCGGTCGCGTTGATCGTGCCGGTCATCGTGACATCGGCATCGATGTCATCGCCGCGCTCGAGCGCCATCAGGCCAGCGGTGGTGAGCGCGCCGGCGCTGGGGCCGTCGACCCGTCCATTGGTCTCGAAGCGGAACTCCCCCTCGAGCGGCGAGGTCAACAGGATCGTCGAGACGATCGCCGCATTCCAGGCCCCGGCCTGCGACTGGGCGCCGATCCCGCCGACCTCGTTGGCGGAGAACTCGACCCGGAAGTCCCCCGGCGCGTCCGGCTCCTGTCGGCTGATGATCGTCTCGCCGGTGGTGCCGGAGCCCGAGGAGTCGAAGGCGAGCCAGGTGACCGTGATCGACTCCGCCCGCGGTGACGGGGACGTGCACCCGGCACCGGCCACAGCGACGATGCCGGCCAGCGCGCCGGGGATCATCCATCGTCCGCGCGCACCTCGGACTCTGTTCACGGTCACATCCGCTCCATTCTGTTCTGCACTCATCGACCCCTGAGGCCATCGGTCTCGCCGGAGAAGACTCCCACCCATCGACCGTCTGCGGCATCGATCGGCGCCTTCCCGTACGAATCCGAACGGGACCGGATCCGCCGCTATAGTGAGGCCACCGCGGACCAGTCCCGGTGCCCCGAAAGCCTCTGATGCCAGGAAAGATGATGACCTCGTCGCAGTCCCCGCTCGTCGACCACGCCGCCGAGACGCTGGATGGTGTCCGCACCCTCGACGATGTCGCGGGGCAGCTGCGCGCCTGGCGAACGGCTGCCGGGTCCCCCTCCTTCACCCAGATCGCCCGACGTGTCGCCGAGGAGCGCAGACAGCGCGGCGTCCATCCCCGCGATGTCACCCCGGGGCGGATGACGGTGTACGACGCCTTCGCCGACGGCCGCAAACGGCTGGACGTCCAGCTCGTCGTCGACATCGCCGCGGCCCTGGGGGTCAGCGGGCCCCTGCTCGAGCTCTGGCACAGCCGGTGCGTGCTCGCCCAAGGACACCGGGCCCTGACCCAGTCGGTCTCGGCGCACCGGGGACTCCCCCGCCGTCCCGAGGTCTTCATCGGTCGCCGCCCGGAGCAGCAGGCCTGTCTCGCGGCGACCACACCTGTCGTGATCGAGGGAATGGCCGGTACCGGAAAGACCGAGCTGGCCTTCGAGGTCGCCACCGCCGAGCTGGCACGGCAGCGGGCCCTGGACGTCATCGTGGTGGCGCTGGGAGACACCCGATCGCCCGATGACCTGGCGACGGGACGGGGTATCTGCGAGGCGATCCTGAGGACCCTGGGCGCCCCTGTGCCCGCCGGAACCACGCTCACGGAGCTCGCCGACACGGTGGCCACGACGTTGGAGCACCGCCGCGTTGCTCTCGTCCTCGACGATGTGACCGTGGCCGATCAGGTCGTCGAGATCATCGGGTCGGCGCCATCGACCCCCGTGATCATCACCTCGCGTGCACGCCTGCCGGTCGGCGGCATCACGCGTGTGCCGGTGTCGACCTGGGCGACGGAGGACAGCCTCGCGCTGCTGCGCGCAGTGGCCGGTGGCGCGGTGCTCGACGCGGAGCCCGCTGCCGCGCGGACCATCGCCGAGCTGGTGGACGGCCTGCCGCTGGCCGCAGCCCTCACCGCGGCGCGGGTGCGCCGGCTCCACGGGTGGAGCCTCGCTGACCAGGCCACCGCCTTGCGCGGACGACTCGAGTCCCATCAGCTCGATGAGCCCGTCAGCGCCACGATCGCCCTGAGCTACTCCATGCTCTCCGAGGAGGCGCGCCGGTGCCTGCGGCTCCTGGCCGCGCAACCGTGTCGCAGTGTCTCGCGGTCGGCCTTCGACGCCCTCGTCGGCGACGATGCCCGGTCCGAGCTGCTGCTCGATGAGCTGGAGTCCGCGCATCTGGTGCTGCAGGTGCACCAGGATCGCGTCTCCCTGCACTCCCTCGTGCGCACCTACGCCGTCGCGAGGTCATGGCACGAGGACCCTCCCAGCGCGAGGTCGTCCTCGCTGGCCCGCATGGCGGGTGCCCTGCTCGCGCGAGCCTGGGGATGCTCCGAGCGGCTCTATCCGGGATCCTTGCGGCGCTTCGAGCGTGAGCGCGAGATCGAGCTGCCCGACACTCCCGAGGAGGCGGCGGCCTGGCTGGAGGACGAGCTCGAGGCCCTCGTCGAGATCGCCGCGGCGGCCGCCGTCGAGGCACCGCAGATCACGCTGGAGATCGCACAGGCCCTCAGCCGCAATTTCGACAACCGTGGCCGCCTCCACCTCTCGCTCGCCTTGCACCGAGCTGCCGTCGAGGCCGCTCGGGGTGCGGCGGATGCCGCGGGCGAGGCCTACGCCGAACTCGGGATCGGCACCACCTCGGTCCGCCTCGGACTGCCGGAGGCGGCTCTGCACCTGGAGCGTGCCCGGCAGCTCGGACAGCGCTGCGGTGCCCGCCGGGCGGCCTACTCGGCCACCAACGCGCTGGCGATCCTCTCCGCGCAGGCGGGCGATGCGCCGGCTGCTCTGCGCCAGTTCCAGGAGTGCCTGGAGATGGCCCGGGAGGATCAGGACGAGACCTCCGAGTACCTCCTCATCGACAACATCGCGATCATCCTGCGACGTCTCGGCGACCTCGACGGGGCCTTGAAGCACCACCGGGAGGCACTCGAGCGCGCACGCGCCCACGACAGCCGGGAGAGCATGGCGACCGCGCTCGGCAACATCAGCGAGGTCTATCTGCTGCTCGGGCGGGTGGAGGAAGCGGTCGAGGCGGCCGAACGCAGCCGCGAGGTGGCTCATTCCATCGGCTCACCGATGACCTACGCCCACGCATCGGCGGCTCTCGGTCTCGCCCTCGACGCGCGCGGGGAGTCGATGCGCGCGGTCGAGGTGACCGAGGAGGCGCTGCGCCTCTCCCGCGACGGTGGCCTGCGCGCCCTGGAGGTCACGTGCCTGAACAATCTGGGACACCTGCTCGTAGAGGGGGATCTCGAAGCGGCCGAGGAACGGCTGCGGGAGGCCGACCAGCTGGCCGCGCAGTGGGGCATCGCCGATGAGCGGCCGCGCACCCTGCACGGACTCGGCCGCATCGACATCGCACGCGGCCACGCGGGGAGCGCCCGCGATCACCTGGAAGAGGCGCTCGACCTCCTCGGGTCCGATACGGCCCCGACCGCCCAGCAGATCCGTGGGTTGCTCGAGGCCCTGCCCATCCGAGAGGGACAACCGTGATCGTCCACCCGATGCCCCGAGGCCGAAGAAGCGCACGCGTGGCACCCCTGCTCATCAGCGGGCTCATCCTCCTCTCCGCCTGCTCGACGCAGGAGATCACCCACACCCGTAACGGCGTGGAGGTCACCCCGGACGATCTGCCGGAGGAGGTGGCGGAGATCGACGCCTGCGCGGCGATCAGCGATGCCACGCTCGACTATCTCGGGCTCCAGGACCTCGAGGCCGTGGTGCTTCAGCCGCCCGAAGGGCCGGGCTGCCAGTGGGAGGGGCCCAATGGTTTCGTGACACCGAGTCTCACCATCTGGGTCTCGGAGGCCGAGCCGGGCGATCCCGGAGACGAGCAGGTGTCGATCGACGGCGTCGCGGTGAACGTGTACTCCGCCCTGGGCAACACCGGACGCTATGTCGCCTACCTGGACGATGTCACGCTGGCCGTCAACTACACGGGCGGCGAACGGGAGATCGACGCGCACGAGGCGCTCGAACCGGCCATGTCCGAGGTGCTCGACCACTACGACCGCTCCTGATCGACGCTTCGTCGTGGAGACGGCCGTTCAGCCGAGGCCGCGGAGGGTCTGGACGGTGTCGGCGTCCTGGGGGCGCTTGTCGGGGCGGTACCGCTTGACGCGGGCGAAGCGCAGGGCGATGCCACCGGGATACCGCGGCGAGCGTTGCACCCCGTCGATGGCGATCTCGACCACGGTCTCCGGACGCAGGAAGACCGTCGACTGGGTGCGGCGCGTCTCCAGCTCGGGGAAGTGCTCGGTCTGCCATCGCAGCAGCTCGTCGGTGAGCCCCTTGAAGGTCTTGCCGACCATGACGTAGCCGCCGGGCTCACCGAACTCCCCTGTCGGGTCATGGGCGCCGAGGTGCAGATTCGACAACCACCCGCGCCGTCGTCCCGAGCCCCATTCGGCGGCCAGCACGACGAGATCGTAGGTGTGCACCGGCTTGGCCTTGACCCAGGCCTTGCCGCGCCGGCCCGCGACATAGGCGGAGTCGATCGCTTTGACGACGACGCCCTCGTGTCCTGCGGCGAGGGCGGCCTTCGACAGCTCCTCGACCTCCTCGGCATCCGCGGTGACGATGCCCGGCATGCGCCACTCCCCCGCGATCCGGTCGAGCTCGGCCAGGCGGGTGCGCAGGGGCTCGTCGATGAGATCGCGGCCGTCGAGGTGGAGCAGGTCGAAGAACCAGGGTCGTAGCAGTACGTCGCGCGAGACCTCGGCCCCGAAGCGTGCCATCGTCTCCTGGAACGGGCGGGGGCCGCCGTCCTCGTTCAACGACAGGGTCTCGCCGTCGAGGATGAGATCCCGGGCCGGGAGACCGCGGACGATCTCGACGATCTCGGGGACGCGATGGGTGATGTCGGCGAGGTTCCGGGTGAAGACACCGACCTCGTCGCCGCGGCGATGCACCTGGATGCGTGCGCCGTCGAGTTTGTACTCGGCCGATGCCTCGCCGGTGATATCGAGGGCGGCCGAGGGGGTGGCCGCGGTGGAGGCGAGCATCGGCAGTACCGGGCGTCCGACGACCAGTCCGACCGCGGCGAGATCCTCTGCCGCACCCAGGAGCGCGATCCGTGCCGTCTCGCCGAGATCGCCCGAGAGCATCGCCGCGCGCCGGACCGCCTCCTTCGTGCGCCCCGATGCCCTGGCGATCGCGTCGAGGAGCACACCCTCCAGCGCACCGGTGCGCAGTTCGCCGAGGATCACCCGCACGAGGAAGTCCCACTCCTCGGCCGTGCCGCGGGAGGCGAGATCCTCCAGGAGCGCGGCGCGGGACGCCACCGATCCCTTGCCGGCCACCGCGGCGAGAGCGTCCAGCGCCGCGTCGACCTCGGCGACCGACAGCGATGGAGCGTCAGCATGGTTCACAGTGAGGGCGCTGATCCCTCGCCAGCCCACGCCGAGGCGACCCTGCCTCGGCGTGGCGATCAGCCATCCCACGGCCGGCTCGATCTCCGCGGGCTCGGCGCGCTTCAGCACCTGTGCGAGCGCGTCGACCTTGGCGAGCCGCGACGACGTGGCGGTCACCTCCTGCGCGGTGGTGACCAGCTCCGAGAGCATCATCCCTGCATCGTCCCACCGACCACCGACACTCCGCCCGGCATCAGGCGCCCTGGAGGAGGCGCGCCAATCGAGTCTTGCGCAGGTTCTGCGCGATGATCCAGGCGATATCGGGGTCCCGCCCATCGAGTTCGCGGAAAGCGGTCAGCCCCGGTTCCGGATCCGCGGCGACAGCGACGCTCCAGCAGTAACCCAGGCCTTGGCGGAGCGTACGCACGGCCGGCTCGCGTCGTAGAGCCGACGGTCGCGCGCCCAGACTCACCGTGGCGCGGCGGCAGACCTCGATGGCGACCGCGGCGGCCGCGGGCGTGGCGAGCAGCCGAGGTTCGCAGATCGCCGCTGCGGCGGCCCGCTGCACCAGCGGATCGGGATCGTCGACCCAGTCCAGCACCAGTGACTCCATCGTCGCGAGATCGGAGTCTCCGAGACGCTGGAGCCCCATCGCCACCCCCTCGCGTACGCGCCATCGGTCATCGGCGGCGAGTTGACGCAGCCGTGCCGCCGCTTCCGGCTCGGCAGCGAGCCCGCCGAGAGCCATCGCGCCACAGAGCACTCGATACTCGTGGTCGCCGGCCAGCAGCGCGTCGATCAGCTGGGCATCGGCGAGGTCTGCCACAGCCGCGGCCAGAGCGAGATTGGCTCGCGGTCCCGGAAGGCCCGAATTCGCGTCGAGGAACATCGGCCAGGATGACCGGTCCAGTCGCATCAGGTCATCACGCCACCGCGGCACCCCAGGCATGGGCCCACCGTATCGGCGGACCTGGGCGAGGCATCGTCGCGGCGCTCCGACCGACGGGCGCGATCGCCGAGAACCCCTAGCCTGGGCGTATGCGTTCTCCCATCGAACCGTACTTGGCCAGCGTGCTGGAGGAGCTCCGCGAGGACAGCGGTCAGCTCGCCGACTACATCCCCGAGCTGCAGCAGGTGGATCCTGACAGTTTCGGCGTCGCCCTGGCCATGCTCGACGGGCAGATCTACACGGCCGGCGATGCCGAGAAGGCCTTCACCATCCAGTCGGTCGCGAAGGCCTTCACCTACGCGCTCGCCATCCGCGAACGCGGACTGGACCAGGTGCTGGCCAATGTCGGCGTCGAGCCGTCCGGCGATGCCTTCAATGCCATCTCCCTCGATCACGAGGGCAGGCCCGCCAATCCGATGATCAATGCCGGCGCGATCACGACCTTCTCCCTGGTCCCAGGCGACAGTGCCGAGGAGAAGTTCGAGTGCGTGCGCCGTTTCCTCAGCCAGTGCGCGGGGCGGGAGCTGGAGGTCGACGAGGAGGTGTTCTCCTCGGAGATGTCGACGGCCTTCCGCAACCGCGGTATCGCGAACATGCTGCGGGCATCGGGCGCACTGCACGCCGATCCCGATCTGGCGGTCGAGGGGTACGTACGGCAGGGATCGATCAAGGTCTGCGCTCGCGATCTCGCCCTGATGGGGGCGACCCTCGCGTCCGGCGGCGTGCAGCCGGTCACGCGCGAGCGGGTCATCGACGAGGAGGTCGCGGGACACGTCCTCTCGGTGATGACGACCTGCGGGATGTACGACGCCGCGGGTGACTGGGTGTCGGCCGTGGGCGTGCCCGCCAAGAGCGGCGTCGGCGGCGGGATCGTCGGAGCCTCTCCAGGCCGCTTGGGGATCGCGACCTTCTCCCCACGTCTCGACGAGCACGGCAACAGCGTGCGCGGCGTCGCGACCTGTGAGCGCCTCGCCCGGGACATGGGGCTGCACCTCATGCACATCCCGGAAGTCGGCCACCTCGCCCTGCGGGAGGCGATCACCGCGGACTATCTGGAGAACGACTTCGGCACTGCGGCGATGTACCGGCTGCAGGGGACCCTCGACTTCGTCGCGGCGGAGACGGTGGTGCGCCGGATGTCCAATGACGAGATCGACGATCGCTACGTGGTCGTCGATCTCACGGAGGTGGTCGAGGTGAAGATGGTGGCGCTCACGATGCTCGCGGAGACCATGAGGGCGTTCGACGGCGAGGGTCGCCACGTGTATCTCATCGACCCAGAGCGCCTGTGCACCGCGGAGGACATCGAACGGCTCAGCCTCACCGGCCGGGTCACCCAGGTGGACAGCTACGAGCAGGGCGAGAAGATCGGCCGTGAGCGCGAGGCGGCCGACGCCGACGGCTGATCGGAGGCCTGTCCGCGGCCGCCGACCCTATCCGTGCTTGGCCGCACTGGGCTCGTGCTCGGCGATCTCCCGGGTCTCGATCTGGAAGGTCGAGTGCTGCACGGAGATCTCGAAGTGCTCGGCGACGCAGTCCTTGATCGCCCGGAGCGTCTCGGCCGCGTGGCCGTCGGTGAAGCACTCGTCCTCGACCACCACGTGCGCCGTCACGGTCGGCAGGCCCGTCGCGACGGTGGACGCGTGCAGGTCGTGCACGTCGGTGACGTGATCGAGGCTCAGCATGTGGGAGCGCACCTCATCGAGGTCGAGTCCCTCCGGGGTGAACTCCATCAGGACGCTCGTCGTCTCGCGCATCAAGGTGAAGGCCCGGGGGACGATGAGCGCGGCGATGAGGAGGCCGGCGATGGCGTCGGCCTGCAGGAAGCCGGTGGTCGCGATGACGATGGCGGCGATGATGACGCCGAGCGAGCCCAGCGCGTCGTTGAGGACTTCGAGGAAGGCCGCGCGCATGTTGAAGTTCGCGCTGCGGCTCGAGGCGAGGAGGCCGATGGCGACGATATTGGCGAGCAGGCCGATGACGCCGAAGACGAGCAGTTCTCCCGCCGGCACCTCCGGCGGCTCGAACAGGCGCCGGATCCCCTCGAAGGCGGCGTAGCCGCCGATGACGAGCAGCAGGGTCGACTGGCCGAGGGCGACGATCACCTCGATGCGCCGGAAGCCCCACGTGCGTCGCGAGGTCGTGGGTTTGAGCACCAGGGTCGCCGCGATGAGCGCCACCAGCAGACCCGAGGCGTCGGTGATGGCGTGGACGGTGTCGGTGAGGAGCGCGAGGCTTCCGGTGATGACGGAGCCGACCGCTTGGGCGATGACGATCACCGCCGTGATCGAGAAGGCGATCCAGAGCTTCTTGCGGAAGTCCCCGGGATGTCCGGTCTCGTCCGCCGCGGGTCCGTGACTGTGTCCTGCACCCATGCCTAGTGCCTCTCCGTTCCCGGGTGGTCGTGGGGACGCAGATGCATGCAGAGGACGGCTTGGGTGCCGGTGGCTCCCAGCAGGTCCTCCGCGGCGGCGATGACCGCTCGGAGCCGGGACGGGTCCGCGAGCGAGTACCAGCTCGCGCGCCCCTCGGGACGCAGCTGCACGAGCCCGCATTCGAGCAGGAAGCCCACATGCTTGCTCACCGTCGACTGGGCCAGCGAGAGGTGGTCGACCAGGTCGCGCACGCGGTGCTCGCCGAAGGTCAGATGCTGCACGATCGACAGTCGTGTCGGATCGGCCAGCGCCTGGAACAGATGCGCGTAGGCGGCCGTCGCCCGCGCGTCCAAGCTCCGATCCTCCTGCACATTCATCGTCATATAGCGATGCTATCGCAGTTCAACGATTTAGTGAAGGCGCGCGGTCCTCACGTGTCGCGAGCACCCACGGTCACGAGGCCGCGGCCATGGTCTCGACGAGCGCATCGGCGACATCCTGCGGGGTGAGGGTGTCGAAGTCGTCCTCGTCGAGCGAGTTGATCTCCAAGGAGACGAGGGCGTCGGCTGCTTCGTCGAAGTAGAGCGCCTGGTACATGCCCTGCGGGTTGGTGGGATACCAGCGAGTGAGCACCAGCATCTCCAGTTGTCCGGAGGTCACCTTCTCCACGGAGTTCTCCTGAACGGCCGAGCTCTTCTGCGTGCGGAACTGATCGACCGTCGTGGCCGCGTCGCTGGCGGCGCCCGGACGGAGCACCTGCAGGTCACCGGCATAGGAGCCGCGCTTCCAGAGATTGCAGATGTAGCGGTAGCCGTCGGGACCGGTGCCGTAGCCACCCCATCCGGTGTCGGTGAAATCGGCATCGCCGTCGAGGACCTGCGGAGCACGATCGGTCAGCAGGCAGGGTTTCCTCGAGAGGACGGGTACGCCGCCGCCGTGGGCCTTCGAGGAGGGCCACCCTTCCTCGGTGGACGTGAGCCAGTCCGCCGGGATGCCCGAGACATCGTTCGGATCACCCCCGCCGTCGGAGGTGCATCCGGCCAGCAGCGCGGTCGCCGCAAGGATGAGAGCAGTCGTCAGTAGTCGTCCCCGTCGCACGTGGAGGAGTCTAGTCAGCGACCGCTCGCAGCACGGAGGGCCGAGAGATGGCGCAGGTGGATGCTGATATGCCCCACGCCGAGAACCGCGGAGGCGACGATCAGCGGCCATGCGCCGGCGTAGACGCCGAGCGACATGAACGCTGCCACGGGCAGCGTGGCCAGTGGCACCGGCACCGGGCCTAGCCGTCGGTAGAAGTCGACGATCGTCCGAGCGCTGCGACCGTAGCGCAGCCAGCACACCAGGTACGCGACCATCAGGACGATGGCGGCGATGAGCCACCATGACCAGGCCGAGAAGGGCCGCAGGTGAGTACCGGCGAAGGTCAGCGCCGTTGCGCTGGTGAGTACCTGGCCGCATCGCTCGACGATCCCGAGCGCCCGTGGCTCGCTGGGCGGGTCGTATCCGACTGGCCGACCGCGCGATGCCCACCACCAGGTCGGTGCGAGGAGCACGACCAGGAACGCTGCCCCGATGACAGAGAACCCGAATTCGCCCACGGGACCGATTCTCCCGCAGACCGGGGCTTCTTCGCTCCAAGGGTGACGCCGACGGTCGGATGCGATCAGCGCCTCGACGGGGTGATCCTCGAGCCCTGACAGCAGCGACTCGTTCTCCGCGACTTCAGAGGGTACGGAGCCAGGCTCTGATGCGGCCTCTGGCATTGACATAGGGCGATGATGTGTTGAACGAGATCATGCGGCCCATGGTCCATTTGCCGTACCAGGGTTCGCCGTAGAGGTCGTCGTCCGAGTAGCTGTTGATCAGCGCGACGATCCTGCCCTTGGCCTCGGCGAGCTGAGCACGCAGGCTCCCCCACGAGTCAGAGGTGTGCTCAGAGTAGTAGCGCTGGGCGAGGAGACCGAGCTCGTTCCATCTGACCCCGGGGGCGGGCAGCTCGTCAGGCAGTCCCTCCCTACGGCGTAGGTGCCAGGTCAGGACCTGCTCGTTCCACCCGATGAGATAGGCCACCAGGTCCGCGGGGCTCATCATGGTCCCCTTGACGTGACCTTCGAGGACCGGCTTCCGGGTTTCGTCGACGGGAACGCGATCGAGATCCTTCTCCAGTCGCGTGAAGGTCTTCTCGATGGCAGCGAGAAGGTCTTCTTTCGTACCGGGAACCGCCATCAGTGCTTCCACTCCGTGCAACTTGAGCTGGGCGTCCGGCCCAGTGTTCTCGGTTCGATTCTACGCGTCGGCTGCCGCCGAGTTCGTGCAGCGAGTGTGGCCCGGATCCGTCCGAGACGAGCACATCGGTCGAATTCGGGACACGGCGACTTCGCGCAGCGGTACGCCGCCGCACCCGACGCACTCGACGAGGACCCGATCTCCCGGCGACGAGCCTCGAGATGGCTCCGGCCTGCGTTCGCAACGCCGGTCTGCACCTCGTCGCCATCGACGTCGCCGAAAACGGCGTCCGGGCAGGACCCTTCGACTTGGAGCGCACCGACCCGCCTTATAACTACAGGAACATAACCTTCTGGCCATCTCCGTCGGGGCTGTGTCACAGAAACGCGGCGGGCCCCGCTCGCCCCTTCGTGAAATGACGATGCCCTGGCAAGAAAGCTTCTCTCACCAGGGCAGATACGTCGGGCTGACAGGATTTGAACCTGCGACCCCTTGACCCCCAGGTGCCGGGATCGGTGCCCCTACCCCTCTTGACCTGGGCTTTTGTGTTTCACCGCGGCGCGGTGCGCATCCCAGTTTGCAGATATTTCGGGCCGTTGGTCACCTCATTGGTCCACTCCGCCGAGGCCTCCAGGTCCGGTCCGGACGAGTGACGAGTGGACCTTCAATCGTTCGCCGCTTCGATCGCATCGGCCGTGAAGTATCGGATCTCTCCTGTGTCATCATTCAAGACCGCGAAAACAGCGACGTTGAGGTTCTCAGGCAACGACCGGTACTCGAACCCGCTGCCGGCCGAGGTACTTCCGTGGCGTCCGAGCACTCGGCCGTGAAATGACACCTTATGCGCGACCACACGATCTCCAGGACTGATCATCGCCTAATCTTGGCACGAGCATGCCTTGCCGAGCAGGCTCTGCAGCCCGCGAGTCGTCAGAGTCAGGCCGGACACAAGAGAAGCCCGTCGCCTTGGCAGGCGACGATGCACGTCGCGCCGCTGACGCGGTGGGCGGCGCACTGAGTCTCGATCGCCGTCGCAATATGGCCAACTGTGCTGGCGCGCCGTTGCCTCCGACATCGCGACTGGGCTGGCATTCTGGTGTCGTGCGGATCTTTGTGAGTAGCGTAAAGCGAGGCCTTGAGGAGGAGCGTCGAGCCCTACCTGGTCTGATCCGTGCGCTCGGTCACGAACCGGTCGTGTTCGAGGACTTCGGCGCTCAGCTCGACCCCTCCCGCGAGTCGTGCCTCGACGGAGTAGCCAGCAGTGACGTGTACCTGCTCCTGCTCGGGCCTCACTATGGCTACAGGTTCCCTGAGACCGACCAATCTGCCACTCACGACGAACTTATCGAGGCACGTCGCAAGGGCACCGATACTGTCGTGTTCCGCAAGCAAGGCATCTCGCC
Organism: Actinomycetes bacterium; assembly: GCA_023417775.1. Taxonomy (GTDB): domain Bacteria; phylum Actinomycetota; class Actinomycetes; order Propionibacteriales; family Nocardioidaceae; genus Aeromicrobium. Next base: position 32,749 of record JAEZEJ010000119.1, on the reverse strand, counting down.
AGATCCTGACCAGGCTGCTTTCATCAGCCAGGTCGGTGACTATGCACGCGGTGCGTTCTGGGATGACTACGCCGACGTTCCCGATCTGCTTACCAAGGTGACGTCCGCTATCCGACGGCTTGAAAGTGTGCCTTCGCCGCTCACGTATGAGCCTCTGTCCACGCCGCCCGCGGTGGTCTGGAAGGACGAGTGGGACACGGGATCCGCCTGGGGACACGGTCACGAGAGCACATACGTCGAGCTACACGTCGTCCCTCTTGACGGCAGCCCTTGGTCCAGTCGCCAGATCCATCTTCTCCCTGATGCGCTCATCGGTTCACTGCGCACGTTCGGGGCTGTCCCGATGGCTGCGGGCGTCGAACCCATCACCGCTGACGAGCACGTCACCATCGCGGTGCCTGAACAAGATCGGCCAATCCACGGTCGTGATGCCCCGGCGCAGTTTCGCGGAGTTCGCATAGCAAGAAGCGGCCAGGTGTCAGTATGGACCACGCTGCCACGCGCTCAGATCGGCGCGCATGTCAACGAAGATGTCGTCACGTCCATTATCACTGATCAGCTCCGACTAGCCGGTGCACTCAACGTTCTGACCGGGGATCGATTCGCGATCAGCGTCGGACTGGCAGGGTCAATGATGATCAGCGTCGGTTCCAACTCTGCGACATCTTTCGGGCTCGGCAACGATCAGCCCATCCGCATCACACCTGATGAGTCAGTCTCAAGCGCCGCGCTCAGTCTCGGAGCTCCAGAGATCGCCACGTTCTTGGCGCGTCGCCTTCTCGGCGGTCTTGGGCACTAATCCGTCCACGTGGACTGTCATCCTCTGAGTCTCGGCACCTTCCACCCGGTCGGCGTTACTCGCTTCTGGAAGCTTCTTCGTTCGCTGACCGGGCGTCCTCGGACGCCAACTAGAAGCCGTACAGATGCTGGCGGGCGTTGAAAGCGTCTGGGCCACCTTCAAGGATGTTCTCAGCCAGTGATCTGATCTTCTTGTCGTCGAGCGACCCGATCCCACCCTGAGTAGGCCAACCGTGCTGGCCGTCACCTTCCAGCGCGACGATCAGCTCGGCGTCCCCAAGAACCGGAACATTGGCGTTGTGGGTGCTGGTGATGACCTGCCGCTTCCCCTTCAGCCCGCGGAGGTTCGTGACAACACCGTCATAAACGAACCTGTTGTCGAGGTCGTCTTCGGGCTGGTCGATGATCAAAGGCGCCGTCGACCCGCTCAGCAGCAACAGGAGCAGCGCTGTCGCCTTCTGCCCCTTCGACAGCTGACCCATGCTTCTGTACTCCCGCGTGCCTGAGCCGTACCCGATGTCAAGCTTGACATCGACGGCGAGTCCCACCGCGAGCTCTTCGAGTTCACGGAACAGCGATTCGCCGGCTTTGAGCAGCGCTTGCGCCTGTGCTCCCTTGATGCCGTGCTTCACGAGCTCATCCGCTCCGGCTCGGGCAGCTGAGACGAAGGCGCGGGGTGAGAAGTCCTCAGATTCGATGGCGGCGGTGATGTTGGTTCGCACGCCGGTGATGTGATCGCCGAGGGTCTTCTTGATGTGGCCTCGTTCTGGGGCAGGGACAGGCTGCACGATGACAACACCACCGGTGGCCGAGTTGGCCGCGCGGACAGCGTCGTGAAGCTTCTCAGCCTGGCGCTTCTCGTGATCCTGCAAGTCGGCGAGGAGCGTGCCCCGGCGCTTGATCAGGTCCGCGATGGACTTGGCGAGCTTCTTGCGTCGCGGCTTCTTCGCCTTGGCCATCTCTAGGGCACGCTTCGTATCGACGTACTTGTCCGGTTCTAGCCCCTGGTCATGAAGGAGACGGAGAACCTCGTTGTACTCGTTCCGCTGGTCTCCCACCGCAGCATCCCAGTCCGTCTTGGCTGCCGCGACCGCACTCTGAGCCGTGGTGATGGCGGCTTGAGCCTGAGCCGACAGCGCAATGACAACCTTGCCCAGCTCGGCGGTCGCCGAGGTGGCCCGCTCCAGATGGGTCTTCTGCGGCGAATCCTGTACGGAATCGTACGCTGCGGTCAGGTCGTTTCCGAGTTGCGGATCGGTTAGCGCCCGGAGACGCTTCGAGGCCTCTGCGATCCGCTCGGATGCTTCTGTGAAGACTGCTTCATCCTGGCCGATACGTTGCTGATTGGTAAGCTTTGTCGGCACGTCGGTTGTGTCATACTGCCGAATCTGCTCTTCCAGACGAGGGATGACGGAAAGCTCATCATCGAGTCTCGCGAGGGCCTCCTCCGCCTTTCCGAGTTCCTCCCTGTTCTGGCGCAGCAACGACAGTGTCTCTTGATGCGCGGCGTCCGGCCCGTCCGAGCCCGTGAATCTTTGGAGCATGGTGGCTACGCGCGCGGGATCTGTGGCCAGCTCGGCTAGTTCGTGTTGCCCAAAGATCTCGACCTTGGGCATCACGTCCTCTGGCCGCTGATTGGTCGCAGTGCCACTGGCGTCTTTCACAAGAGGAGGTTGATTGACGACCCGCTCAATGGTGTACCGGCGCGGCATGGGCTTAGGCGACTCGACCGTGACGCGGACGATCGTTCCCGACTTCAAGACATCTTTCACGATCGCCTTGTGATCAGCAATCGCTTCTTTACCAATCGGATCGATCCCGAGGGCAAACCGGAGGCTCTCAATTACTGTTGACTTGCCTGTCCCGCGGCCCCCGATGAGAGCCGTAAGGTCATCCGAGATCGGAACTGTCACATTGTCCAGAAAGCCTCCGGTCCACGAGACTTCGCGGATCTGCGCACGGGGTGAAGCGGCGGGGTCCGCGTGCGACACTCGGGTGGCCGGGGTTCGTACCGCCAGCTTGATGCTCTCCAGGCATTCACTGCTCACTTTGAACCATGACGTCGCTCCCGGTTTCGCTAGATCAGATGGTCGCGTCACATCGTCCGCGTGAATGATCGCCAGTGGGTGCGTGCGCTTGAAAGGCTTCCGATTCGAAATTACGGCGGCTTGGTTCGTCGCATCCGAAGCGTCCGGCGTCACGCCGATGACGTGGACATGCGGATGGGTGACCATTTTCTCAAGCGGCTGTCCGCTCATCCGTGCAAGCATCCCGCTAGGAGAGACGTTCACATGTGCGGGGACGACGAGGGCGCCGCGCTCGCTCATCTTCTCGACGATCTCGGCATACCCGCAGTCGCCTGCGCCGCTCGCTCCGGGGCTGGACCCGCAGATTCCGATTGCGGCGTTGATTTCGGCAGTGCTTGTCCCCGCTTCGAAGATAACGAGAACGTGCACCCCCTCTCGGGAGTTCGCCTCAAACCCCGGTAGAGCGACGATCCCCCGTTCTGCAGCTGCCGCTATCAATCCTTCGGCGGTCTCAACAGACCAATGGTCGGTGACAGCGATGATGTGCACCCCAAGCGCATCACACTCGTCGAGCAGCGCTTTGTTGTAGACAGGCTCGGACGCGAAATCCTTGGCCGGCTCGTTCTTTCCCTTGTACCCGTACGGGTTGACTTGCAGCGCCGCGCGAACCCAGCGCGCGCCAGCAGTGTCTCCGGTTCGTGCTGAACTGCTGCTCTTCTGGGTTGACACGGTGGCTCCTGGTACTGGGTCAGGCGAAGACAACCTCGCGGGCGGCGTGTTGACGGTCGAGGTAGCCGAGCTGGTCCATGAGCGCACGGACGACGGCCTTGCCGAGTTCTAGTGGGACTGCGTTGCCGAGTTGGCGTTGGACGTCGGAGCGGGTGCCGTCGATCTTAAAGTCATCGGGGAAGGACATGAGCCGTAGCATCTCGTTGATGCGGAGGCGTCTTGCTCGTTCTTCGCCGGAGGCGGTACGGACGTTCTCCCAGTGGAAGGGGCCGACCCACGGGCCGGGCTGGGCCTGGAGGGTCGTAGAGGGCCGGTTGGGGTCGAGACGGAGCAGGAAGGTCCAGTAGCGGCTGCGCCATTCGAACTGGTTGCGACCGTCGTAGCGGTCGGTGTGCCAGAGGTAGTTCTGTCCAGGCGGAACCTCGGCAGCGAGCTCGCCGTACTGACCGTCGACGATCTCGTCGAGCGAGGTGGGCACGAGTCTCGGCAGATCCGCAAAGGCCTGAGCCGCGGTGACGTGCGGAATCTTGGTCGCATCGACCCTGCGGTCGCGTTCGCTCCAGCCGGAGTGGGTGGGCTCGGGGAACTCGAACTTCTCCCCATCGCGGCGTCCCACGACGAACACGCGGCGACGCAGCTGAGGCACGCCATAGTCGGCAGCCAGCAGCACCTTCCACTGCGGGTTGTAACCGAGTTCGCCGAGACTCTTGAGGAGACGGTCGAACTGTGCTTTGTGGGTCTTGTAGGTCAGGCCCTGGACGTTCTCAAGGATGAAGGCCTCAGGTCGTGACTCGCGCACGACCCGGACGTACTCGTCGAGCAAGGACGCGTTGGGGTCGCGGCTCTCGCGCTTCTGCTCCAGCCAGAACCCGGACTTGGAGAACGGAGTGCACGGCGGGCCGCCGACCACAAGAACCGGCTCCTCGGCCCGCAGGCCGGCCGTGTCGAGGATCTGCTCGGTGGGGACCTGTCGGATGTCGCCGGTGAGGGTGGCGGCGTCGTGGAAGTTCGCCTTCAGCGTCTGCAACGCAGGCTCGTTGTAGTCCGTCGCGACCGAGACCCGCAGCAAGCCGCTGCCGGGGTCACTTGAGACCAAAGGCTCGGCGTCGGCGCGCTCGACAGCGAGATCGAGTCCTCCTGCGCCGGAGAATAGGCTCACCACCGGGAGCTGCTCGCCCATATGCCACCTCGTTTCTATACGTGCACGCACGGCCCGGCGTCTGCGAGCAGTGCGTGTCTGACCAGTATCGTCGAGAGGAGTCTGCCGGGAGCCACCGACATGCCCAGCGACACTCATCGAAGTCTATGGACGAACCGGAGCGAGAGGAGACCTGTGGAGGACGAATCGCTCGCTGGCCGCGCCTTCGGCGAGGTCTACCGCGTCCAGGGACGCTCTGACCTGCACACGTTCCTCATCGAGGCGGTCACCGCCTCCGGTGGGCGGGTGCTGTACGCGAGCGACCCCCACCGCGCCCCGGTATACCTCGGCGTTCAGCTGGACTCCGATGAGCGGATCGGGATGCTCGTCTACCCCTTCCGGATCACACGGAACGCGATCAGAAACCGCCCCGCCGACGAGGTTCGCGGTCAGCTTCGCTACGGCTCGGAGGAGTCGTGGAAGCGAGAGCACCCGGTCGGACGCGACGTCGCAGGCATCGACGTGAGCATGATCCTCGGCATCGACCTCGCCGACGGCGTGATCCTCGGGCTAGACGCAAACCTGTGGGACCCGCTGCCAATGGGCATCTCCTTCTACGCCAAAGACGCCGAGATCGCGCAGGCGAAGGCATTCGGGTGGCACGTATGGGAGAAGATCAACCGGGCCGGCACGAAGCGCTCCGAACCACGCTCCCCCACGAGCCTGGAGACCGTCGTCGCGTTCACCCCGGACCGACTGATCGACTACGCCCGACTGGAACGTCGTGCAACCTCCCTGCGTCTGGACCCGCCCCTGCGCTACTCCGCGGCGATCGCACTTGCCGACAAGGCTGCGGTTGACCAGCTGCCGCGACGACATGTCCTGGAGGAGCAGTTCGCGCTCACCAGCGAGCAAATCCTCGACATTATCGGCGGACGCAATAGGCTCTCTGTCGCGGTCCGTGGCGGGGTGGCCGAGTATCACCTGGAGCACCTGCTCGAAAATGCCCCGGGAGTTGCGACGGTCGAGCGGCTCGACGTGGACGCGATGCACGATTTCAACGTCACGATGACTGACGGTCGTCATCTGCGGGTGGAGTGCAAGAACGCGAGTCCGAAGACCTCCGCTAGCGGGGCGTTCAAGGTCGAGGTGCAGAAGACCCGTGCCTCCAAGGGCGACCCCGCCTCCCGGTTCTACCCGGCTGACGGGTTCGATGTCGTCGCTGCGTGCCTGTTCTCTCCCACCGGCCGGTGGGAGTTCCGCTATGGTCTGACCGCGCGCATGGCCAGGCATAAGGACTTCGCCGATCGTCTCGCCCCGATCCAGACCATCACCGATGACTGGCCAGACGCCCTCGCCGCCCTCAGCCAGTGAGCTCGCGTCGCCGCGATTGCACCGCCTCGGTGATGCTGTCCGCGACCGTGGCTGGCGTCTCGTGTTCCCAGAACCGCAAGACCGTCCAGCCGCGCTCCTCCAGTAACGCGGTCGTCTCGATATCGCGTTGCCCGTTCCGGCCGATCTTGCCCTCCCAGTACTCCGGGTTGGTTGCCGGCATCGAGAAGTGCTGCGGGCAGCCGTGCCAGTAGCAGCCGTCGATGAACACGGCGACGCGTACCCGGGTGAACAGCAGATCAGCAGTCCGACGCAGGTCATGCTCAGGTCGTGCGTTGACCCGATAGCGCAGGCCGCGCGCATGCACGAGGCGACGAACCGCCAGCTCCGCCTTGGTATCGCGACCGCGGTTGCCCTGCATCGTCTTGCGCGCCGCCTCGCTGGACGCCCACGGCTCGTACATGATCCGAGGTTACGAGATTCTTATCCAACGACGCATGCACGTTAGATCATCATCTGTGGGACTCCGGGCCGCGGGACCAGGGAGCTGCGGCCGTCTAGCGTTTACTCGCTGGCGACACCTACCGAAGCGCGTTCGAGATCGCGACCAAGATTGGGTCCCACTGATCCTTCACGTCATCGTACGACGTCATACCCGGCCGCGCCTTCCCGTCGTACCGGAACCGGTCCCATTCCGCATCAATGAACAGGAGCTGTCCGTCACGGAATGCCGCTCCCTCTTGAATGAGGATATCAACGGCGCTCTGAAAATCGGCGGCCGAAAGACCCTGCCGACCTTCCAGCTTCTTGATGAACACTGCACGCAAACCGCCGTGTCCATGCCGACGCGCGAGGTTCATAAGCTTATTGAGGAGGCGACGAGCGCGCTCATCCGGTGAATCTCCGCTGGCCTCACCATCCGGCGCTACCCGGTACTGCACCCACGGATAGTGCAGCTTGACCGAAGGCGGCACGATCAGATGGAAATCGCTCGAATCGAGGCTCTTATCAAGAGTGGCATCGCTCTGGAACGAAGAAGCGACTTCAAGTTCTACGGTAGCGGCCCCCGAGTCACTCGGCGAGGTATCCCTACTCACCTGCATCGAAGGGCCGGAAAGCTCAATTGAGTCGGCTCGGAGAGACACGTCCGGCCCAAGATCGATCGATGCACCCCGGGCACCCACAATGATCTCACCGCCAAACTCGACATCAAGATTCGCGAGCGGACTTACCAGCTGTAGACGGCCGGGCCGCTCAAGCAGCACTGTGGCAGCGATAGACATGCCCGCAGACTCACGTTGGGACAGGACGAAAGCTGCATCGACGCTCTCGGCGACGGCGTTCTCGCCAAGACCGCCATCCCGAACGCTCACCACCGATGTCGAACTCGCCCACTGCCCGGCGAGCAGCGAGGTGTGGAGAGCAGCGAACTGGTGTTCATCCAAGATCTTCTTGCTGCCGCCGTCGGTCGCTGCGAACTCGAACAGAAGACCGCTCTCGGCACCGACTGCCGTGAGCGCCGCCGAATCGACGGCATCCAGCATCAAGTTCGCTACGTAACTGGAGAAGACCGGGCTCGCCCACCTGCCCCCATCTCGGAATGGATGGTCCGCAAGAAATCCTGCGATGCGCTCCGAATACTCACCTCGATTGACCTCGGCGCACCAATCGAGTGTCGGCTGGCTCGCACCGAGGAGGTCCGCGGCCAGCCACGCAGCAGCGGCTCCAGGCCCCAGGGGTTGCCAGTCGGGCCGTGTTCGGTGTCCATACCGAACAGGTGCGTCCCGCTCCCGCCCACGAACCGGGAGCAGCCGGCACGGTCGCTCCCCTCCCGGAGCGCGGTGTCCCGAGACGGTCGCGAGGGCGTCAAAGTGATGGGTTTTCGATGACCGGATCACATCCACCTACAGAAAAAGTCCCGGAGACCCTTGAGTTTCCGGGACCTCTCGGTCGGGCTGACAGGATTTGAACCTGCGACCCCTTGACCCCCAGTCAAGTGCGCTACCAAGCTGCGCCACAGCCCGTGACAACTCGACGATACTAGCGCATCCCTCGCGAGCCCCGAACAGGGAGGTCGGGCGTCGGGGGCCTTGAGCCCTAGCAAAAACGGAGTAGACTCATTAATGAGTGAAAGTTCAGATCCGAGGTGAGAGGGATGGCCACCGAAAGCGGGCGTCGCGAGCGCAATAAGGCGCAGAAGCGCGAGCGCATCACCGCCGCCGCCGGTCGTCTCTTCGCCACCCAGGGCTTCGCAGCCACCACCACCGCACAGGTCGCCGACGAGGCAGATGTCTCCCACGGCACACTCTTTCGCTACGCCGCGAGCAAGGCCGAGCTGCTGCTCATGGCCGGCAACACGCGCTTCCGCGAATCGCTCGATGCCGGCCGGGCCGCCTGCGAGAGCATCGACGATCCTGTCGAACGACTCATCGCGCTCGTCTCCCCCATGACCGGCGACGCACTCTCCCTGGAGAACCTCGCCGCCTACCAGCGCAATGTCCTCGACGGCTCCCCCGACGAGGAACACCGGGCCGAAGCGCTGCGACTCGTCGACGAGCTCATCGCCACGATCGCCGACATCCTCCGCGACGCCTGGTCCTCCGTCGACGCGCCTGATCCCACCATCGCGGCCGAGGCCCTCTACGCCGCCCTGCACGTGCTCATCCTGCGCACCGAACGCGAGGCCCTCGACGGCTCCGCCTTCATCCATGACTTCCGCGAACACGCCACCCTCGTCGTCCGCGGATACCTCACCACACCCCGAGAGAGGACATCACCATGACCACCTTCACCCACGTCACCGTGCTCGGCACCGGAGTGCTCGGATCGCAGATCGCGTATCAGAGCGCCTACGCCGGCTTCGAGGTCACCGCCTGGGACATCGACGACGACGCCATCGCCGCCGCCAAGAAGCGCTTCGCCGGCCTCGCCAAGACCTACGACGTCGAGGTTGAGGGCGCCAAGGACGGCAAGTCCGCGGCCGCACTCGATCGCATCCGTTACGCCACCGACCTCGCCGATGCCGTCAAGGACGCCGACCTCGTCATCGAGGCCGTCCCGGAGAACCCGCAGATCAAGATCGACACCTGGACCAAGGTCGGGCAGGCCGCTCCCGAGAAGACGATCTTCGCCACCAATTCCTCCACCCTGCTGCCCAGCTCCTTCATGGACGCCACCGGCCGCCCCGAGAAGTTCCTCGCACTGCACTATGCCAACCGCATCTGGGTCATGAACACCGCCGAGGTGATGGCCACCTCCAAGACCGACCCCGAGGTCTACCGCCAGGTCGTGCAGTTCGCCCAGGAACAGGGCATGGTGCCGATCGAGGTGAAGAAGGAGCAGCCCGGCTACGTCCTCAACTCGCTCCTCGTGCCGCTGCTCAACGCCGCCGGAGCGCTCTACGTCAACGGCGTCGCCGATCCCGAGACCATCGACAAGACCTGGCGCATCGGCACCGGAGCCCCCAACGGCCCCTTCCAGATCTTCGATGTCGTCGGCCTCACCACCGCCTACAACATCTCGAGCATGAGCGAGGACGAGACCCAGCGGAAGTTCGCCGACGTCCTCAAGCACGACTTCATCGATCACGGCAAGCTCGGTGTCGCGACGGGAGAGGGCTTCTACACCTACCCGTCCGAGTCCTGAGACTCACCGCCCGACCGCCAGACTTTTGCCGGGATCTAGCCCTGAATCGACTCGAGAAAGGGCCAGATCCCGGCAAAAGTTGCGCCGGAGGCGGGGTCAGCCGCGGGCGACGATGCCGGCCAGGGTCTCCGGGTCACGGGCAACGACGGCGGTGCCGTCGCTCGCGGTGATGATAGGGCGCTGGATCAGCTTCGGATGCTCGCTGAGCAGCCGCACCCACTCGTCGCGATACCCCGCATCCTTCGCCGGCAACTCCACACCGAGCTTCTTCGCATCGGCGGCGCGCGCGATATCCCACGGCTCCAGCGCGAGCCGTCCGAGGACGTCCTCGATCTCCTCGATCGTCGGCACGTCCTCCAGATAGCGGCGGATCACATACTCGCTGCCGGCCTCATCGAGTGCGCTCACGGCAGTCCGACACTTCGAACACGCGGGGTTCACCCAGATCTCGATCACGGCACCACCCTAGAGGGCCGACCGGTCGAGGGAGGCCGACCGGCTACCGCCGCCGGCCGCGCTTCTCGCGGACCCGCTGCTGGATGTGGATCGGGCTGCCCGTGAAGCCGAACTCCTCGCGCAGACGCCGCTCGATGAACCGCAGGTAGCCCGCCTCGAGCTTGCCCGAGGTGAACAGCACGAAGGTCGGCGGCGCCGTCGACGGCTGCGTGCCGAAGAGGATCTTCGGCTGCTTACCGCCGCGCACGGGGTGCGGATGCTCCGAGACGAGCCGTCCCAGGAAGGAATTGAGCGCGCCGGTCGACACTCGCGTCTCCCAGCCCTCCAGGGCCGCATCGAGGGCCCGCACGAGCCGGTCGACGTGCCAGCCGGTCAACGCGGCGATATTGATCCGCGGCGCCCACGGCACCTGCACCAGCTCGCGATCGATCTCGCGCTCCAGGTAGTAGCGACGCTCCTCGTCGACGAGGTCCCACTTGTTGAACGCGATGACCAGCGCGCGACCGGTGTCCTCGATCGAGTTGATGATGCGCACATCCTGCTCGCTGAGCGGCTCGCTCGCGTCGACGATCATCACGGCCACCTCGGCACGCTCGATCGCCGTGCTGGTGCGCAGGCTCGCGTAGTACTCGTGACCGGAGGCCTCCTTGACCCGGCGGCGGATGCCGGCGGTGTCGATGAAGGTCCACTCCCGGCCGCCGAGCTCGATGATCTCGTCGACGGGGTCGACGGTGGTGCCCGATGCGTTGTCGACGACGACCCGCTCCTCGCGGGCGAGCTTGTTCAGCAGGCTCGACTTGCCGACATTCGGCTTGCCGACGATCGCCACCCGGCGCGGCCCCTCGGGCGCATCGAGATCCTCCTCGGGCGGATCGGGCAGCGCATCCAGGATGGCGTCGAGCAGGTCGCCGCTCCCCCGCCCGTGCAGCGCGGAGATCGGCATGGGCTCGCCGAGGCCAAGATTCCACAGCGCCGCCGCCTCCAGCTCGCCGCGCTGATCGTCGACCTTGTTGGCCGCCAGGATCACCGGCTTCTTCGAGGCACGCAGCAGCTTGACGACCCGCTCATCGGCATCGGTGATGCCCACCCGCGAGTCGACGACGAAGAGGATCGCGTCCGCCACGGTCATCGCGACCTCGGCCTGCTGCGCGATGCGCTCGGCCATACCCCGCGCATCCGGGTCCCAGCCGCCGGTGTCGACCACCGTGAACGTGCGCCCATTCCACAGCGCGTCATAGGAGACGCGGTCGCGGGTCACACCCGGCGTGTCCTCGACCACCGCCTCGCGGCGGCCGATGATGCGGTTGACGAGGGTCGACTTGCCCACATTGGGGCGGCCGATCACGGCGAGGACGGGCTGTTCGGACACCCCACGATCCTACCGATCCTCCCCTGGCCGTACCGCACCCGCGACGTGATTGGCTGGGGCGGTGGGCCTGAACGCGATGACCGGTGACGACCTCGACGCCGTCACACGCTTCCTCCGCGAGGTCGACCTCACTCTCAGCGGTCTCGACTCACCGTCGCTCCGTCTCTGGATCGACCGTCGCGATGACGAGATCGTGGGCTGCACCGGCTACGAGCTGAGCGAGGATGGCGCCCACGTGCTCGTCCGCAGCGTGGCGGTCACGCCGGAGGCACGCCGTTCCGGCCGTGGCCGGGAGCTGGCGCTCTTCGCGCTCGACCGCGCGATGGACGACGGGGCACGCACCGCGTGGCTGTTCAGCCGTCGTTCCGGTCCCTTCTGACAGAGCCTCGGTTTCACCCGCGCCGATCCCGGGGAGCTCGCCACCGTCCTCGCCGGCACCCATCAGGTGCGGCTCTTCCGGCAGACCGGTCAGCTGGAGCGCGAGGTCGCGTGGTCGCGACCCCTCGTCGAAGCCGGATGATCATCACCCCTCGGCGGGGGTCAGGAGGCGTCGCGGGCCAGGCCGACGATGTGCTCGATGACCTCGTCGAGGGTCAGATGCGTGCCGTCGACCACCACGGCATCGTCGGCCTGGGCCAGCGGCGAGGCGGCCCGCGTCGAATCGATCTGATCGCGCCGCGCCAGCGACTCCTGGGTCGCGACGGCGTCTACTCCGCCCAGCTCCGCGGCACGACGCGCCGCCCGCGCCGCGGGATCGGCGACGAGATAGACCTTCAGCGGCGCATCCGGGGCGACAGCCGTGCCGATATCGCGCCCCTCGACCACGATGCCGCGCCCCGCCGAGGTGGAAGAGCCGATCACCTGACGCTGCGCCTGCACGAGCAGCTCGCGCACCCGCGCCACCGCCGACACCGGGCTGACCGCCGCCGTCACCTCCTCGGTGCGGATCGGACCCGAGACATCCCTGCCGTCGGCGGTGATGGTCGGCTCCTGCGGGTCGACACCGGACACGATCGAGACCGAGACGGCCTCCTCGGCCACCTTGGCGGCGTCCTCGACGTCCACACCGCGCTGGAGCAGCGCCCAGGTCATCGCCCGGTACATCGCCCCCGTGTCGAGGTAGTCGTAGCCCAGCGCGGTGGCGACCCCCCGCGAGGTGCTCGACTTGCCGGACCCGGACGGTCCGTCGATCGCGATGACGATGGGTGTTCCCACGGTGCTCCTCATCGGTAAGCGGACCATCCCTTGGCCCGCATGGCCTCCACGAGCGTATCGGCACGCCCGGACAAGACCACGATCTCGACGAGGCCGACCGGACGGCCCACCTCGTGGTCGATCCGCAGATCCTCGATATTGACGACCTCCGCGGCATCGCCGAAGAGCCGCGACAGCTCGCCCGGGGTGTCATCGATCGGCACGAAGACACTCGCGACATCCGTCGGCAGGTCGCCGTGCTTGCCGGGAATCGTCGTGGTGCCCGCACGCCCCTGCTTCAGCAGTCCGTCGACGGCGGACGGGTCCTCTCCCACCGCGTCGATCAGGGTGTCGAGACGATCGCGCAAGGTGGTCAGCAGCGGCGTGATGGCCGAGGAGTTGTGGCTGAGGATGTCGACCCACAGATCGGCATCGCTGCGCGCGATCCGCGTGACATCGCGCAGTCCCTGCCCCGCCAGATCGACGTGCCCGTCGGGCGCCCCCTCCAACAGGCTGGCCGTCAGATTGGCCATCAGATGCGGCACATGGGACACCAGCGCCACGGCCTCATCGTGTGCACGCGGAGCGAAGCGGCGCGGCACGGCCCCCAGCTCGATGACCGTGCGTTCCAGCAGGTCGATCGACGACTGCTCGGTCCGCCGACCCGGCACGATCGCCCATGAGCGTCCCTCGAAGAGCTGACCGGAACCGGCGGTGGGGCCCGAGCGCTCCTTGCCCGCCATCGGATGGCCTCCGACGAAACGCGCATCGTCGACGGCCTCGACGATCGCGGCCTTCACGCTGGCCACATCGGTCACGACCGCGTCCGGGAACCTTCGCAACGCCTCCTCGACGGCCGGCACCACCGCGGCCGGGGGCGTGGCCACCACGACGAGCTCAGGTGCCTCGACGGGTGCGCCCGTTCCGGCACCGGCCTCGGCGGCCACCTGCACATTCCGCGGATCGCGGTCCTCCAGGTGCACCTGCGAGCCACGCTCGGCCAGCGCGAGAGCCACCGATGTGCCGATGAGCCCGCATCCCACGACGAGGACGGGGCTGGGCACAGCAGAGGTCATATTCCCACGCTATCGAAGAGGTCGCCGCGCTCGTCGCGGGACAGGTCGCGCATCGTGCCGACCTTGAGGTCGCCGAGGCGCAGCGGGCCGAAGGCGGTGCGCGTCAGCTCCACCACCGGGTGCCCGACGTGCGCGAGCAGCCGTCGCACGATGCGATTGCGGCCGATGTGCACGTCCAGTTCCACGAGCGACTGCCGCTTGCCCCGGTCGCGCACCACGAAGCGGTCCACCTGAGCCGGTCCGTCGTCGAGCTCCACGCCCGCGCTCAGCGTCCGGCCGAGCGATGCGGGCACCTGTCCCTCGACGAGCGCCACATAGGTCTTGGTGACCTCGAAGGACGGATGCGCGAGCCGATGCGCCAGGTCGCCGTCATTGGTGAGGATCAACAGCCCCGACGTATCGGTGTCGAGGCGACCGACGTGGAACAGGCGGTCCGTCCGGTCGGCCACGAAACGCCCCAGATCCGGCCGGCCGTTCTCATCGGCCATCGTGCTGACCACGCCGCGGGGCTTGTTGAGCAGCAGATAGGCGTGCTCGCTCGGGGGCGGCACACGCCTCCCGTCGACGCGGATCACGTCACGCACCGGATCGACGCGCACGCCCAGCCGCGTCACGATCTCGCCGTTGACCTCCACCCGTCCGCGTGCCATCAGCTCCTCGCTGGCACGCCGGCTGGCCACTCCCGCCTGCGCGAGCACCTTCTGCAGCCGGATCGCTCCGGTGTCCTCGAACTCGATCTCACTCATCCTCGTCCTCCGCCGCCGTCTCGGACGCTCCGGTGTCCTCGACCGGCTCCTCGACCGGCTCCTCGGCCGGCTCCTCGGTCTCGGCGACCTCGCCCGCCACCCGCTCCAGCTCGCTGTCCAGATCATCGAGCTCGGGCAGCAGCGGCGCGAGGGGCGGCAGCTCCTCGAGGCTCCCCAGCCCCATCCGCTCCAGGAAGTAGGGGGTCGTGCCGTACAAGGTCGCCCCGGAGGTGGCATCGCTGCCGCGATCCTCGATCAGCCCGCGCGTCACGAGCGTCCGCACGACCCCGTCGACATTCACCCCGCGGATCGCCGAGATCCGCGAACGGCTGATCGGCTGCCGATACGCCACGACCGCCAGCGTCTCCAGCGCCGCCTGGCTCAGCTTGGCCTGCTGCCCGTCGAGCACGAAGGCCGCGACGGCGTCCGCATACTCGTCGCGGGTGTAGAAGCGCCATCCGCCGGCCACCTCGCGCAGCTCGAAGCCACGTCCCTGCTCGGTGTACTCCCCCGCCAGACCGACCAGCGCGTCGACCACCGTGTCCGTCGGATGACCGATCGCCGAGGCCAGCGTCACCGCGGGCAGCGGCTCATCGGCGATCATCAGAATCGCCTCCAGGCTCGGCCGCAGCTCGAAGGTCACGGGCTGCTCGTCCTCGGACGGCTGCTCGTCAGTGCTCTGCGTCATCGTCACTTCCTGCTTCATCGGACTCGTCGAATTCATCGCCCACATCGATATCGCCGTCATCGGTGCCGGTCCAGCGGACCGTCAGATCCCCCAACGGCTCGGCCTGGTCGAAGGCGAGCACGCCCTCGCGGAAGAGCTCCAGCAGCGCCAGAAACCGGGCCACCTTGGTGACGACATCGGGGGCATCGGAGGTGAGCGCGCGGAAGGTCAGCGATCGGTCGCGCCTCAACCGGTCCACCACCAGATGTCCTTGCTCGCGCACACTCACCGCGGGAGCGTGCAGGTGCGCGAGCGAGACCAGCGGCGGCGCCTTCGGCCGCAGCGCCTCGGCGGCCAGCCCCGCCAGATCGTCGATCATGGCGGGGATCTGGACCTCCGGCAGCAGCCGCGCGAACCGCGGTTCCAGGGTCACCGCCCGCGGCACCCGCCGCAGCTCGCGATCCAAGCGCTGGGCCAGGAAGATCGCCACCTGCTTGAAGGCCCGATACTGCATCAACCGGGCGAAGAGCAGATCCCGCGCCTCCAGCAGCTCCAGATCGTCCTCGTCCTCGATCTCGGCCTGTGGCAGCAGGCGGGCGGTCTTCAGATCGAGCAAGGTCGCCGCCACCAGGAGGAAGTGGGTCGTCGCCTCGAGGTCATCGTCGAGGGTCTTGGTGTAGGCGATGAACTCGGTCGTCACGACCGACAACGCGACCTCGGTGATATCGAGCTGGTGCTTGGCGATGAGCTGCAGGAGCAGGTCGAAGGGCCCCTCGAAGTTGCCGAGGGTGACCGAGAAACCGTCATGCTCGGCGCCCTCGGCCTCGGCGATGCTCACGAGTCCGCCCGCAAGAAAGGACGTCCAGTATGAGCGGACGGCCTCGTGAAAGCACTCATGGTTCCCTCGCTGCGCTCGCTCACGAGTCCGCCAGCCTCCGGGCGATATCGCTGTCGCTGCCGCGCGCGGCGATATCCTCCAGCGCGAGTGCCATCGCGGCACGCACCAGGCGGCCGCGGTCGATCTTGCGGCCGAGCTCGGCACGCAGCTGGATGCGCGCCTGCTCCAGCGCCAGCAGCTCCTCACTCGTGAGGTAGACCGTCATCTTCTCGTCGTGCTTGACCCGTCCGCTGGCCTTGGGAGGCTCCGGCTCCGTGACCTCGGGGGCGGGAGCTGCGGTCGCCCGGGGTGCCGTGGCGCGGAACAGCTCGTCCGCGCCCGGCAGGTTCACGCGTCGGGGCATCGCTGCAGCACCTCACGAGCGAGCTCACGGTAGGAGTCCGCACCCCGCGACGTCGGGGCGTACGCCGTGATGGGCTCTCCCGCCACCGTCGAGTCGGAGAACTTGACCGTGCGGCGGATGACCGTGTGAAAGACCAGCTCGCCCCAGCCGTCGACCAGGGTGCGGAGCACCTCGCGGCCGTGCAGCGTGCGGCTGTCGTACATCGTGCCGAGCAGGCCGATGATGCGCAGGTCGAAGTTGGTGCGCTCGCGGACCTTCTCGATCGTCTCCGTCAGCAGGGCGACACCACGCAGGGCGAAGTACTCGCATTCCAGCGGGATGATGACGCCATGCGCCGCCGTCAGCGCGTTGACCGTCAGCAGTCCGAGGGAGGGCTGGCAGTCGATGAGGATGATGTCGTAGTCGTGCGCGACCTCGCGGAGCACCCGCGCGAGCGCCTGCTCGCGACCCACCTCGGTGACCAGGCGCATCTCGGCGGCCGAGAGGTCGATATTGGCCGGCACGAGGTCCAGCCCCGTGGTGGAGGTCGGGATGATGACGTCCTTGAGCGGGACCTCGCGGTCCATCAGCGCGTGGTAGACGCTCAACTCGATCTCGTGGGCGTTATAGCCCAGGCCTACGGTCATCGAGCCCTGCGGGTCGAAGTCGACCAGCAGCACCCGCCGACCGTCCTCGACGAGCGCGGCACCGAGATTGATCGTCGTCGTGGTCTTGCCGACGCCGCCCTTCTGATTGCACATCGCGATGATCTGCGCGGGACCATTGCCGGCACGAGGTCCGGGTGCGTCGAGCACCGGCATCGGACGCCCGGTGGGGCCGGTCTCGGGCGTGCTCATCGGCGTCCTTCACATGTCGACTTGTTGCTACTCACGGACGCCACTCTACGCCCCGCTACCGCGCTCGCGGATGAGCCGTGGCGTACACCTCGCGCAGCTTCTCGACGGTCACCAGCGTGTAGATCTGCGTCGTCGTCACCGAGGCGTGACCCAGCAGCTCCTGCACCACGCGGACATCGGCTCCACCGTCGAGCAGATGGGTCGCGAAAGAGTGCCGGAAGGTGTGCGGCGAGACCTTCTCGGCCGCGATGCCGGCCCGCTGGGCGGCCCGGCTGAGCACCGTCCAGGCGCTCTGCCGCGAGAGCCGGCCACCACGCGCGTTGAGGAACAGCGCATGGCTGGTGCCATTGGCGAGCGTGGGACGGCCGACGCTCAGATAGTCCGCGATCGCCTCCAGCGCGTAGCTGCCCACCGGCACGATGCGCTGCTTGGACCCCTTGCCCCGCAACAGCGCCGATCCGTTCTCGCTGTCGAGATCGTCGACATCGAGGCCGACGGCCTCGGAGATGCGGGCCCCCGTGCCGTAGAGCAGCTCCAGCAGAGCCCGGTCGCGTTTGGCCAGCGCGGTGCCGGGGCTTCCCGCGGCGGAGATGATCGCCTCGATCTCGTCGAGTGGCAGCGCCTTGGGCAGCCGTGAGGTCGGACGCGGCGGCTTGACGTCATCGGTGACGTCGACCGCGACCAGCTGCTCGCGCAGCAGGAAACGATGGAATCCGCGCACCGCGACGATGGTGCGCGCGACACTGGACGTGCCCAGCGGGCGGTGGTCGTCGTCGCCGGTGCGCAGTGCGGCGGTGAAGTCGGCGACATCCTGCACGGCGATGTCCGCCGGGTCCACGCGGCCCGCCGCCTCCAGGAAGCCCGCGTACCGGCGCAGATCGCGACGATAGGACTGCAGCGTGTTGTCGGCCAGCCCTCGCTCGATGCCGAGGTGAGCGAGATAGTCCGCGACCGCACGCTCGATGGTCATCTGGACCGCCGGACCCGTGCCGCCAGGATCGCCCCCACTGTCAGCGCATCGGTGATCTTGCCGTCCAGCACCAGGTCGACGGCACGCTCGAACGGCACCCACCACTGCTGCATGTCCGCCTCCTCGGCCTCGCGCTCGGTGCGCTCGGCCTCGGGCACGGGACTGAGGTCCTCGGCCAGATAGGCCGTCCACCGCTCGCTGGAGTAGCCCGGCGTCGCCGCCATCTCCAACAGCGGGTGCCAGCGGCCGGCGAGGAGATCGGCCTCCTCCGCGAGCTCACGCGCCGCGGCCTCGGCCGGATGCTCGCCCTCCACGTCGAGGGTGCCGGCGGGGATCTCGATCAGCCGCTGCCCGACGGCATGGCGGTACTGCTCAACGAGCAGCACGCGGTCATCCTCGTCGAGCGCCAGGACCGCGACGGCGCCGTGGGGACGGACGACCACACGACCGTGCTCGCCTCCCGAGGGATCGACGATCGTGTCGACCGCGACGCTCAGATAGGGATTCTGGAAGGCTGCCTCGACCTTCGCGACCGGCCACCGCGCCTCCTGATCCGCGACCCGGTCGACCAGCATCCCCGGCAGCCGCGGATGTGCCCGCCCTGTACCGAGATCTGCTCCCGCATCGTCAACCGAAGGGTCCCCGGGTTGACGATGGTGGAGCATATCTCGGTCCATACCGTCGCTCATGCCAACCGCATCTCCAGCTTGCGGGCGAGGGCGGCGCCCACGAGCCCGGCGAACAGCGGATGCGGCCGGGTCGGACGCGAGCGCAGCTCCGGATGGGCCTGGGTGGCGACGTAGAACGGGTGCTCGTCGCGCGCCAGCTCCACGAACTCCACGAGCTTGCCGTCCGGGGAGGTGCCGCTGAAGACCAGACCGGCGTCCTCCAGCTGCCCCCGATAGGCGTTGTTGACCTCATAGCGATGACGATGACGCTCGGCGATCTGCTCGCTGCCGTAGGTCTCCGCGACGATGCTGCCGGGCGTGAGCGATGCGGGATACAGGCCGAGCCGCATCGTGCCGCCGAGATCGCCGTCGCCTTCGACGAAGGCCTCCTGCTCGGCCATGGTCGCGACGATCGGATGCTCGGTCTGCGGGTCGAACTCCGAGGACGACGCGTCGGTGATCCCGGCCTTGGTCCGTGCATACTCGATGACCATGCACTGCAGGCCGAGGCACAGCCCGAGGGTCGGGATGCCGCGCTCACGGGCGTAGGTCAACGCGCCGATCTTGCCCTCGATGCCCCGCACCCCGAAGCCGCCCGGCACGCAGATGCCGTCGACATCGCCGAGATGCTGGGCGGCACCGGCCTCGGTGGCGCACTCATCGGAGGGCACCCATCGCAGGTTCACCCGCGCCTCCTTGGCGAAGCCGCCGGCGCGCAGCGCCTCGGCGACCGACAGGTAGGCATCGGGCAGGTCGATGTACTTGCCGACCAGCGCGATCGTGACCTCCTCGGAGGGCTCGTGCACACGGCGCAGCAGCTCGTCCCACTCGGTCCACTCCACGTCGCGGAAGGGCAGGTCGAGGCGGCGCACCACATAGGCGTCGAGCCCCTCGCCGTGCACGACCTTGGGGATGTCGTAGATCGATGGGGCGTCGCTGGCGGTGACGACGGCCTCCTCGTCGACATCGCACATCAGCGAGATCTTGCGCTTGACGCTCTGCGGGATGGGACGATCCGAGCGGCACACGATCGCATCGGGCTGGATGCCGATCGAGCGCAGCGCGGCGACCGAGTGCTGCGTCGGCTTGGTCTTGAGCTCGCCCGAGGGGCCGATGTACGGCACCAGCGAGACGTGCAGGAAGAAGGCATTGTCGCGGCCGATCTCGTGACGGACCTGCCGCGCGGACTCCAGGAAGGGCTGGCTCTCGATATCGCCGACCGTGCCGCCGATCTCGTGGATGACGACATCGACACCCTCGCCGCCCATCCCGAGCATGCGGTCCTTGATCTCATTGGTGATGTGCGGGATCACCTGGACGGTGTCGCCGAGGTAGTCGCCGCGACGCTCGCGGGCGATGACCTCGGAGTAGACCTGGCCGGTGGTGACATTGGCCCGGCCGACGAGATCCTCGTCGAGGAAGCGCTCATAGTGGCCGATGTCGAGATCGGTCTCGGCGCCGTCATCGGTCACGAAGACCTCGCCGTGCTGGAACGGGTTCATCGTGCCGGGATCGACGTTGAGATAGGGGTCGAGCTTCTGCATCGTGACCCGCAGCCCCCGCGACTTGAGCAGGCGACCGAGGCTCGAGGCGGTCAGACCCTTGCCGAGCGACGATGCGACGCCCCCGGTGACGAATACGTGCTTGGTGACCGCGCTACCTGCCAAGGTGACTCCCGTGGATCGAAGGTGGTGCAGAACCCCTGACGTGTGAGCTCCACGGGATTCCAGCCTAGCAAGAAAGCCGCCGCCGACCGAATCGCCCTAGGCGTGTCGCGGCGAGGGCTTCTGGCCCTCGCGCACTCGAGCATCTCGGTCGTCGAGCAGCCGCGAGGAACGAGCGCCGGCCGCGACCGGCCTTCGCCCACCCGACCGCCGAGGTTCTGGAAGGCGGGGAGGCGCATGATCGCCTACGGTGAACGCTCAAGGCTACTCGACCAGCAAGGGATGGCTCGCTGGTCGAGTAGCCGTCTAGGGGGTGAGCGCTCGCGGTCTAGCTGCGCTCGCTCTCGACCTCCGGACGATCGGCGCGGCGCTTGCCCGCCCCGAAGACCGAGTCGTAGTAGTCGCCCAGCAGGGCCCGCAGCGACTGCTCCCGGGTCATCGTCCGCGGCGACAGCAGGTACAGCACCAGTCCGAGGGCGACCCAGGCGATCACGATGAGGTACTCCCCCGGCCAGCGCAGGGACAGCGGGCTCGCCGGGATGAGCGCGGCGAGCACGACGCCCACCGCGGCCACCGCGCCGATGACCGGCAGTACCGTCGACAGGATGTTGCCACCGCCCCCGGTCATCCGGCGGATACGGAACATGATGACGACCGTGACCGCCCAGACGATGCCGATGTAGACGCCGCCGGTGTTGAGGAACCACACCAGCGCGCCGGGGCCGAGCGAGCCGAGGGCCAGGCCGATGACGGTGGTCAGGACGAGCGCCGTGCGCGGGGAGCCGGTGCGCTCATCGACCTTGCCGAAGACCGGCGGGAACAGCTCGATCCGTGCCAGCGCGAACATCAATCGCGACGAGGCCGCGAACACCGCGATGAAGGTGGTGATGATGCCGAGCACGCCGATGACGAAGGCGACGGTCGAGATGAGCGGCATGCCCGCGACGTCGAAGGCCTCGATCGTGCCATTGGTCAGCGCCGCCGTGTCCTGCCACGGGATGACCCACGCGGTGGCGGCGAGCACGATGGCGTAGAAGCCGCCCGCGAGCACCACCGAGATCACGACGATGCGGCCGATCTGGCGCGGGGTCGCCTTCGCCTCCTCGGCCATGATCGCGACGACGCCGAAGCCGATGAGGAAGCCGAAGGCCGGCAGCACGAAGCCGAGGGTGTTCGCGATCGGCGAGCTGTCGGCATTCGCGTCGAACATCGGGAAGAAGTTCGAGGCCGAGCCGTTGCCGAAGCCGGCGACGACGACCGCCACGGCCAGCACGACCATGATGCCGAAGAGGATCAGCTGGGTGCGGGCACTGAACTCGACGCCGTTCCAGTTCAGCGCGAGCATCACGAGGGTGAGCACGACGCCGATCGCCAGCACGGGCAGGTAGATCGTCTCGCCGCCGATCTCGTACAGCGGCACGGTGTTGAGCGACGGCCAGGCGGTACTGAGCAGGCGCCCGGTGGCGGTGACGTAGAAGGCCACGGTGCCCGCATAGGTGCCGATGAGGAGCCAGCCGACGATGAATCCCAGCAGTCGGTTGCCGCCGACGACCGAGTACACGACCTCGCCGCCGGCACGCGGCAGACGCGTGGCCAGATTGCTGTAGGCGATCGCGATGCAGGCCGCGAGCGCGGTCGCCAGCAGCATGCCGAGGATGGTGCCGCCGGCACCGAACTCGTGGAAGAAGGTACTGCCGAGGTAGAGCCAGCTGGAGCCGATGACGCCGGCGGCGCCGATCGCGACCAGAGCCAGCGGGCTGATGGTCTTGCGTAGTTCAGACATGAGTTTTTCCTGTGGAGTGATGACGCGCCCGCAGCGCGTTCTTGTCGACCTTCCCGACCGGAAGGAGGGGGAGCTCGTCGAGGACGACGAACTCCTTGGGCACCTTGAAATTGGCGAGCCGCTCGCGGCACCAGGAGCGCAGCGCGTCGGCATCCAGAGCGGATCCGTCGGCGACCTGCACGTAGGCGACGCCGACCTCGTGGAAGTCCGGATCGGGCCGGGCGACCACGGCGGCCAGCTCGACCTCGTTCAGGTCCTCGAGCACCTGCTCGATCTCGCGCGGGTAGATGTTGTAGCCGCCGGACTTGTACATGTCCTTCGTGCGGCCGACGAGGACGAGATTGCCGTCCTCGCGGAGACGACCGATGTCCCCGGTCCGCAGCCAGCCGTCCGCGGTGAACGCATCGGCGGTGGCCTCGGGCCGGTTGAGGTAGCCCGCCATCACCGTCCGGTTGCGGACGCAGACCTCACCCTCCGTCTCGGCCCAGTCGCCGCCCTCGCCGAGCAGGCGGACGTCCATCCCCGGGTCGGGGCGCCCGACGGTGGTCAGCAGGTCGTCATCGCTGGCATCGGGATCGGAGTAGGTGACCGAGCAGGTCGCCTCCGTGAGGCCATAGGTCGAGACCAGCCGGATGCCCCGGGCACGATAGGCCTCCAGCGAGGCGCGCGGCAACGGCGATCCGCCCCAGCCGACGAGCTCCAGCGAGGACAGGTCCCGTGTCCGGAAGTCCGGATGGGAGCTGATCCGCTGCAACTGCGTGGGGATCTGGAACAGCGCCGAGATCCGCAGCCTCTCGACATCGCGGATCACCTCGGCGGCGTCGAAGGACTCACGCAGCACGAGGGTGGCGCCGGTGACCAGCGGCACGCCGACCAAGTCGCCGACACAGCCGATGTGGTTGATCGGCAGATTGCAGAGCACCACGGGCTCGCCGAGCTTCCAGGTCTCGCCCTCGACGACGCCGAGGCGCACGAGCCCCGAGTGGCGGATCAGCGCTCCCTTGGGCTTGCCGGTGCTGCCGGAGGTGTAGACGATGATCGCGGGGTCCTGGGTGTCCACGAGCCGTGATGCGCCCGTCGCCTCCTCGGTGACCTTCTCTCCGGCCCCGGCCCCGGCCAGCGCCTGCTCGTCGAAGGCCCTCAGCCGGTCGGCCGAGCCGATATCGGCGATCGGACGGGCGATCAGCCCCTGAGCGGCCTCGTCCAGCTCGACGCGCTCCTCTGTCGGCAGGCTGGTGAGCACCAGCACGGGAGCGGCGTCCTCGAGCACATAGGCGAGCTCGCGAGCGCTGTACTTGGGGTTCAGTCCGAGCCAGATCGCTCCGATCGCCGTGGCGGCGAGATAGGAGACGATGAACTCCGGGCGCGGGGCGGCCATCAACGCCACCCGGTCCCCGGGCCGCACGCCAGTGGCCCAGAGGGCGCGGGCGTGCCGGTCGATCAGCTCGGCGAGTTCGGCATAGGAGATGCGCTCGTCGTCGGGGCCGATCAGCGCGGTGCGCTCGGGATGCTCGCGGCTGTGGCGGAGCACATAGTCGACGACGCGCGGCAGCACCGTCACGCCCTGGGTTCCGTTGCTCACTGAGCGCCGCCTGCTTCCTCGGCCTTGCGGTCGATGAGCAGGTAGAGCCAGCGGGCGTACATGGCGGTGTCACCGCTCTTCTCCACCTCGAGCTCGGTGTCGAGGGTGACGAGGGTGCGGGTGGGGGTCTTGACCTCGGCCTCGACGACCGTGCGCTTCAGCCGCACGCGATCACCCACGAACACCGGGGTGGTGAACCGCACCCGGTCGGTGCCGTAGTTCAGCCCGTAGCCGCCCTCGATCGAGACGAAGGGCTCGGAGAAGTCGAAGTAGACCAGCAGGCTGAGCAACAGGAAGCCGTCGACGAGCGTGGGGCCGAAGGCATTGTTCTGGCTGATGGTGAGATCGACTCGGTCGGGCTCGAGGTAGCTCCCGCGCGAGAACGCCGCGAGATGCTCGGCGTCGATCTCGAGCCAGTCCGAGACGTGGCTGCGTTCGATCAGGTCCGACGGTGCGGGAAGAGTCATGCTGTCTCCACATTCAAATACAAGTAGTTACTTGGATTGAACTGTGGCACCGATCACGTCCGCCGTCAAGAGTATCCAAGTATTTACTTGACCTTTGTCTGTGTCATGATCGAAGGACACCGGTGAAGCCCTAGGGCGTGTCTGGCGATTCGTGGCCGTAGCGAGCGGCGTATCCGCCGGATGCCTCGCCAGGCGCCGGAGCGAAGCCATACCGGGCGTTGTCTTGCGAGTGACGGCAACGCAGCGAGGCGCCTGCGGGACGTCGCGCAGTAGGTCAGGAATTGCCAGACACGCCCTAGGAGAGTGATGAGCGACCGAATCGCCCCACGTCGTCGTGAGCCGCGTCAGAGCCGTTCGCGACAGACCGTGGCGCGCATCCGCCAGGCCGCCGTCGACCTGCTCGTCGACGAGGGCCTGGACGGCCTGAACACCAATGCCATCGCCGAACGCGCCGGGGTCAACATCTCCACCCTCTACGGGTACTTCCCCGACAAGCACTCGATCATCTTCGATCTCTTCGAGAGCTTCGAGACCGAGCGCAGCGATGCCGTGCTCAGCGCGACCGAGCTGCTCAGGGGGGCCGAGGACTGGCGCGGCTGGATGCGTGACATCATCGACCGGATGGCCTCGTTCCGCGTCGAATGGCCTGCGGGCATCATCCTGCGACGTGCACTGGTCCTCCGCCCCGAGCTGCAGGCCCTCGACGACCGGTCGACCGAGCTCGCCTCGCAGGCGCTGGCGCGGGCCTTCTCGGAGCGACCCGAGGTCGACCCCGGTGCCGATCTCGAGCGGATTGCCCTGGTGACGGTCACGACAATCACCCATCTCCTCGACCGGGCGTTCATGTCCACTCCCCCGGACCTCGGGGTGCTCGAGGAGCTCAAGGTGCTGACCGAGCGGTATCTGACGCCCTATCTGGAGCCCCGCACCGACAGCTGATCACACGACGCAGGGGCCGTTCCGGAATCTCCGGAACGGCCCCTGCGTCGTGGTCGCGGCCTACGGGATGGGGCCGTCGGCCGCACGGGAGGTGCCCCAGGCGCCGGGATTGCCCTCGGCCTCGCGTGCCAATGCGGCGACGGCCATGATGCGTCCGGTGGCCGAGTCGGTGACATCGAAGGTCGAGATGTCCTGCGTGCCGTCGGCGGCGCGAACCCGTCCGACGATGCCCCGGTCCTCCGATGAGGACACCGGGCCGGTGACGAGGACGCCGCTGCTCGCCTCGTCCAGCGCCGGCGCCAGCTGGGCCACGACCGCCCCGTAGTCGGCATCATCGGGCGAGGCCGGGCCGGTGACGATCACCGCGAGGGTGGCCGACTGCTCCGGCTCGGTGGGCTGGTCGAGCAGCTCTCCCTGCACGAAGGCCGACCGGATCGTGCGTGCATCCTGATCGGTCTCCTCCGTCTCGGTGCCCAGGTAGGCACGCGCCAGGGCCGAGCCGATCCGCTGGTAGGCGCTGTCCCCGCTGACCGCGTCGCCACCGGACTGGTTGGCGACGCCCTCGGAGAACTGGCGATTGGAGGGCGAGAGCAGCTTGGCCGTGAGCGCCACCTGGCCGGTGACCTGGGCGCCCGCGGTCTGCAGGTTCTCCACGATGCCGGTGACCTGGGCGTCCTGGGCCCCCGGCGTGGTGAAGACGACGACACTCTGGTCGCTGAGCGCGTCGCGGATCAGGTCCGGGCCGGTGTTCTCGGCATAGGCCGCATCGAAGCCGGCGACCGCCGGGGAGATGTCCTGCTGGCGGCTCTGATTGTTGGAGATGCTCGCGCCGGCGTCGTCGAGGAGCCCGGCGCCGATCGCGATGCCGGCCGCGAGCGAGAAGAGCACGGCGGCCAGGGAGACGAGATGGTAGCGCAGGTTGATCACGAGAAGAGTCCTTCGATCCAGGAGATGCCGCTGCCGACGAGGTCGCGCAGCTCCGACCACCAGACCTGACCGGTCGGGGTCGTGAGCACCGCCGCGATGACCGCGACGACGCCGGCGAGCAAGAGGAGGAACGGCACGAGCCAGGTCAGCCGCTGCACGGCGAAGAACCGCACGGCCTTCGCATCGACGACCTTGGTCCCGGCCTTGAGCCGGGCCACGAATGCGCTGCCGACATCGGCGGTATCGCGTTCCAGCAGCGCCACCAGGGTGGGCGGCGCGCCGGCGAGCACGATCACATCGGCATCATTGTGGTCGGCCAGCAGGATGGCGAGGTCCTCACTGGCTCCGCTCGCGGAGAAGACCATCGCATTGGTGCCGTGCTGCTCGAATCGCTCAGGGTGGTCCAGGCGGCCGGCCGGGGAGACGACCACCGCCTCACGCGCCTTGGCGATGGAGCTGTTGGTGAGCTGGTCATCGGTGCCGATCACCACGTGCGGGACCAGTCCGAGGCCGGCGATGACATCGCCGCCCTTGCCGACGCCGATCAGCAGCGGATCGTTGTCGCGGATGAAACGCCGCATGCCCTTGAGGTCGTCCTCGACATCGAAGGTGTCGGCCACGATGACGGCGGCGCGACCACGACCGCTCTGCTGGAGCCGCGGGATACGCGCCCCCTCGAAGAGCATCGCCCGCTCGCGGCGCAGTTGGTCCGAGGCATTGGCGGTGACCGAGTCGAGCCGATTGGACAACTCGGTGGAGGCCTGGGTGAGACCTTCGGAGATGCGCTCTCCGGTCATCTCGATACCGGTGGCGAGCAGCTCCTCGCCGCGGAACACCGAGGAGCCCTCCACGCGCAGCTGCTCGCCGCTGCGCAGACGGGCGAATAGCCCCTCGCCGACATCGTCGACCAGGTGGACGCCCGCGCTGGTGAGCACCTGCGGGCCGAGATTGGGATAGCGCCCGGTCGAGGACGGGGCGGCGTTGACGACGGCGGCGACCTCGCGGGCGACGAGGACCTCGGCGTCCTGGACCTCCAGGTCGGGGAGGTCGATGACCACGACGTCACCGGCGCGGACACCGGCGAAGTCCGATGACTGACGCGCGATACGCGCCGGTCCGCGCACGCCGGGCGCGTCCGGGTCGACCACGCGATTGCGTTTGAGAAGAGCCATAGCGCCTTCCATGCTGACACGGCAGGGCCCTCAGATCGCGGAGGCACGACGAGACCGCCGCGGTGTGACCCAACCGTCGAGACCGGCGTCCCAGGGCGCCGCCCGTGGCCGAGCGAGGGATCGAGGGGCCGGTCAGTGGCCGGCGAGGGCGAGGAGTTCGCGGGCGTGCTCCTGCGCCGCCCGCGAGTCGTCCAGACCCGCCAGCATCCGGGCGAGCTCGTCGACCCGCTCCTGCGCCGTGAGCCGGCGCACGCTGCTCGCGGTCACCGAGCCGTCATCGGACTTGGTGACGACGAAGTGGTCGTCCGCGAAGGCCGCCACCTGGGGCAGGTGGGTGACGGCGATGACCTGCGCATGGCGCGCGAGACGGGCCAGCCGTCGGCCGACCTCGACCGCGGCCTTGCCGCCGATCCCGGCGTCGACCTCGTCGAATACCAAGGTGGGCACGGTGTGCTCGTCGGCGAGCACGACCTCCAGCGCGAGCATGAGACGCGAGAGCTCACCGCCGCTCGCCCCCTTGCTCATCGGCCGCGGCGCGGTACCCGAGTTGGCCGCGAAGCCGAACTCGACCACATCCCCACCGTGCAGGGCCAGCTCCTCGGCGGGCTCGACGCTCACCACGAGACGGGCCGAGGGCATCGAGAGCTCCGCGAGCTCGGCCTGCACGCGCTCGGCGAAGGTCGTCGCGGCCGACCGGCGGAGCTCGCGGAGTCGTTCGGCGAGCTCGGCCACCCGGGGGGCCACCTCGGCCACCTCGGCCTCCAGCTGTTCGACCCGCTGGTCATCGCCGTCGAGCTCGGGCACCCGGGCGGCGGCCGACTTCGCCCAGTCCAGGACATCGTCGAGGGTCGGACCGTAGCGGCGGACGAGGGCGGTGATGGCCGCGCGGCGCTCCTGCACCGCGGCGAGCCGCGCCGGATCGAGGTCGACATCGGCGGCATAGTGCTGCAGTTCCGAGGCGATATCGGCCACCTCGATACCGGCGCTCGCGAGCCGCTCGGCGAGGGTGTCGAGCCGCTCGTCGTGGCCGGCGCTGGTGCCCAACTGCTGGTGGGCGCCCGCCAGGATCACTCCGGCCCCGCCCTCATCGGAGGAGAGCGCCTCCGCGGCGGACGCAGCCGCCCCGATGAGCGCCTCGGCATGCGCGAGCCGTCCCTCCTCGGCGGTCAGCTCCTCATCCTCGCCCGGCGACGGGTCGACCTCCTCGATCTCGCCGAGACCGTGCTGCAGCATCTCCAGCTCTCGCAGACGCTCACCAGCGTGCTCACGCAGCTGCGCCAGCGACCGTTGCGCCTCGCGCCAGCGACGGTAGGCCTCCTGGTAGGCCGACAACGCCTCCCGGGCGTCGGCTCCCGCGTAGAGGTCGAGGGCATCACGCTGCTGGGCCGCGAGCACCAGTCGTTGCTGATCGGACTGGCCGTGGACCGCCACCAGCTCGCGAGCGACCTGGGTCAGCACCGCGGCCGGAACCGTCGCCCCACCCGCGGTGGCCCGTGATCGGCCCTGTGCCGAGAGCACCCGGCCCAGCAGGAGCTCGCCGTCGTCGACCTCTCCCCCGGCCTCCTCGATGAGGGTGGCCGCGACCGATCCGTCCGGCACGCCGACCCCCGCCTCCACGCGGGCGCGCTCGGCACCCACGCGGACGAGCCCGGAGTCGGCGCGCTCACCGCGCAGCAGTCCGAGTGCCGTGACGACCATCGTCTTGCCGGCACCGGTCTCACCGGTGATGACCGAGAATCCCGGGCCCAGCTCGAGCTCCGCCTCCTCGATGACGCCGAGGGACGAGAGTCGCAGATAGTTCCACATCAGGACATCGCCTCCCGGCGGCGTTCGGCGGCCCCACGCCAGCCGGCGACCGGCAGCTCGAATTTGCGCACGAGCCGGTCGGCGAAGGGGGCGGTGTGCAGGCGGGCGAGTCGCACGGGCTCGGCTCCGCGGCGGACTTCGATCCGGGCTCCGACCGGCAGCTCGGCCGCGCGGCGGCCGTCGCACCAGAGGATGCCCGCCGGCGTCTCGCCGACGATCTCGATCGCGAGCGTGGAGTCCGGCGAGACGACCAAGGGGCGGGCGAAGAGGGCGTGCGCACTGATCGGGACCATGAGGAGCGCGGCCACCTCGGGCCACACGATGGGTCCGCCCGCGCTGAAGTTGTACGCGGTCGAGCCGGTGGGGGTCGCGCAGACGATGCCATCACAGCCCCACCGCGACACCGGGCGGCCGTCGATCTCCACGACCGCCTCGATCATGCGCTCGCGCGATGCCTTCTCGACGGTGGCCTCGTTGAGCGCCCAGTTGCGTCCGACCTCGCGGCCACCGACCGTGACGACGACATCGACCGTCAGCCGTTCCTCGACCTCGAAGTCCACGGCGATCACCCGCTCGGCGATCTCGTGCAGATCCTCGACATCGGCCTCGGCGAGGAAGCCGACGTGCCCGAGGTTCACCCCGAGGACGGCCGCTCCGGTGCCGCGGCACATCTCCGCTGCGCGCAGGATGGTGCCGTCACCCCCGAAGACCACGGCCAGATCGCAGCCGGCGGCTGCCCCAGCGCCCGCATTGACGACGACGAGATCCTCGATCCCCTGTGCGGCGATCGCCTCGTACTCGCTGTCGAGCACTCGTACCTCGATCTCCGCCTTCTGGAGCTCCCGGGCGAAGGTCGCAGCCACGACCGCGGCATCGGGACGTGCGGTGTGCACGGTGATCAGGACACTTCTCATCGCGAGGCTCCTCCTCGTGGGGACAGCGGTCCGGACGCCACGGCCCGGTCCGCATCGGCCGCATCCGGTGGCGGCGCGTCGGAGCGCAGCCAGCAGAAGTACTCGACGTTACCCGCCGGCCCGGGCAACGGGCTCGACGCCAGCCCTCGTGTCCCCCATCCATGGTGGTGGGCGCTCTCGCAAACCTGCATGATGGCACCGGCGTGCAGGGCGGGATCGCGCACGACGCCGTTCTTGCCCAGGTTCGTCCGTCCGACCTCGAACTGCGGCTTGATCATCAGCACGATGTCGCCCGCGGGGTCGGTGACCGCCGTGAGGGCCGGCATGACGATCGTCAGGGAGATGAAGGACAGGTCCGAGACCACCAGGTCGACGGGCCCGTCGATCTGCTCGCGCGTGAGCGTCCGGACATTGGTGCGGTCCAGCACGCGGACCCGGTCGTCGCTCTGCAGCGCCCACACCAGCTGGCCGTAGCCGACATCGACGGCGACCACCTCGCGGACCCCGCGCCGCAACAGCACATCGGTGAATCCTCCGGTGGAGGCGCCCGCATCGAGCACCCGGCGCCCGCCGATGTCCAACCCCTGGGGCTCGAAGACGTCCAACGCGCCCAGCAGCTTGTACGCGCCGCGCGATGCATAGCGCGGGCCGGTGTCCTCGGCGACGAGGATCGGCTGATCGGTGGTGATCTGGGTCGCCGCCTTGCTCGCCGTGGCCCCGGCGACGCTCACCAGTCCATCGGCGATGAGACCGGCGGCCTGCTCACGTGAACCGGCCAGCCCCCGGCGGACGAGCTCGGCGTCGAGGCGCACCCGTCGGCTCATGAGGGTGAGGAGACGGACTCGCCGCGCAGCACCCGGCGGAGGTCGTCGTGGACGGCCTCGAATCTGGAGGGGTGCTCGTCGATCTCGACGTCGTCCAGACCATCGAGTCGGCGCACCACGGCCGCGACCATCTCCTCCGGCGTCTCCTCGCTTCGCTCGCTCATGCCGCCCCCTGCCCAGAAGGACCGACGATAGGCAGACGACGGCATGAGGTCTCCGACGATCGCTCGCTTCGCTCGCTCATGCGCCCAGTGTCCCATCGCCCACGGACGGAATCGTCGAACCCGTGTCCCGGAGGTGCCAGGCGAGTCCGATGACGGCCCGCAGGCTCGGGACATCGGCCGCGGGACGTTCCAGAGTGATCCTGCCGTCGGCATGACGGGCCACCGCCGAACCGCACGCCGCGGTCTCCTCGTCGATGTCGACCGGTGGATGCGTCTGGTGGAGGCCGCGGAGGTCGGCCGCGATGTAGTCGGGGCGTTCCTCCTCGCCGGCCGCGGCGATCTCCGCCAGATCGCTGACGCCGGTGAGCACCGCAAGGGAGGCGATACCGGCCGCCCGAGCGCCGGCGATATCGGTGTCGAGCCGGTCCCCCACCATGAGCGGCCGCGCTGCCTGGATCCGATCCATCGTCACCTCGAAGAGGGGACGATACGGCTTGCCGGCGATGGCACGGGGTTCTGAGGCGGTCGTCGTCCGGACCGTCTGCACCAACGAGCCATTGCCTGGGGCGATCCCCCGCGAGGTCGGAATCGTGAGATCGGCGTTACTCACATACCAGGGCAGACCCGCCTGGACCGCGTAGCCGACCTCAGCGAGGTCCGTCCAGCCGATCTCCGGGAAGTAGCCCTGTACGACCGCCTCGGGCCGGTCGTCGAGGGACGACACCGGAACGAGGCCGGCCTCACGCACCGCCTCGATGAGCCCCTCTCCCCCGCATACCAGCACCGCGGCTCCCACGCGCAGCTCATCGGCCATCACCCGGGCGATCGCCTGAGCCGAGGTGACGACATCATCCACCTCCGGTGCGAG
The DNA here is from genome assembly GCA_023417775.1 of Actinomycetes bacterium. GTDB lineage: Bacteria > Actinomycetota > Actinomycetes > Propionibacteriales > Nocardioidaceae > Aeromicrobium. Next base: position 747 of record JAEZEJ010000119.1, on the reverse strand, counting down.
GCCCAACCGCCGCAGATGATCGGCCACTGCCGTCGGAGTGCGGGAGGCGTTGTTCGTGAGGAAGGCGAGGGCGACGCCGGCGTCGCTCGCCCCGTTCAGTGCTTTGACGGCTTCGGGGACGGCGTGGTCGGATACGTAGACCACTCCGTCAAGGTCGAGCAGCACGGCATCGTGTTGCTCGATGAGCGGTGTCGAGGACGAGCGCAGCGTCATGAGGACGAGGCTACCGGCGTCCTCGTCAGCGTCCGGAGGTCGACCGTCACCCGGCCGATCACACCATGCGGCCCTCGGGCGAAGCGCGCCCGCAACTCGCCGTGGACCTCCACGATGTCCTCGATCGCGAGGCGCAGCGCACGACGTCGCAGGGCGGCGCTCCAGGCCGTGCATTCGAAGCTGTCGACACTCTGCCGGGACCGGCGTCGCGCCCGCGCCGTCCGCCGGACCACCAGCCGGAAGGTCACGATCTCATCACCGGACGGGAGCACCCTGGAGGTCGGCGTTCCGGAGATGCGGCCGACAAGTCGGACCTCATTGACGTCGGTGGTCGGGGCAGGCACTGCGGAAGGATCGCTCATGACTCCACCCTCGAGCGGGGCAGGGCACCCGTCGAGGACCGCCGAGCGATCTGTGGACGAACGCACGAAACCCGCCGACCTGTGGATTACTCCACCGGCCAGCGGGCCAGAAGGGCACCTTAGTGCCCGGGAAATGCGGCGAGGGCCCCCCCCAAAAGGGTTGGGGGGGCGA
>JAEZEJ010000037.1 GCA_023417775.1 Actinomycetes bacterium | reverse complement strand
TCGCGTGCGTTATCCATCCAGTTGCAGGCTTCGCGTACGAGCCTCGGACGAAAGGGACCTGTCATGGTCGTCCGTACCCTTCCCACCCTTGCTGCCGCTGCGACGGCACTCCTCCTCGCCGGCTGCGCCGGGGCACCCACCTCCGAGGACGGTGGCGACTCCTCGTCCGGCTTCCCGGTCGAGCTGACCAGCTGCGGGGTGGCCTCCGAGGTCGCCGACCGGCCGGAGAACGCCATCACCATGAATCAGGGCGCCACCGAGGTCGTCCTCGCGCTCGGCGTGGAGGACCAGCTGGCCGGCACCGCGTATCTCGACGACGAGATCCCCGAGAAGTGGCGGGACGCGTACGAGTCGGTTCCGGTGATCGCCGACGAGTACCCCGACAGCGAGACGGTGCTCGCCGAGCGCCCCGACTTCATCTACGCCTCCTATGCCTCGGCCTTCGACGCCGAGGCCGCCGGTGAGCGCAGCGAGCTGGCCGACTCGTCGATCGCCACCTACGTCTCCCCGCTCGGTTGCCCCGGCGATGACAAGCCCGAGGTCAGCTGGGACAGCGTGTGGGGGGAGATCGACGATGTCGCCGCCGCCTTCGGTGTCCCCGACCGGGCCGAGGAGATCCGCGCCGACCAGCAGGGGATCCTCGACCAGCTCGAGGCCGATGGCGCGGGCGACGGCCTGCGCGTCTTCTGGTTCGACTCCGGCACGGACACCGCCTTCGCGGGGGCGGGCCAGGGCGGACCCCAGCTCATCCTGGACGCGATCGGCGCCGAGAACGTGTTCGGCGACATGGACGGCGGCTGGGCCGATGTCAGTTGGGAGCAGGTCGTCGCCGAGGACCCCGATGTGATCGTCCTCGCCGATGCCGGATGGTCGACCGCCGAGGACAAGATCGAGTTCCTGCGCAATGATCCGGCGCTGAGCCAGCTGCGGGCCGTCCAGGAGGAGCGATTCGTGACGGTGCCGTTCTCGGAGTCCACTCCGGGCGTGCGGCTCGCCGACGGGGCGTCCTCGGTCGCCGAGCAGCTGACCGCTCAGTGACGACGCTCGCCGCCCCGCCGCGGCGGGCGAGTCCGCCACGGGCCCTGCGCCCGTGGTCGCTCATCGCGCTCGTGGCAGCTCTCGTGCTCTCGCTGGGCGCCGCCCTCGCGATCGGGTCGGTCCACGTCCCGTTGTCCACGGTCCTGGAGGTGGTCGCGCGGCGGATGGGTCTGACCGATCTCGCCGTCGAGCCGATCGACGATCGCATCGTGTGGCAGATGCGGATGCCGCGCGTGATCGGTGCCGCCGCGGTCGGCGCCGGGCTCGCGATCGTCGGCGTGGTCCTGCAGTCGATCACGCGCAACGACCTCGCCGACCCGTACCTGCTCGGCATCTCCCAGGGCGCGACCGTCGGTGCCGTCTCGGTGCTCGTGCTCGGCTTCGGCGCCGGGCTCGCCGCGACGACGGCGCTCACGGTCGGCGCCTTCGCCGGGGCGCTGATGGCGCTCGCGGTCGTCCTCGTGGTGGCCGCGGGCCGCAGCGGCCGGCTCACCCCGGCCCGGACCGTCCTCGCGGGGGTGGCGGTCGGACAGGTCTGTGCCGCGTACACGTCGTTCACCGTCGTGATGAGCGACCAGCACGATGCCGCGCGACGGGTCCTCAGCTGGACCCTGGGATCGGTCGCCGGGGTGCGGTGGGGGGCCGCGGTCTTCCTGCTCGTCGTCGCGGTGCTGACGGTGCTGGTGCTGTGGTCCTTCTCATCCACCCTCGACGCCTTCGCCTTCGGGGAGGTCGCCGCGAGCGCGCTGGGCGTGAGCGTTCCGGTGTTCCGGTGGATCGTGCTCACCGGCACGGCCCTGGTGACCGCCGCGCTGGTCTCCTTCAGTGGCGCGATCGGCTTCGTGGGTCTCGTGGTGCCGCACGTCATGCGCCTCGTCCTCGGGCCGCGGCACACCATCCTGTTGCCGGCGAGCGCGCTCGGCGGAGCGGTGCTGCTGGTGTGGGCGGACCTGATCGCGCGGTCGATCGTGCCCGGCCAGGAGCTGCCGGTCGGCATTGTCACCGCCCTCGTCGGGGCACCCCTGTTCGGCTACCTGCTCTGGAGAGGAGCCCGGTCATGAGCCCGCGTAGAACCGAGATTTGCTGGGTTCTCGTCAACGCAGTGCGGCCATGGTTGACGAATTCGGAGCACATCTCGGTCCAGGTGGAGGAACGATGAGCGAGCGGACGATGGGCAGTCTGACGGCCCAGGGTGTCACCTGGATCGCCGGGGGGACGACCATCCTCGATGGCATCGACCTGACCTTCAAACCGGGTCTCTTCACCGGCATCATCGGGCCGAACGGCTCCGGCAAGACCTCGCTGCTGCACCTGCTCGCGGGCGTCAACCAGCCGTCGAGCGGTCTCATCACGCTCGACGGGGAGGCATTGGCGAGCCTGCGCTCGCGAGAACGTGCCCGTCGGGTCGCGCTGCTCGAACAGCATGCCGAGACCGGACTGGACCTCACCGCCCGCGATGTCGTCGAGCTCGGCCGCATCCCGCACCGCAGCCGCTGGCCGGGAGCCGTGCACGACGATGCCGAGACCATCGAGCGGGCGATGCACCGTGGCCGGGTCACAGAGCTGGGGCACCGGCGGTGGGCGACGCTCTCCGGCGGCGAACGTCAGCGGGTGCAGCTCGCGCGGGCGCTCGCACAGGAGCCCGAGGTGCTGTTGCTGGACGAGCCCACCAATCACCTCGACCTCGGCCATCAGATCGCCTTCCTGCGCACGGTCCGCGAGACCGCCCCGACCGCGATCGCCGCGCTGCACGATCTCGACCTCGCCGCCGCCTACTGCGATGAGCTGATCGTCATGCAGGGCGGGCGCATCGTCGCCCAGGGGGCCACCGACGATGTCCTCACGGCGGAGCTCATCCGCGAGGTCTACGGCGTGGAGGCCGTCGTGGAGACCCATCCGGTGGCGCGGCGACGCACGATCGTGTGGATCGCGGGAGGTGAGCACGCATGTCGCCGTCCGTCGTGATCGTCGCGATGGCGGTCGATGCGGTCAACGACCACGCCGCGCTGACGGAGCTCGCCGATGTCACGGGGGCTTCGGTCGCCTACCTCCAGCGAGGCGAGCCCGCGCTGACCGATGAGCTGAGCCGGTTGGCCGAGGACGGCGCGACCCGCGTACGCCTCGTCCGGCTTCCCGCAGCCGGGGCCGCCCCCGCCCGGTCCTGGCTGCGCCGCGTGGCGGCGCACTGGGTGCGCGAGCATCCGGGGACGGAGGTGGAGGTCGTGGCCTCGGCCGTCACCGGACGCGAGGCGCCCCTGCGGTCGGCGGCATGGGAGGACGTCCCCGGCTTCCGCCACCACGTCCTCGTCTGCCGGGGCCCGCGCTGCTCGGCGCTGGACTCGGCCGCCACCACGCGCGCGCTCGATGCCGCGCTGAACGAGCGCGGTCTCGGTGACGATGACGTGCTCATCACCCAGACCGGCTGTCTCTTTCCCTGCAATCACGCCCCCGTGGTGGCCGTCCACCCCGATGACGTCTGGTACGGGCCGGTCACCGAGTCCGATGCCGGAGCGATCGTCGACGAACACCTGATCGCGGGCCACCCCGTCGATCGCCTCCGCCGTCCTCGCACCATCGCCGAAAGGACCACCTCATGAGAACCCGTCCCCTCCTCGCAGGCCTCGGTGCCCTCGGCGTCCTCGCCGCCTGCGGCTCCACCGCCGACACCTCCGGTGACGACAGCACCGCCGAGGGCTACCCGATCACCGTGGAGAACTGCGATCGCGAGGTCACGATCGATGCTCCGATCGAGCGCGCCGTCGTCATCAACCAGCCCGCCACGGAGCTCGTGCTGAGCCTCGGGCTCGCCGATCGGATCGAGTCGGTCGGCGTCTCCGACACGCAGGTCATCGACGGGGTCAAGGAGGACTTCGAGAAGGTCGGGAAGTTCGACGAGGAGTTCCCCGCGCTGGAGCGGGTACTCGATCTCGAACCGGACTTCGTCTACTCGACCTTCGCCTACACCTTCACCTCGGAGGGCATCGGCGATCAGGAGCGGTTCGACGAACTGGGCGTCCCGACCTATCAGTCGCCGAGCGAGTGCGGCGGTCAGGATGCGGAGCAGACCACCGAGCTCAGCCTCGACGACATGTACGAGGAGATCGGCGACATCGCCGAGCTCTTCGATGTCCAGGACGCCGGTGACGATCTGGTGGCCGAACTGCGCGAACGGGCCGATGCGGCGACCGAGGATCTCGGCGCCGAGGATGTCTCACTCGCCTGGTGGTACTCCTCGACGCGAGCCCCGTACATGGCGGGCTGCTGCGGCGCTCCGGCGCTGATGACCCGGGCGGTCGGTGCGACGAATGCCTTCGAGGATCAGCGTCAGCTGTGGCCGGAGATCGGCTGGGAGTCGATCCTCGATCGCGACCCCGATGTACTGGTGCTCGCTGATCTGGAGCGCGGTGACGATGGCGACAGCGCCGAGGCCAAGATCGAGTTCCTCGAGTCCGATCCGGTGGCGAGCCAACTGACGGCGGTCAAGGAACGCCGTTACATCGTCCTCGGGGGCACGACGATGGATCCGTCCATCCGCAATGTCGACGGCATCGAGCAGCTCGCCGAGGGACTGCGGGAACTGGGACTCGTCGGATGACCGCCGCCGAGCTGGTGCGGCGCTGGGACGACCAGCAGGCCGCGTACATCGCCGAACGTGAGCAGCGCTTCGCCGTCATGGTCGATGTGCTGGGCCAGGTGGTCGGGGACGAACCGGTGACCATCCTCGATCTGGCCTGCGGTCCCGGCTCGCTCGCCGCCCGGGTGCTCGATGCTCTGCCGACCGTGCGCGTGGTGGCCGTCGACTACGATCCCGTGCTGCTGGACCTGGCGGCCGAGTATCTGGCGCCCTATGGCGATCGGGTCCGGATCGTGGACGCCGATCTCACCGGTCAGTGGCGGAAGGCCGTCGCGGAGGAGGGATTCGCCGGGGCGGTGTCGACCACGGCCCTGCACTGGCTGTGGCCGGCCGATCTCGTGAGCCTCTTCGCCGAGGTGGCCGGGATCCTGCGGCCGGGCGGGGTCTTCCTCGACGGCGACCACTTCCGCTTCGACGGACGCGCCCCGCATATCGCCGGATGGGCCGCCGACCACGATCGACGCACCCAGGACGAGGCCTTCGCCCAGGGCGCCCCGACCTGGGAACGATGGTGGACATCGTTGAGCGAGCGGCCGGGGCACGACAGCCGGGCGGCCGAGCGCGACCGCCGGTTCGCCGGGCGCGACGCGACGCCGTCCACGGCGATCGACTTCCGGCTCGCCGCGCTGGCGCAGGCGGGATTCGCCGAGGTCGGCACCGCCTGGCAGCTCTACGACGACTACGTCACCTACGCCGTCCGGTAGCGAGCCCGCCGGACCGAGCCGGGGCGGCTTCGAGGGCGTGGTCAGCTCGCGCCGTATCGCTGGCGGGCGCCTTGGTGGCTGACACCGAGATCAGCGGCGATCTCCACCTAGGTGACACCCCTCGCCCGCGCATCGTGCACTGCCTCGGTGATCGCCTGTTCCGCGGCGGCTCGCTCGGCAACCGCTGCCGCGATCCGGTCGGTCGCCGTGGCGTCACGGGGCGGGGCCGCGGCGGGGTCGATCTCATCGATCCTGTCCAGCGCCTCGTGATCGGTGAGCCGGGTTCGTGCCGTCATCGTGCCGCCTTTCGTCTCAGGGCCAGAACTTCGGCCGGGCTCTCATCGCGTACACGATCCGAGGTTCATCGAGGTCGGGATCCGCGACCCCAACCTCGATGATCCGACCATCGCGCGCCGCACCGATCACCAGCAGCACCTCGTCCCGGCCCTCGTAGACCCGGAGCAGGTGGCGCAAGGCATGGAGCATGTCCTCGTCGGCGATGCCGTGCCGTCGTGCGCTGGCCGCGATCCTCACACATGCAACGCGAGTTGCATGCGCCGTCGCGGCGTGGTCGTGATCCACACCTCGCCGCGATGCCCCTCGGCTTCCGGCGTGAGTCACCCGGATACGCTGGGCGCACTCACGTCGACGCGATCTCAGGAACCCGGTGCGAGACCGGGGCGGTTCCGCCACTGTGAGGCCGCGCGGGGACTCCCGCGGCCGAGCCAGACACTGAACGCGACGCATCCGGCCGACAGGGGCGAGAACCCCGAGGAGGAACCATGACGCGCATCGCGTTGCTGTCCACGTCCGACACCGATCTGCTCTCGGCGCGCGCGAGCGGGGCCGACTACCGCTATGCCAACCCGGTGCGGCTCACCGGCGAGCAGCTCGAGTCGCTGATCGGCGACGCCGATCTGGTGGTGGCCCGCATCCTCGGCTCGCCCGATGACGTCCCGGCCGCGGCGCGCGAGGCGCATGTCCCGGTCGTGGTCCTCGGCGGCGAGCAGCAGCCGAGCGCCGAGCTGATGGAACACTCCACCGTCCCGATGGGCGTCGCCGCCGAGGCCCATCGATATCTCGCCGAGGGCGGTCCGGCCAATCTCGCTCAGCTCCACGCCTTCCTGTCCGACACGATCCTGCTGACCGGCGAGGGCTTCGAGCCGCCGGCCGTCCTCCCTGCCTGGGGCTGGGCGGATCGACCGGCGTCGGCGACGGACCTGCCGCGTGTCGGCGTGCTGTACTACCGGGCGCACGAGGCCAGCGGCAATACCGACTTCGCTCAGGCTCTCGCCGATGCGATCGACGCCACCGGCGAGGCCGTGGGCCTGCCGGTCTTCTCCTCCTCGCTGCGCTCGGCTCCCGATGACCTCTACGAGGCTCTCGGCACGCTCGACGCGCTCGTCGTCACGGTCCTCGCGGCCGGCGGCCAGGTGCCGGGCGCGGTGAGCGCGGGAGGCGATGACGAGACCTGGGATGTCGAGCGCATCGCCGCCCTCGACATCCCCGTCCTGCAGGGCCTCTGCCTGACATCGAGCCGCGCCGAGTGGGAGGCCAATGACGACGGCGTGACCCCGCTGGACTCGGCCAATCAGGTCGCCATCCCCGAGTTCGACGGCCGCATCATCACCGCGCCGTTCTCGTTCAAGGAGATCGACGCCGACGGCCTGCCGCGCTATGTCGCCGACGAGGAGCGCTGCCGCCGCGTCGCCGGGATCGCCGTCAACCACGCGCGTCTGCGCCGGACCCCACCGGCCGAGCGCAAGCTGGCGTTGATGCTGTCGGCGTACCCGACCAAGCACAGCCGCGTCGGCAACGCCGTCGGCCTCGATACGCCGGTCTCGACGGTGCGGTTGCTGCGTCGCCTGCGCGATGCGGGCTACGACCTCGGCGACGATCCCACCATCACCCGCGTGCTCGACATGGCCGATGACACCGAGGCGGGCGACACGCTGATCCACGCGCTCATCGACGCGGGCGGCCAGGACGAGGAGTGGCTGACCTCCGGCCAGCTCACCGAGAGCCATGTCCGCATCCCGGCCGCCGAGTACGAGCGGTGGATCGCCGACCTGCCCGCCGAGCTGGTCGACGAGGTCACCGAGGCGTGGGGTGCCGCACCGGGCACGCTCTTCGTCAACGACCGCCGCGAGATCGTGCTGGCCACGATCACCAGCGGCAATATCGTCATCCTCATCCAGCCGCCCCGCGGTTTCGGTGAGAATCCGGTCGCGATCTACCACGACCCGGACCTCGCCCCGAGCCACCACTATCTCGCCGCCTACCGCTGGCTGGAGCGCGGCTTCGGCGCGCACGCCGTCGTGCACCTGGGCAAGCACGGGTCGATGGAGTGGCTGCCCGGCAAGAACGCCGCGCTCTCGGCCTCCTGTGCCACGGACGCCGCGATCGGCAGCATGCCGCTCATCTATCCCTTCCTCGTCAACGATCCGGGTGAGGGCGCGCAGGCCAAGCGTCGCGCCCATGCCACGATCGTCGACCACCTGATCCCGCCCATGGCGCGCGCCGAGTCCTATGGCGACATCGCCCGGCTGGAGCAGCTGCTCGACGAGTACGCCAATATCCAGGCGATGGACCCGGCTAAGCTGCCGGCCATCCGCGCCGAGATCTGGACGCTCATGCACGCCGCGGAGATGCACCGCGACCTCGGCCTCGACGAGCGCCCCGGGGACGAGGAGTTCGACGACTTCCTGCTGCACGTCGACGGGTGGCTCTGCGAGGTCAAGGACGCGCAGATCCGCGACGGCCTGCACGTGCTCGGCCAGGCACCCGACGGCGAGGCGCGGGTCAACCTCGTGCTGGCGATCCTGCGCGCCTCGCAGGTGTGGGGTGGCGAGACCGGTGCCGTGCCGGGGCTCCGCGCAGCGCTCGGGCTCAAGGAGGGCGCCGGCGAGCTGGGCGCCGTCGACGAGATCGAGCGGCGCGCCCGCGAGCTGGTCCTCGCGATGGAGGAGACCGGCTGGGAGGCCTCGGCGGCCACCGGCCTGCACGACGATCCCGAGGTGGTGCGGGTGCTGGAGTTCGCGGCCACGCAGGTCGTGCCGCGGCTGGCCAAGACCACCGACGAGCTCGACGCGATCCTGCACGCCCTCGACGGCGGGTTCATCCCGGCCGGTCCCTCCGGGTCGCCGCTGCGCGGGCTCGTCAACGTGCTGCCGACCGGGCGCAACTTCTACACCGTCGACCCGCGTGCCGTGCCCTCGCGGCTCGCCTACGAGACCGGCGTCGCGATGGCCGACTCGCTCGTGCAGCGCCACCTCGACGAGACGGGGGAGTACCCCACCTCGGTCGGGTTGTCGGTCTGGGGCACGTCGGCGATGCGCACGAGCGGCGATGACATCGCCGAGGTGCTGGCGCTGCTGGGTGTGCGCCCGTCCTGGGACGAGGCCTCGCGTCGCGTCAACGGCCTCGACATCGTGCCATTGGAGGAGCTGGGGCGGCCGCGCATCGACGTGACGGTGCGGATCTCGGGCTTCTTCCGCGACGCCTTCCCTCACGTCATCGCGATGCTCGACGACGCGGTCGCCCTCGTGGCCGAGCTCGACGAGCCCGAGGAGCAGAACTACGTCCGCGCTCATACTACGGCCGATCTGGCCGAGCACGGCGACGAGCGTCGCGCCCGCACCCGCATCTTCGGCTCCAAGCCGGGCTCCTACGGGGCCGGCATCCTGCAGACCATCGAGGCGGGCAACTGGCGCGACGACGCCGACCTCGCCGAGGTCTACACGGCCTGGGGCGGGTTCGCCTACGGTCGCGACCTCGACGGCGCCCCGGCGGCCGATGACATGCGCGCCAACTATCGGCGCATCCAGGTCGCGGCCAAGAACATCGACACCCGCGAGCACGACATCGCCGACTCCGACGACTACTTCCAGTACCACGGCGGCATGGTGGCCACGGTGCGCGCGCTGACCGGCCAGGACCCCAAGGCCTATGTGGGCGACTCGACGACCCCGGACGCGGTCAAGACCCGCACCCTGTCCGAGGAGACCAGCCGCGTGTTCCGCTCGCGCGTGGTCAACCCGCGCTGGATCGGGGCGATGCAGCGGCACGGCTACAAGGGGGCGTTCGAGCTCGCGGCGACGGTCGACTATCTCTACGGCTTCGATGCGACCACCGGCGTCGTGCACGACTGGATGTACGAGCAGCTCGCGCAGTCCTATGTGCTGGACGAGCAGACCCAGGAGTTCATGCGGCAGTCGAATCCGTGGGCCCTGCGCGGCATCGTCGAGCGTCTGCACGAGGCCGCCGACCGCGGCCTGTGGGCCGAGCCGGATCCCGACACCCTCGCCGCCCTCCAGTCCGTCTACCTCGAGGTCGAGGGCGAGCTCGAGGACCGCCAGTGAACGACGCGCGGGTACTCGTCGACAGGAACGTTTGGACGGTCGAAAGCGAGAGAACACCGTCCGCATGTTCCCCCGAGGACTCCGCTTCGCTCCGTCTCCCCCAAGCACTCCGCAGAGCTCCGTCTCCCCCAAGCACTCCGCAGAGCTCCGTCTCCCCCAAGCACTCCGCAGAGCTCCGTGCAGGGAGGTGCCCCCAGGGAGGTGCCCCCAGGGAGGTGCCCCCAGGGAGGTACCCCCGCACTCGGCGTGAAGGCGCGGGGACGGCGCGATGAGGGTGCGGGTCGTGGGGATCGGGCCGGGGGGCGTCGATCAGCTGACGGTCGAGGCGGTCGAGGCGCTGCGCTCGGTATCGGCCTATCTCGTCGTCGAGAAGCGTGAGGACGATCCGCTGGTTGCCGCACGCGAGGCGATCATCGCGCGCCACGTCCCCGACCCTCCGCCGATGATCACCGTGCGTGATCCCGAGCGGGACCGCAGCGCGCGGGTGGCCGGCGATGAAGCCGCCTATCAGCGAGCCGTCAGCGACTGGCACGCCGCGCGGGCCGAGCGCTTCACCACCGCCCTCGATCAGGCCGATGGCGATGTCGCGATCCTCGTGTGGGGCGATCCCGCCTTCTACGACTCGACGCTCCGCATCCTCGATCGCGTGGCCGCCGAACGTCCGCTCGAGGTCGAAGTGATCCCCGGCGTCTCGAGCCTGCAACTGCTCGCCGCGCGGCACGCCATCGTGCTGCACGAGATCGGCCGGCCCCTGCATCTGACCACCGGTCGCAAGCTGCCCGAGGCAGTCGACCGCGGCGAGGGCAATATCGTCGTGATGCTGCTGTCCTCGATCGAGGCCTTCGCCGCCCTCGGCGACTGGACCATCTGGTGGGGCGGCAATCTCGGCACCGCACACGAGGCGCTCGCCCACGGGACCGTCGCCGACGTACTGCCGGAGATCCGCGCCGCCCGCGATCGGGTCAAGGACGAGGCCGGCTGGATCATGGACCTCGCCCTCCTGCGGAAGCCGTCATGAGCCCGACCCGTGGTCTGGGTGCGATGAGTGCGCGGCTGCTGATCGCCGGGACGACCTCGGACGCGGGCAAGTCGGTCGTCACGACCGCGCTGTGCCGCGCCTTCGCCCGCCGCGGCCTCGACGTCGCGCCGTACAAGGCGCAGAACATGTCCAATAACTCGATGGTGTGCGCCGACCCCGCGGGGGCGACCGCCGAGATCGGCCGCGCCCAGTGGATCCAGGCGATCGCCGCCCGTGTGCCACCCGAGCCGGCCATGAACCCGGTGCTGCTCAAGCCCGGCAGCGATCGCCGCAGTCACGTGGTCGCGATGGGGCGTCCAGCGGGCACCATCTCCTCGATGGACTTCGCCGAGGGCCGTCGTCATCTCGCGACCCTCGCGCACGACGCCTTCGATGATCTCGCGAGCCGTCACGAGCTGGTGATCGCCGAGGGCGCCGGCAGCCCCACCGAGATCAACCTGCGCGCCAGCGACTACGTCAACATGGGTCTCGCCCAGCACGCGCGGATGCCCGTGGTGGTGGTCGGCGATATCGACCGCGGAGGAGTGTTCGCGGCCTTCTACGGCACGGTCGCACTCCTCGACACCGCCGACCAGGCGCTCGTGGCTGGATTCGTCGTCAACAAGTTCCGCGGCGACGAGCGGCTGCTGCGCCCCGGGCTCGACGCCATCGAGGAGCGCACCGGCCGCCGGGTCTACGGCACGATGCCCTGGGACGCGCGCCTCTGGCTCGACTCGGAGGACGCCCTCGACCTGGAGAGCCGACGCGACACCGATGGCGCCGATCCGCTGCGCATCGCGGTCGTCCGGTTGCCGCGGGTCAGCAACTTCACCGATGTCGACGCCCTGGCGCTGGAGCCGGGTGTGGACGTGCGCTTCGTGAGCGATGTCCGCGGACTCGACGATGCCGACCTCGTCGTCCTTCCCGGTACTCGCACCACCATGAGCGACCTGGCCTGGCTGCGGGCCCGCGGCCTCGACGCGGCGATCCTCGCCCACGCCCGGCGCGGCGGGGCCGTGCTCGGCATCTGCGGCGGATTCCAGATGCTCGGGCGGACCATCGTCGACGACGACGGAGTCGAGGGCACGGCGGGGGTGCGGGCTGAGGGCCTCGACCTGCTCGAGGTCGAGACCCGCTTCGACGCCGAGAAGGTCCTGCGGCTCCCGACCGGTGAGGCGCTCGGTCATGAGGTGACCGGCTACGAGATCCACCACGGCCGGGTCGCGGTGCACGGCGGCGATCCCTTCCTCGGGGGCGCGCACACCGGCTCGGTGTGGGGCACGATGTGGCACGGCAGCCTGGAGTCCGACGGCTTCCGTCGTGCCCTGCTCGCACGGGTCGCCGAGAGCGCCGGTCGTCCGCTGCCGGACTCGGAGGTGAGCTTCGCCGCCGCGCGGGAGACGCGCATCGACCTGCTCGCCGACCTCGCCGAGGCCCATCTCGACCTCGACGCCCTCCTGGATCTGGCCACCTCCGGCCCCGCCCCACTGAGGACTCTGCGATGACCAGTACCGAGATGTGCTCCCTATTCGTCAACGAGGAGCCGTCCGGGTCGACCAATAGGGAGCACATCTCGGTACTGGTGCTGGGGGGCACGAGTGAGGCGCGCGAGGCGGCGAGGTTGCTCGACGAGGCCGGGGTGTCCTTCGTGTCCTCGCTCGCCGGACGAGTCGCCCGGCCGCGGCTGCCGGTCGGCGAGGTGCGGATCGGCGGTTTCGGCGGCGTCGAGGGGCTGCGCGCCTATCTGCGTGCCGAGCATGTCACCGGCATCCTCGACGCGACCCATCCCTTCGCCGAGCAGATCACCCGCAACGCCTACCAGGCCGCTCGTGACGAGGGCCTGCCCTATGTCCGCCTGGCCCGCCCCGGCTGGAGCGAGGCGCCCGGGGCGGACGGCTGGCACTGGGTCGCCGATCACGACGAAGCGGCATCGGTCGCCGCAGACCTCGGCCGACGGCCGATGCTGACCATCGGCCGCCGTCACCTCGGTCACTTCAGCGAGCCATTGCGCGACCATGCGGCGCTCGTGCGGGTCGTCGACGAGCCCGACCACGAGGTGCCCGCCGCCTGGACCGTCCTCGCCAGCCGCGGTCCCTACACGCTCGACGGCGAACGCGCCCTGATGAGCGATCACGACATCGACGTGATCGTCACCAAGGACTCCGGCGGCTCCTACACCTGGCCGAAGCTGCAGGTCGCGGCCGAACGCGGTATCCCGGTGGTCATCGTGCGCCGCACCCCGCCGCCGTGGGGTCCGGGCGAGGTGCCCGAGCAGGCCGAACCGGCGGCCGCCGTCGCCGCCGTCACCACCCTCGCGGGCTGAGTCATCGCGAAAGATACGCTGGGCGCGGTGGGTGATGTCGATACGCCGCTCGTTCCTCCCCAGCAAGCGGGAGGTGCCCCAGCGGCTACTCAATCACCGAGTAGCTGATGGGCGGGGAGGCACTGATGAGCGTCGTGGAGATGGTGGTCGTCTTCGTCGCCGGGATCGGCGCCGGAGTCATCAACACCATCGTCGGCTCAGGGACCCTCATCACCTTCCCGATCCTGGTCGCCTTCGGGGTCCCGCCGGTCACCGCGACGATGAGCAATGCGGTCGGCCTCATCCCCGGCAACATCACGGGTTCCTTCGGCTATCGCCGGGAGCTCGCCGGTCAGGGCCGCCGGGTGGCGCTGTTCCTGCCCGCCTCCCTGGCCGGAGCGCTGGGCGGAGCCTGGCTGCTGCTGCATCTGCCCGAGGACGCCTTCATCTCGATCGTCCCCTGGCTGCTGGTGCTCGCCCTGGTGCTCGTGGTCGCCCAGCCGGTGCTGCAGCGACGCGTCAAGGACCGCGGGGCGGACGAGCCCCGCGATCGCGAGATCGGGCTGGGCCGTGCGGCGCTCCTCCTGTCCGCGATCGCCCTCTGCGGCGTCTACGGGGGCTACTTCGCCGCCGCACAGGGCATCGTGCTGCTGGGGATCCTGGGCTTCCTGCTCCCCGACACCCTGCAGCGGCACAATGCCCTCAAGAACATCCTCGTGATGGCGGTCAACAGCGTCGCCGCGACGACCTATGTCATCGTGGCCTCGACCGGCGGCCCGCATCCGATCGACTGGACGGCCGCCGGTCTCATCGCGAGCGGCTCGCTGATCGGCGGCTGGCTGGGCGCCCGGGTCGGACGCCGGCTGCCGCCGGCCGTGTTGCGCACCTGCATCGTGGTGCTCGGACTCGTCGCGATCTGGACCCTCGTCCGGATGTGAACCGATCCCGAGAACGAGCGCTGACCGACGCACGTCTCGACCGGGTCGAGGGGCGCGTCAGTCACCGCCCTCGGGAGGCGGAGGCGGGCCCGGCCCCTACCGCGCGGCTCAGGACTTGGCGTCGCCGCCCAGGTCGATGATCCGGGTGCGCTCGGTCCCGTCCTCGTCCTCGACCGGCTCGATCTGCGAGGTCTCGTCGGCCGCGGCCTCGGACTCCTCGTCCCCGGTCTCCCCGCCCTCAGCCTCGACATCCTCGGCCTCGGCGAAGGGATCGGCGAACTGGACGCTGCCACCGGTCAGCGTGGCGAGCATCTGCCGCACATTGGCCAGCTGGGCGTTGATCGCATCGCGGCGCTGCGTGGCGGCCGCCAGCTCCCGATCGGACTCGGACCGTACCTTGGCCGCGGTCGTCTTCGCCTCGCCGACGATCTGCTCGGCGCGCTGCTGGGCCTCGGTGAGCAGCCGGTTGGCCTCCCGCAGCCGGTCCTGGTACTCCGCATCGGCCTCGGCCTGACGCTTCTCCAGTCGCGACTCCAGCTCGGCGCTGCGGCGCTCGGCCTCGGCCATCTGCCGCTGGAAGTCCGCCTCGACCGCCTCGCGACGTTCGGCGAGGGTCTTCTCGAAGTCGGCCGCCGCCTTGGCCGCCTTGGCGCGCTGGCTCTCGTAGATCGCCTCGGCCTCCTGGATGCGGCCGGCGGCCTCCCGGTCGGCGGCGTCGATCCGGTCGTCGGCGGTGCGGCGGGCGTCTTCCAGGAGTCGCGCGACCTCGGCGTCGACATCGGCTCGGCGCTTCTCGGCGTAGAGATCGGCCTCATCGCGGATCTGCTGTGCCGACCCCTCGATCTCCGCCTGGCGCGCGTCGAGCTCACCGCCCACGCGCTCCTTCAGCTCGCGGGCCTCCTCCTCGGCCAGCGCGAGGATCTGACCGACCCGGGCCCCCAGATGCTCGAAGCTCGGCGGCTCCTGGGGAAGCTCGCTGGCACTGCGCTCGGACTCCCGCTCGCTCTCGAGCTTCTCCATGTACGCGGTGAGCTCGTTGATCCGGCGCCGGGCGATCGAGGCCTCGTCGGCCAGCGACTGGAGCCGCGCATCGACCTGCGAGGGCTCGTAGCCGCGCAGGACCATGCGGAAGTCGGAAGGGGAATCAGGAGTCATGGGTGTCGTCCTCGGGGTTCGGGGTGGGATGTTCCGGCACGCTCAGCGCGGTGATGACACCGGACAGCTGACCGAGCTCGGAGGTGATCTGGTCGCGACGCTGACGCAGGCGAGTGACCTCGTCACGGGCCTCGTCGAGCATCGCGCGGGCGGTGCGGCGGAGCTCATCGGCCTCCTCGCGGGCGGAGGAGAGCAGGCGATGGGCTTCCTCGCGGCGGGTCTGCACCTCGTCGTGGGCGTCGCGCTGGGTGCGGACGACCTCCTCGGCGACCCGCGTGCGGAGCATCTTGGCGCCGGACTCCGCCTCGCTGAGCGGGCGCTCGGCCCGCTCCTGGGTGGCGGCGGCGTAGTCATCGGCCTCGCGCCGGACCGTGGCGGCGTGCCGGTCGGCCTCGGCGGTCAGCGCGGCGGCGCGCTGCTCGGCCTCGCGTTGCACTGCCAGGCCCGCATCGGCGAGCTCCTGGGCCTGGTGATCGGCATCGGCGATCTGGCCGGCGAGCCGCATACGCAGCCGGGCGACGACCTCGAGAGTCTGTGCCCGGGTGCGTCGCACGACGGCGGCCGCATCGCGATGACCGCTGAGGCGGATCCGTTGCACCTCCAGCTCGGCGGTCTGCAGCAGTGAGGCGACGGTCTCGCGCGCCCAGGTCATCTGCTCCCCGGCGGAGCTCACCAGCCGGTCGGCCTCGGCGCGGGCCTCCTCGATCATGGTCGCGGCCTGTTCACGGGCCTCGGCCAGCTCGCGCGCGGCCTGTTCGCGGGCCTCCTCGACCTCGGTCTCGGCGGCCTCGCGGAGGGTGCGGGCCTCGGCGGTGGCCTCCTCGACGAGGACAGTGGCGCGCTCACGGGCCTCGGTGGTGATGCTGTCGGCGATCTTCTCGGCCTCGGCGCGCCGGGTGCCCACGAGGTCCTCGGTGGCGGCATCCTGCTCGGCGGCGCGGGCCTCGGCCTCTCGGACGAGTCGCTCAGCATCGGCCTCGGCCGTCTCGCGGAGGGTGCGGGCCTCGGCGGTGTACTGGTCGAGCACGGCGCGGGCCTCGGCGCGTTCGGCCTCTGCGGTCGCCCGGGCCTCGGCGAGCAGCTCGTCGCGCTGCTGCTCGGCGGTGCTGATGAGGACGCTCGCTTGGTCGCTGGACTCCAGCAGCAGCTCATGGGCGTCCTTGGAGGCCTCGTCCCACTGGCCGCGGGCCCGGTTGAGTGCGCTCGCCGCCTCGTCATGGGCCGCGGCGGCCGCGGCATGGAGCTCGCGAGCCTCCTCCTCGAGGCGATGGGCCTCGGCGGTGGCGCGTTCGGCTTCGGCCTCGGCATCGCGGCGCAGTTGATCGGCGACCTCCTGCGCCCGGCGCAGCAGCGCGGCGACGCCGCCGCCGGCCTCACCGGCGGGTGTCGATGTCGGCTGCTGGGTCCCCATGGTGTCCGATTCTCCCATCCAGGGGAAAAGAGTCCAGGGGAGGCGCGGATCGACGGGGTTCCGCCGACGGGCGTGCGCGTACTGGCGGTAGTCCATCAACCTTTCATCCGCGGCGGCGGTACGTCAGCAACCCCATCGACCGCGGATGACGTTGCTGACGTACCGCCACGGCGAGTCCGCCTGGACGGGGCCGCCATCATGGCTAGGCCGCGGCCTTGGCGGCATCCGCCATGACGAGGTCGGCATTGACCACTGCGCCGACCCGCACGCCATCGGCATGCGACTGTCCGACGATCGCGCTGAGGTCGCGGGCGTTCCCGGCAGCCCACACGCCCTCGACCGGCGTACGGCCCGTCAACGGATCCGCCGGAATGATGAGCCCGCCCATGGGATGCTCCTCGAGCTCGCCGCCCAGCGCGAGGAAGGCGTCGGCGCGCGCCACCGAACGAGGTGCAACGGTGACCGCATCGGCCGGTACCGAGCTGCCGTCGGCGAGCGTGACGCCGACCAGTCGTCCGTCCTCGGAGTCGACGCGCTCGACGGGGGTCGAGACGAGACGATGCCCCAGGGCCTCCAGCTGGCGCCGCGACTCCGGGTCGATCTCGTCGACCGCCGGCCCGACGACGGTCAGGTCATCGGTCAGATGGCCGAAGAGGAAGGCCTGATGGGCGGCCATGGCCGTGGTGGCCAGCACGACGATCCGCTGGTCGCGCACCTCCCACCCGTGGCAGTAAGGACAGTGGAGGACCTGGGTGCCCCAGTGATCGGCCAGGCCCGGGATCGGCGGCAGCTCGTCGACCACGCCGGTCGCGAGGATGAGACGGCGCGCGTGGATCTCCCGTCCCGAGGAGACGGTCAATGAGAGACCCTCGTCGGTCCGGTCGGCCGCGGCGACGCGATCGTCGAGATAGGTCACGTCATAGGGGGCGGTGTCCTCGCGTCCCAGGGTGAGGAGCTCGCGCGGCGGCGTTCCCTCGCGGGTGAAGACATTGTGGGCATGCTCGGCGGGGGCGTTGCGGGGTTCGCCGGCATCGATGACGAGCACGGAGCGGCGGGAGCGGCCGAGCGCGGTCGCGGCGCCGAGTCCGGCCGGGCCCGCGCCGATGATCACGGCATCGTAGGAATCAGTCATAGAACCAGCCTGCGGCGCGCACCACCAGCGAGCAAGGCGTTTTGCAGTTACGGCAAAATGAGATCATGGACCCGATCGACGCAGCCCTCGCCGGTGTGGGTGAGCGACTCCGTGCGGTGCGCCACGGCCGGCACCGCACCCTGGCCGATGTCGCGGATGCGACGGGCATCTCCGTGAGCACCCTGTCTCGCTTGGAGTCGGGGCAGCGCAAGCCCACCCTCGAACTCCTCCTGCCGCTCTCCTCCGAATACGCCATCCCCCTGGACGAGCTGGTCGGGGCACCCGCGACGGGTGACCCGCGGGTGCACGTGCGTCCGATCCGCCGCGACGGCCGGATCATCCTGCCGCTCAGCCGGGGGACCACCGGTGTCATGGCCTACAAACAGATCATCCAAGGGAGGGAGGAGCCGGCCACGCCAGACCCACGCGCCCACCCCGGCTACGAATGGCTGTACGTCCTCAGCGGACGCCTGCGGCTCGTGCTCGGCGACCGCGACATGATCCTCGTGCCCGGCGAGCCGGCGGAGTTCGACACCCGCACCCCGCACTGGTTCTCCGCTGCCGATCACGATCCGGTCGAGATTCTGGCCCTCTTCGGCCCGGAGGGTCAACGGGTCCACGTGTCGGTCCCGGGCGATAGGATCGACCAGACCGGTTGAGCAGTCAGGCGGTTCCCAACGATCGAGAGTTGAGGATTGACGTCGTGGTGCCCGAACGACCACCCGCTGCTCACACCCCCGCCTACGAGCCGGCGACGCTCACCACCTGCGACCGCGAGCCGATCCATATCCCCGGAGCGGTCCAGCCGCACGGTGTCCTGCTCGCCCTCGATGAGAGCTTCCACGTCGTCGTCGCCTCCCAGAACACCGCGTCCGCGCTGGGCATCGCCGTCGAGGAGCTCATCGGCCACGACCTGGCCCATGCGGTCGGCGCGGTGGCCGCGGCCTCGGTGGTCGCCGCGATGGACGACGGCGACCTCACCGAGCCGATCCACCTGGTCCTGCCCGATGACACCCGCAACGGCACCCTGCTCGGGGTGCTCGTCGACCTCGTCCTGCACCATTCGGGGCAGCGCATCATCGTGGAGATCGAGCCCGAGGACTTTGTGACGCAGCGCCGCGTCACCTACCGTTCCGCGCGTGCCGCGATGAGCCGGCTCACCGAGACCCAGACGATCGCCGAGCTCTGCGACCGGCTGGCGATCGAGGTCCGTGAGCTCACCGGCTTCGACCGCGTGATGGTGTACCGATTCGACGAGGAGTGGAACGGCGAGGTCGTCGCGGAGCAGAAGCGGGACGACCTCAACAGCTTCCTCGGGTTGCACTACCCGGCCAGCGACATCCCGGCCCAGGCGCGGCGCCTCTACACCGCCAACTGGACCCGCCTGATCGCCGATATCGGCTATACGCCGGTGCCGCTCGAGCCCGTGCTCGATCCGGGCACCGGGGCGCCCTTGGATCTGAGCTTCTCCGCCTTGCGCAGTGTCTCGCCGATCCACCTGGAGTATCTGGGCAATATGGGCGTCACGGCGTCCATGTCGGTCTCGATGGTCCGCGATGGCGAGCTGTGGGGGCTGGTGGCGTGCCACCACTACTCCGGCTCCCATCATGTGCCCCACGATGTCCGCTCCATGGCGGAGTTCCTGGGGCAGACCGCCTCGCAGCTCATCGACGAGCGGGAGCGCTCGGACTCCCGGGTCGAGGAGCTCTACCTGCAGGCGGTGCTCGCGGGCATCACGGCTCGGCTGGCCGCGGACGGGCGACCGCCCCTGGAGGCGCTGCTCGACGATCCGGCACTGCTTGAGCTCGTGCGGGCCGACGGAGTGGCGCTGTGGGATGACTCCGGCATGCGTACGGTCGGCGACATCACCGCGGACGAGGACGTGCTCCACCGGGTCGCCGGCATCGCGCGCAGCGAGGATGAAGGGCTGGTCCAGGCCAGCAGCCGGCTGGCGCGGCTCGATCCCGAGCTGGCTGAGGTCGAGGGCGCTCCCGCGGGGGCACTGCTCGTCACGATGGCGGGCGGTGGGCTGCTGTTCACCCGCAACGAGCTCGTCGAGGTCGTGACCTGGGGCGGCGATCCGCGCAATAAGGAGCTCGAGCTGGCCGAAGGGCCGGATGTCCGGCTCAGCCCGCGCAAGTCCTTCGAGAAGTGGCGTGGTGCGGTGCGTGGACGGAGCGCCTCGTGGAGCTCCTGGCATCTGGAGACCGCCGACCGGCTGCGACAGCTGCTGGAGGCCAAGATCGTCCGACGCTCACGTGAGCAGATCGCGATCGCGGAGTCCCTGCAGCGCACCATCGTCCTCGATGAGGCCCCGGAGGTCGAGGGGCTGAGCGTGGTCGCGCGTTACCGTCCCGCCGAGGGGCAGCAGCTCGGTGGCGACTGGTGGGACGAGATCGTGCTGCGCGACGGCCGGACGGCCTTCGTCGTCGGTGACGTCGCCGGTCACGGGTTCACCGCGGCCACGGCGATGGCGCAGGTCCGTACGGCCCTGCGGGCCTACCTCGAGGACTCTCTCTCGCCGGAGCTGGCACTCGACAAGCTCGACCGGCTGATGGGGTCGCTGGTGCCCGGACGCACCGCGACCGCGATGGTGGCGATCTTCGACAGCCGGGACATGACCCTGGAGTTGGCCAGTGCCGGGCATCTCGCACCGATCCGGGTGCGCGACGGCGCCGCCGAGCAGCTCGCGGTCGAGCCGCGCCCGTTGCTCGGTATTGGCGTCGCCGGCGGCACCTCCACCCGGCTGCAGCTGGCCAGCGGCGACATCGTGCTGATGTTCACCGATGGCCTGGTCGAGCGGCGCCAGGTGCCGATCGACGCGTCGCTGGAGATCCTGCGTCAGGCGAGCCAGGGCGGGCCACGCGATGCGCTCCTGCCACGGTGGGCCGATGCGCTCGTGGAGGCCGTGCCGGGCACGCTCGACGATGACACCACCCTCGTCGTGCTCCGCATCGACTGAATCCCCTCCGCGCCCACCTCCCGAGGGCGGTGAGTGGTCAACCACCGCTGAGCACTCGCGAGACCGGCTGGTTGATGGCTCACCGGGATCGACCCGGGCGCCATATCGGTGAGTGGTGTACCAGAGGCGGGACCGTGGTGGTTGATGCTTCACCGGGATCGTTCCCGGCAGGATCGCGGTGGATAGTCACCCATGGCGGATGGTGGGCCTCGTCCGCAGTGACCGCCCACGGGGACGCGATGGTTGATGGCTCACCGCTCGGAGAGGGATGGTTGATGGCTCACCGCCCTCGAGGGCGGTGAGGGATGGCCGGTGGCCCGGACCGTCGGTGATGGGTAGACTCCCTCACGGTGTGCCGGGAAGTCTGGTCGGCGATCATGTCGTCGACCCCGGAAGCCCCCCATGACCTTGATCGGCCTCCTCACCGGGTGCTGGGCGCTCACCGCCCTCGCCCCGGCCCTGGCTCGCATCATCGGTGCGCGCGCGGGCTGGCCGCTGGCCGCCGGGCTGGTCGCCCTCGCCGGTGCCGCCGTCGCCCTCGGCCGTGACGGCACCGTCAGCCAGTCCGTGCCCTGGATCCCCTCGATCGACGTCTCCCTGCGGCTGCGGATGGACGGGCTGTCCCTGGTCTTCGTGCTGCTGGTGCTCGTGGTGGGAGCAGTCGTCATCGGCTACTCGACCTCCTATCTGCGCGGCAACGCCACCACGGGCTACTACGCCCTGATGACCGGCTTCGCCGCGGCGATGACGATGCTGGTGCTCGCCGACGACCTGATCCTCCTGTTCGTGAGCTGGGAGCTCACCACGCTCTGCTCGTACCTGCTGGTCCTGCGCTCCGGCCCGGACGCGGTCCCCGCGGCGACGCGCACGCTGCTCATCACCGTCGGCGGCGGCCTGTCCCTGCTGGCCGCGGTCTCGACGATCGTGGTGGTGACCGGGACGACTCGTCTGAGCACCGCCCTCGCCGACCCGGCGTGGTCCGAGCGGCCCGGGTTCGCCGCGACGGTCGCAGTGCTCGTCGCCGTGGCGGCGATGACCAAGTCGGCCCAGTTCCCCTTTCACGCGTGGCTGCCCGATGCGATGGTCGCCCCTGCCCCGGTCAGCGCCTATCTGCATGCGGCGGCGATGGTGAAGGCGGGCATCTACCTGCTGCTGCGGTTCGCGGACGCCGCCTCCCACGCCGCGGTCTGGCCGGCGCTGCTCATCACGGTGGGACTCCTCACCTCGGTCATGGGAGCCGTGTTCGCCCTCCAGCGCACCGATCTGAAGGCCCTGCTCGCCTATTCGACGGTCAGTCATCTGGGCCTGCTGACCGTGACGATCGGCATCGGCACCACCGCCGCGCTCACCGCCGCGATCGTGCACGTGATCGCGCATGCCTGCTTCAAGTCGGCGGGGTTCATGTATGTCGGCCTGTTGGAACAGCGCACCGGCACCCGCGAGATCCACGAGGTGAGCGGCCTGGCGCGGAGCATGCCGGTGGCCTCGGCGATGATCGCGCTGGCCGCGGCGGCGATGGCCGGGCTGCCGCCGACCCTCGGCTTCGTCAGCAAGGAGCTGATCCTCGACAGCGCGTGGCACGGCAGCGGCTGGTGGCTCGCCGTGACGGCGGCGCTGTCCGCGGCGATCACGGTCGCCTACTGCGGGCGGATGCTCGTCTGGACGCTCCCGGGTCGCCCCACCGGACTGAGGTCGGCCGCCGGCACCCGTCCGATGCTGGTCGCGGTGTCCCTCACCGCGGTCGCGGCGGTCGGGCTCGGCGCCGTCCCCGGTCTGCTCGATGGGATCGTCGACCGCGCCGTGACCGCGGCGGGTGGCGATGCCGGTGTGCACCTGGCGCTCTGGCACGGATTCACCCCGGCACTGGGCCTCTCGGTGCTCGCCATCGGCCTGGGTGCCGTGCTCATCCTGCTGCGCCGGACGGTCGACCGGCTCCTGGACCGTCCGCTGTTCCCGGGCAGCGGGGTCGCGGCGGCCGATGCGCTGCAGCGATGGACGATCGATGCGGGCCGCCGCGTCGGAGACCTCACGCGCACGGACGCCCCGGCCTTCCACCTGGCCGTCCCCATCGGGCTCATCGGCGCACTGGGCATCGCCGGCTTCGTCGCCCTCCGGCCCTCGGCTGTGGCCACGGGCTTCCAGGCGACCGATGTCGTGCTGACGGCCTTCCTCCTCGCCGGTGTGGGCGCGGCCGTCGTCGCGCGCACACCGCTCGGCGCGGTGATCAGCGTCGGGGTCGCGGGCTTCTGCGTTGCCATGTGGTTCTTCGCCCTGGGGGCCTCCGATGTCGCGCTGACCCAGTTGCTCGTCGAGATCCTGACGGTGGTCATCATGGTCCTCGCCCTGCGGCACCTGCCCGATCGCTTCCCGCGGGTCGCGGTCCGCTCCCGGTTGCGCCGGGCGGTGCCGGCCGTCGCCGCAGGCGTCGTGGCCACGATGGCCACCCTCGTCCTCACCGGCCGGCCCGATCTGTCCCCGGCCGGCGAGTGGTTCGTCCGCAATGCCGAGGCCGAGACCGGCGGAGGCAATGTCGTGAACACGATCCTCGTCGACTTCCGCGCCCTCGACACCTTCGGCGAGCTGGTGGTGCTCGCGATCGCGGCGCTCTCCATCACCGCGCTGCTGCAGGCGCGCCGTCAGGTCACCCGCCCCGAGGCGCCCCCGGACAACCGACTGCTCGTCCCCGCGGAGCCCAATATGGTCTTCATCAAGGTGCTGGCCCGCGTGCTGGTGCCGCTCATGCTCATCGGATCGGTCTATGCGCTGCTGCGGGGTCACAACGCCCCGGGCGGGGGTTTCATCGCCGCCCTCATCGGCGCGGCGGCGCTCGCGATGCAGTACCTTGCCGCGCCCACCGACGAGCAGGCACGCTCCCGGCTGCCGTATCTGCCCATCGCGGGCGCCGGGATCGCCGTCGCGGCGGTCACCGGATTCGTCGGACTGGCGGAGGGATCCTTCCTCAAGCCGCTGCACGCGGACGTCCTCGGCTATCACTTCACCACCGCGCTGGTGTTCGACCTCGGCGTCTACCTCGCGGTGTTCGGCGTGATCCTCGGAGCGCTCAACCAGCTCGGGGTGCCGCGGGCCGGGGCCAGGACGGCTGGTGAGGTCCGATGATGCTCGCGCTCTCGGTCGGCCTCCTCATCGGCGGCGCCGTCTATCTGATGTTGCAGCGCACCTTCCTGCGCGTGGTGCTCGGCTTCGTCCTGCTGAGCCACGCGGTCAACCTGCTGATCTTCAGCGCCGGCGGCACGGACCGCCGGGGTGAGCCGCTCGGATCGGGTCTGCTGGCCTCGGTCACCGCCGATCCGCTGCCGCAGGCCTTCGTGCTGACGGCCATCGTCATCGCCTTCGCGATCACGATGTACCTGCTCACCCTCGCGGTCACCGGTCGCAGTGATGCCGATGACGATGAGGAGGACCGGCGATGACCCCCGAGCTGCTGCCGCTGTTCGTCGGCGTCCCGTTGCTGGCGGCCGGGGTGACCGCCTTCGCCGGGGACCGGCGTCGTTGGCCTTTGGTCGTGCTCTTCGCGGTGCTCGCCGCACAGTTGGTGGCCGCGAGCTCGCTCGTCGCGGCGACGCGGGACGGCGAGGTCCTCGCGCACGGGGTCGGAGCCTGGGTGCCGGGGATCGCCATCCCCTTCGCCGGGGACATGCTCGCGGCGTTGATGCTGCTGTTCACCGGTTTCCTCACCCTCATGTGCTCCTGGTACGCCGTGGCCTCGGGGGTCGGGCGGGTGCGGCTGTTCGCGCCGCTCGTCCTCGCCCTCACAGCGGGCGTCGACGGGGCGCTGCTGACGGCGGACGTCTTCAACCTCTTCGTGTTCATCGAGGTCATGCTGCTGCCCTCGTACGGGTTGCTCGTGCTGGCGAGCCGGGGACGCGGCACGCTGCGCTCCGTGACCGGTTCGCGACTATATGTGACCTTCAATCTCTTCGTCTCCACGCTCTTCCTGGCCGGGGTCGGACTGATCTACGGGACGGCCGGCACGGTGAACCTGGGCGAGCTCGCCGGTGTCGCCGCCGAGGACGGACGGGTCGCGGCCGGGGCCGGTGTCGCGCTGGCGGCGCTGATGATGAAGGCTGCCACGATCCCCACGCACGGGTGGCTCGCGCGGGCCTATCCGTCGACCTCGCCGGCGGTCACGGCGCTGTTCTCGGGACTGCACACCAAGGTCGCGATCTATGCGATCTACCGGCTCTATGCCGTGCTCTTCGAGGGAGATCAGCGATGGCTCGCGATCGGGCTGACGATCTTCGCGCTGACGATGGCGGTCGGCGTGCTCGGAGCCGTGGGGGAGCGGACCACCCGCTCGATCCTGGCCTTCCACATGGTCAGCCAGATCGGCTACATCCTCGTCGGCGTCGGGTTGTTCACGGCCGCCGGGCTGGCGGCGGGGCTGTTCTATCTGCTGCACCACATGGTGGTGAAGGCCTCGCTCTTCCTGTCGACGGGAGCGGTGGAGGACGCCTACGGCACCAATCGGCTCGACGAGCTGCACGGCATCGGTCGGCGCGAGCCGGTGATCGCGGCGGCCTTCGCGGTCGCGGCCCTCTCGCTCGCCGGCCTCCCGCCGTTCTCGGGCTTCGTCGCCAAGCTGACCCTCATCATCGCCTCGATCGACGCGGGGCAGATCGCCGTGGCGGTGGTCGCGATCCTGGTCAGCCTGGTGACCTTGCAGTCGATGCTGAAGATCTGGAACAACGTCTTCGTCTCGCCCTCGCCCGAGGGCGGGGACCGCGATCGGCGGATCGGCTGGTGGCTCGCCGCGCCGGCCCTGATGACGGCGACGGTCACGGTGGTCCTCGGTCTCGGCGCCCAGGGGTTGCTGGGATTGACCGAGGTGGCGGCCGCCGGTCTGCTGGACACGTCGACCTATGTGGCGGAGGTGCTGCGATGACGTGGCCGTTGAGGATCGGATGGTTCGTCGTCTGGTACGTCGGCCAGGTGTTCGTGAGCGCGGGTCAGGTGCTGCGGGATATCGCCACGCCCGGGCAGCAGGCGTCGCCCCGGGTCGTGCGGATGCCGTGCCAGTCGCAGACGGACTTCGAGGTCGCGGCGATCGGCGCGCTCATCACCCTCACGCCCGGCACGCTGACGATCGGGGTGGTGGAGCGCGAGGACGGACGGGACCTGCTGGTGCACTCGATGTACGACCCCGACAACCCGACGGCCATCGCGAACCTTCGAGACATGGAGACGCGGATGCTGCGGGCTCTCACGCGGCGTGGGGAGGTGCCGACATGAGCGAGTGGAGAACCGAGATGTGCTCCCCATCCGTCGACCAGTGGTGGTCTCGGTCAACGAATAGCAAGCACATCTCGGTCCAGGGGGTGCTGACATGACCGGGGTCGAGATCGCGATGATCGGCGTCGCGGTCGCCATCGCGCTGGCCATCGTGCGCATCGTCATCGGGCCGACTCCCGCGGATCGGGCGGTCGGCGCCGATCTGCTGGGCTTCGGTCTCATCGCCGAGTTGGCCTTGCTGGGCACCCGGCTCGGCCGGATGGGCACCTACGACCTGGTACTCGTGGCGACGCTGGTGGCCTTCCTGTCCGCGGTGTCGCTCGCTCGCGTGATGGTCAGGGGGCGACGATGAGCTGGTACGAGTGGCTGGGACAGGTCTTCACGGTCATCGGCGCCGCCATCTTCGTGATCGCCGGGATCGGGCTGCTACGCCTGCGGGACGTGTACATGCGGATCTCGGCGGTGGCGACGGCGGCGGGTCTCGGCGTGGCCTTCGTGGTCGGTGGGACCGCCCTGGTGGATCCGGACCTGGACGACCTCGTCAAGGTGGTGATCGCGATCGCGCTGCAGCTGGCCACCTCGGTCGTCGGCGGCGTGGCCATCGCCCGCTCGGCGGTGCTCTCGGGCCATCGCTTCGCCGATACCGACACGACTGACCTCGACGACGGCTGACCGACCGCCGCGTCCCCGTCGAGGGTGACATGTGGACGGCACCTGGAGGGGTTAGGCGTCCGAATGCCACCCTCAACGGGGACGGTGGGGGTCAGGAGGCGACGGCCACCTGGCCGCGGTCCTGCTTCACCGGTCCCGTGCCTCCGGGACGGATGTCGAAATCGAAGATCTCCGTGGGCAGGAACACGGTGCAGCAGGCATTGGGGATGTCGACGACGCTGCTGAGCCGGCCCTGGATGGGCGAGGTCCCGAGGATCAGATAGGCCTGCTCGCCGGTGTATCCCCACTTCTCCAGATAGGAGATCGCGTTGAGGCATGCGTTGCGGTAGGCCTCCGTCGCGTCCATGTACAGATTGGTGTCGTCGCGATGGTCGACCGAGATGCCGGTGAAGGTCAGCCACTCGGAGTACACCGGCTCGACGCGGCTGGGCATGAAGATCGGGTTGTGCGTGACCCCGTAGGTCTCCATGCCGCCCTTGATGAGCTCGAAGTGCAGGTCGACGAAGCCGCCCATCTCGATGGCCCCGCAGAAGTTGATCTCGCCATCGCCCTGGCTGAAGTGCAGGTCGCCGATCGAGAACATCGCCCCGTCCACGTAGACCGGGTAGAACACCCGGCTTCCGCGGGTGAAGTTCATGATGTCCATATTGCCGCCGTGCTCACGCGGCGGCACCGTCCGGGCACCTTCCCGCGCGACCCGCTCCGCCAGCTCCTCATCCGCGGTCCCCGCGAGGGTTCCGGGGATCGTCGGCGGGATGGCGAGCGGCGGGACCCGGTTCGGCTCGGTGTCGATGAGCGCCTGTTCGCGCCGGTTCCACTGGGCCAGCAGGTCCGGTGAGGGGGCGGTGCCGGCCAGGCCCGGATGCTGGATGCCCGTGTAGCGCACCCCGGAGATGTGGCGCGAGGTGCACTGCTGCCCTCGGAAGTCCCAGATGGCCTTGTAGGCATCGGGGTAGTAGTCGGTGAGGAATCCGCCGCCGTTCGCCTTCGAGAAGATGCCGGAGTAGCCCCAGCCCTCACCGCAGTAGTCGCCCTGGGTCTGGGGGACCGGACCGATGTCGACGATGTCGACGACGAGCAGATCGCCGGGCTGCGCGCCCTCGATGGCGAAGGGCCCGGAGAGCATGTGGTTGAAGTCGAGGTTGACATCGCGCACGTCATTGGCCGAGTCGTTGTTGCCGATCTGGCCGTTGGTCCATTCCTTGCATTCGACCCGGTAGGTCGCCCCCGGCTTGACCGAAGCGGCCGCGGGGATGTCCGGGTGCCAGCGGTTGTGACCCGGTACGGCTTGGTCCGTCATGGACTTGGACTGATCGACGCTGAAGATCACGTCAGGCATGGAGATCACCTATCTGTCGGAAGTGGGAGGGAACTGGGCGGATGTGGTCTGAGCTGTGTGGCCGGGCCGGTCAGTCGACCACCTCCCGGTCCGGCGCGGTGAGCGATCTGGCGGCCGGTGCCGCCACGGCGAGCGCGAGGATGCCGATGGCGGCGATCACGCCCGCGGTCATCCAGTCGCCGTTCCAGCCGCCGAGCAGGGTCATCAGGGCTGCCGTCGTGGTGATGACGCCGGTGACGATGGTGTAGACGCCGGTGGCGGGGCCGAGGGCCGCGCGATCGAGTCCGAGCACGAGGAAGAAGAGGAACCACAGGACGCCCCAGAGCAGCCAGATGACGCCGAACCCCGCGTCATCGGCACGCACGAAGCTCTCGGTGGCGTAGACGACGGTGCACAGGGCCACGAGGAGGGCGAACCAGCCGAAGCCTCGATTGCTGATGTCCTTGGCCGCGTTGATCCCCACCCAGAGGTAGGTGAACCCGAACAGGTAGATCCCGGAGGCGGCGAAGATCGCGTCGACGTCGCCCGCGGCGACGATGATCAGATAGGTCGGTGTCGCCACCTGCAGCGCGCCGACGAAGAGATTGAGTGGCGCCGCCTCACGGGGCGTGACCCAGTTGAGGAGCAGCAAGCCGTTGACGACGAGGACGATCCCCACGTAGATGAGCCCGACGGAGGACATGGGTCACGGTCTCGGGAGTGAGGGGTGGCCGGGGCGCCGGGCTGGTGGGGGAGTGTTCCGCACGGCGGGTGGGATGTGTCGGGTCACTCCGGGGCTCTCGCTGCTGAGCCCGGCGCCCGTCACGGCCCGGTCGAGGGAGCCGTCGAGTCGGGCCAGGTGCGGTGCGGTGATCGCGCGCATGCTCTCGCGGTCGCAGCCGGGGCAGTGCGCGGGTTCGGTGCGGCGGGAGATGGTGCGCACCAGATCGAAGGAGCCGCAGCTGCGGCAGGTGTAGGTGTAGGTCGGCACGGGATACCTCCAGTGATTTCAATCACAATATTTTCATTTGGAAGTAAATGTCAAGAGGTAGGCGCGGCGCCACGAGCGACACGGATGAACGCTGGGATCAGAGGGAGGTGACGACGTCGAAGTCCGCGACGTCCGCCTTCGCCAGGTAGATCGTCTGCTTGAGGTGACCCGCCCGCAGCTCCATCGCCCCGCGCGGGCCCTCATAGCCCATCCCTTCGGAGACGCGCAGGACGGCCTCGAGCGAGGTGTCCTGAGCGGCGGCGAAGAGGGAGGTCAGCAGGGTGATCCCCTCGTAGCAGGACTCGCCCTGGTTGTTCAGCGGCGGCGCCTCCGGGCCGAAGGCGGCCGCGTAGTCGCCGACGAAGTCGAGGGAGTGGGCGGTGGGCAAGGAGCGGAAGTAGCCGGCCGCGACGTACAGGTCGCGGATGGCGTCCGGCCCGGAGGCGAGCAGCATGTTCTCCTCCATCAGCGGCGTCAGCCTGATCAGCGACTCGTCGAGGCCGCGCTGGGCGAAGGCACGGTTGAAGCGCACGGCGTCCTGACCGACGAGGAACATCAGCACGCCGTCGGCGCGGGTTCCGTGCTCGATGGTGTCGAGGATCGTCCCGAAGTCCTGGGTGTCGAAGCGGGAGAAGCTCGTGCTCAGCACCGTCAGGCCGAGGGCCCTGGCGTAGGCGGAGGCGGCTCGGGCCGAGCGTAACGGCCAGACGTAGTTCGATCCGACGATGTGCCAGCGCCGCAGGCCCATCTCGTCCCGGAGCCACGCCAGGGCCGGGCCGACCTGGTCGGCAGGGGTCTCGCCGGCGCAGAAGACGCCGGGTCGTGACTCGCCGCCCTCGTAGAGGGAGGTGTAGACATACGGGATGCGCCCCTGGGTGATCGGGGCGACCGCCTCCCGGATCGAGGAGATGTGCCACCCGGTGAGAGCGTCGATGCGTCCGGCGTCGATCAGGCCCCGCACGTCGCGCGCGACCTCCTCAGGTCGCTGGCCGGCGTCGATCACCTCGAACTCGATCGGCCGGCCGAGCACCCCGGACTGGTTCGTCTGCCGGCGGCACAGCTCGGCGATCGCCTCGCAGGACGGACCGAAGATGCCACCCGGCCCTTGCAGCGGGATGGCGAGGCCGATCCGGATCGCGTCCGCGGTGCCCGCTCCCTCGCGTCCCCGGCTCGCCGACTGTCTGTTCATCACCACCACCATGAGGTGTTCCAGATGGTATTTTCATCTGAAAAGGATGCGACCAACGTAAGACATCGGTCGCCACTTGGGAAGGGCGTCGATGGGCGGAACGGCAGCGGGGCGACCCGCGCACTCGGGGGGCAGGGTCGATATCCGCCTGCTCACGCTGGTCGCCGGGCGCGTCAACCGCGATATCGGGACCGTGCTCGCCTCTGACGATCTATCGGTCGATCAGTGGAGTGTCCTGGACTATCTGGAGATGTCCGGACCATGCACGATGACGGCGTTGGCGAATGCGACGGGGATCAGCGGCGCGACGTTGACGCGGATCATCGATCGGCTCGTGAGCCGCGCCCTCGTGTATCGCAATGCCGATCGAGGGGATCGGCGGCGCGTGCACGTGCACCTGTCTGAACGGGGACGCGAGGCGGCACAGGAGCTGCGACCCCGCGTCCGCGCCGCGGAGGATCATGCGACGGGCTCGCTCACGACCGAGGAACGTGGCGAGCTGGCGCGGCTGCTGTACCGGATCTCTCCGGTGAGTGACACGCAGGGATGAGGCCTCGAGGACGCTGAGGCTCCCACCTCCGCTGGCGGCGGTGGGTTCACAGTTCGCCGCCGCGCTCCGAGCGCGGTTCTCCCGCGGTGCCGAGAACGTCGAGAGCGCCGGCCCCTCGCTGCGGGACCGGCGCTCTCACTGTGGCCAGGGCCGGGGTCGAACCGGCGACCTTCCGCTTTTCAGGCGGACGCTCGTACCAACTGAGCTACCTGGCCGATACTCATCGGCCGGAGCCGCGAGCGACGTTCACACTATCGCATCGCACGGGCTCCGGCCGATTCGGGGTGCGAGTCAGAGCACCGTGACGGCGTCCTCGTAGGCGAGGCGCGGCAGGCGGTCGAACCAGGGGTTATCGCCAGGCTTGCCGATATTCATGACGACCACCGAATGCAGGTTCGTGCCGGCGAAGAATTCGGCATCGACGGCCTCGTGATCGAAGCCGTTCATCGGCCCGGCGGCCAGGCCGACGGCGCGGACGGCCATGATCGTGTAACCGACCTGGAGGCCCGCATTGAACTCGGCGACCCGCTGTCGCGACTCCAGGTCGCCGAACCAGTGCTCGGACTCGGGGGCGTGCGGGAAGACCTCCGGCATGCGACGGTTGAAGTCCGCGTCTGCGGCGAGGATGGCGACCACCGGAGCGGACTCGGTCTTCGGCCGGTTGTTGTCGGCCATGAGCGGGAGCAGTCGGGCCTTGGCCTCGTCATTCGTCAGGAAGACGATGCGCAGCGGCTGGCTGTTGGCGGCCGTCGGCCCGAACTTGGCGATCTCGTAGATTTCGCGCAGCGTCTCGGGGGAGACCGGCTCGTCGCTGAACGAGTTGCTCGTCCGGCCCTCGCGGAAGAGGATGTCCAGGGCTCGCTCGTCCAGGGGTGTCAGATGGTCCAAGGTCGCTGAAGTCATACGACTTTCAACCACATGGGACGCCGATGTCATTCCCCGCGGCACTGTGATCCGGCTCATACGATCTCTATCCTCACCCCATGAGCATGATGATGATGGCCTTCCGGGTGCCCGACGGCGTGTCCGACCCGGGGGAGTTCACCGAGAGCGCCGGCCTCGACGACTTCCCGCCCCTCGGAACCCCCGAGGAGCTGGCCGAGGACCTCAATCGCCGGTTCAGGGAGAAGGGGCTCGACTCCGGCGAGCTCGACGAGACCTCGGGTGTCGTCCTGCCCTACGGAGTCGGCAGCATCACCTTCACCGTCGGAGAGGGGCAGGTGCGGTTCATCCTCGTGAACGCTCCGGTCGGCGAGGTGATCGATGTCTTCGCCGAGCTGCGTACGCGGGACGGCTGGCATCTCCTCGACGCTGGCACCGGCGAGGCGATCTGACGCCTCCCGTCGTGATCGCTCCGAAACGAGAAGAAGCCCGCACCGGACGGTGCGGACTTCACTCGTTTCTACGCGACCCCGACGGGACTCGAACCCGCGACCTCCGCCGTGACAGGGCGGCGCGCTAACCAACTGCGCCACGGGGCCTTGTGCGTTGCGACCTCATCGATCGCGAACGCTACTTTACTGCACAGTCCCCAACCGGCCAACACGGGGGTGGGGCTCTTCCGATTGCCGTTGTCAGTGGGCATTGGAAGACTGTCACGAGGCATCCGCTTCTGTGGTCAGGAGACCCATGATCGAGTTCCGATCGGTCGGCAAACAGTTCGAGGACGGCACCCGTGCCGTCTCCGACTTCAATCTCATCGTGCCCTCGCACGCCACCGTCGTGCTGGTGGGCTCATCGGGCAGCGGCAAGACGACGCTGCTGCGCAGCATCAACCGCATGGTCGAGCCGACGGAGGGCCAGATCCTCATCGACGATGTCGACGTCGCGACCCAGAACCCGGTCGATCTGCGGCGCAGCATCGGCTACGTCATGCAGCATGCCGGGCTCCTCCCGCATCGCAAGGTCATCGACAATGTCGCCACGGTGCTGCGGCTGTGCGGCGTGCCCAAGAAGCGCGCCCTCGACCGCTCCGCGGAGGTGCTCGGCACCGTGGGCCTGGACTCCTCGCTCTACACCAAGTACCCGAGCCAGCTGTCGGGAGGACAGCGTCAGCGGGTCGGCGTGGCGCGGGGGTTGGCCAATGATCCCAATATCCTGCTGATGGACGAGCCCTTCGGTGCCGTCGACCCGATCGTGCGCGCGGAGCTGCAGGCCGAGATGCGGCGCCTGCAGCGAGAGCTGGAGAAGACCACGGTCTTCGTCACCCACGACATCGAGGAGGCCTTCGCGCTCGGCGATCAGGTCGTCATCCTGAAGCAGGGCGGCGAGGTGGCCCAGATCGGCACCCCCCAGGAGATCCTCGCGGACCCGGCCGACGACTTCGTGCGCAGCTTCGTCGGACTCGAGCGCGGCCAACGTGCCCTCCGCATCGAGGAGAAGGACGGGCAGCGCATCGTCGTCGACGAGTACGGCCGCCCGGCTGGGGTTCTTCAGTGAAGTGGGCTTTCGCCAATCGCGATCTGCTCATCGAGCTCACCTGGCAGCACGTGTGGGTGAGCGCCCTCTGCATCGTGCTGGGCTTCGCCCTGGCGCTCCCCGTCGGCTGGTTCGCCTATGCGGCCGGTGGTTCCTCGCGCCGTTCGCTGCGCCAGCTGAGCGGCGGTGTCCTGAGCATCGGCAGCATCCTCTACACGATCCCGTCGCTGCCGCTGCTCGTCATCCTGCCGTCGCTCCTGGGACTGCCGTGGCTGAGCGTGCTCAGTATCGTCATCGCGCTCACCGTGTACGCCTTCGCGATCATGGTCCGCAGCGTGGCCGATGCGCTGCGCTCGGTGCCGCCGATGGTGCTCGACTCGGCGACGGCCTGCGGTTACAGCCGCGCCCAACGCGCGTTCACCGTCACGCTCCCGCTCGCCGGGCCGGTGATGCTCGCCTCGCTGCGGGTCGTCTCGGTCAGCACCGTCAGCCTGCTGAGCATCGGCGCGCTCACGGGGGTGCGCAATCTCGGGTCCTTGTTCACGAACGGCTACAACCGCGACTTCACGACGGAGATCGCCACGGGCATCGTGCTGACGGTGATCGTGGCCTTCGTCTTCGATGCGATCATCGTCGCCATCGGGAGGCTCCTCATGCCCTGGTCACGTGTGGTGCGCGCGGGAGGTGGTGAGGGATGAGCCTGATCAACGACACGGTCGGCTGGCTGACCGACTCGGCCCAGTGGAGCGGCGGCTCCGGGATCCCCTGGCGCACCGCACAGCATCTGGGATACACCGCTCTGACGGTGCTGGTCGCCTCGGTGGTGGCGGTTCCGCTGGGTCTCTATGTCGGTCACACCGGGCGCTGGAAGAACACCGCGGTGCTGGTCACCGGCGCCCTGCGGGCCCTGCCGACGCTCGGATTGATCACCCTGATCGTGCTCGCCACCTCGGTGGGACTGACTCCCGCGATCATCGCCCTGGCCGTCCTGTGCATCCCACCGCTGCTGGCCGGGATCTACTCGGGACTGGAATCGGTCGATCCCGCCACGGTCGATGCCGCTCGGGCCCAGGGGATGACCGAGACGCAGGTCATCACCCGGGTCGAGCTCCCCCTCGCCATGCCGCTGATCATCGGTGGCCTGCGTTCCGCCGTGCTCCAGGTCATCGCGACCGCCACCGTCGCCGCGTTCATCGGCGTCGGCGGTCTCGGGCGGTACATCATCGACGGGCTCGCCGTCCGTGACACGCCTCGCGTCCTCGGAGGCGCGATCATCGTCGTGGTGCTCGCGCTCATCATCGACGCGATCTTCGCGGTGACCCAACGCCTCGCCGTGCGACATGCCTCGCCGGCCGACAGACAACCCCAGCTGAAGGAGAAGACAGCATGAGAACCACCCGTACCGCGGCGGTCGTCGCCGTGGCCGCCCTCGCGCTGACCGCGTGCAGTGATCCGAGTTCCTCCGACGGAGGCGGCGACAGCGATACCGTACGGATCGGCTCGGCGGCCTTCCCCGAGAGCGAGATCATCGCCGAGGTCTACGCCCAAGCCCTCGAGGCCGAGGACTTCTCGGTCGAACGGCGGATGCAGATCGGCGCCCGCGAGGTCTACCTCCCGGCATTGGAGAACGGCGAGCTCGACATGCTCCCGGAGTACACGGGCAATCTGCTCAGCTATATCGACTCCGAGGCCACCGCCACGTCCCCGGAGGACATCGAGGCCGAGCTGCCCGATGCGCTGCCCGACGGCCTGGAGGTCCTCGACCCCGCACCGGCGGAGAACAAGGACTCGCTCAATGTCACCCCGGAGTTCGCCAGCGAGAACGACCTCGAGTCGATCGCGGACCTCGCCGATATCGATGGACTCAGCCTCGCGGCCAATCCCGAGTTCGCCGAGCGCCCGTACGGCATTCCCGGCATGGAGCGGGTGTACGGCATCACCGGGGTCGACTTCACGCCGATCAACGACGGTGGCGGTCCTGCCACGCTGAGCGCATTGCTCGACGGCACGGTCGACGTCGCCGATATCTACAGCACGACACCGTCGATCGTCGAGAACGACCTGGTGACACTGGAGGACCCCGAGAACATGATCGCGGCGCAGAATGTGGTGCCCGTGATCAGCAGCGAGACCGTGAGCGATGAGGCGATCGAGGTGCTCAACCGGGTCTCGGCCGAGCTGACCACCGAGGACCTGATCGAGATGAACACCCGCAGCTCCGGGGACGAGAAGGCCGCTCCCGCCACCATCGCGAAGGACTGGCTGGAGGACAAGGGCCTCATCTGACCCACGCTGAACCGAGATTTGCTCCGTACTCGTCAACCGGTGACCCCTTCGGTTGACGAATACGGAGCAAATCTCGGTTCAGGCGGGCGGCTCGAAGGTCCAGGGAGTGCGGGGGAGCCTGGCGGGATCGAAGCTCGCGAGCAACTGCTCCGGTGCTGAGCCCGAGAGACCGAGTGAGTCGGTGATCGTGGCGAACACGTCGATGCCGCGTCCGGTGAGTTCTCGATAGGTCACCGCTCCGTCGCGCTTCGCGAGCCGCTGGCCGCCGGTGTTGAGGGCCAACGGCACGTGCACGTACTGCGGGACGTCCAAGCCGAGCAGGTCGGCGAGATGGGCCTGGCGCGGTGCCGAGGTCAGCAGGTCGTCACCACGGACCACCTGGTCCACGCCCTGCTCGCCGTCGTCGACGACGACCGCGAGGTTGTAGGCGGGGACGCCATCGCCGCGACGGAGCACGAAGTCGTCCACCCCGGCCGTCACCTCCCCGTGCAGGACATCGTGGACGGTCCAGCTGTCGACCTTCGATCGCAGGCGGATGGCCGGGGCTCGCTCGGCACGTCGAATCTCGCGTTCGTCCTCGGTGAGATCGCGGCAGGTGCCCGGATAGGCGCCGGGCGGCAGGTGCGGTGCGCTGGGAGCCTCGAGGATCTCGCGGCGCGTGCAGAAACACTCGAAGGTCCGCCCTTCGGCGACCAACCGGTCGAGCGCGGCGTTGTAGAGCGCGCGTCGGTCGGTCTGCCGGACGGGATCGCCGTCCCAGTCCAGCCCGAGGGCGCGAAGATCCTCGAGCTGCCGCTCGGCGGCGCCCGGCTGCACTCGATCGAGGTCTTCCATCCGCATCAGGAACAGCCGATCGGTGGAGCGGGCGAATAGCCAGGCCAGCAGCGCGGTCCGGAGGTTGCCGAGATGCAGGTCGCCCGACGGAGAGGGGGCGAACCGGCCGGCGGACATGTCCTCCAGTATGGCGACACGCGCCAGCCGGTCAGGAGGCCAGCAGCGATCTCGCGAGTACGACCGACCGCGTCAGGTGCGGATGCCATAGTGAACGGATGACTGACGAGAGACGCGGGGTGATCATCGTCGTCGCCAGCGTTCTGACAGCCTTCGCCGTAAACCTGGTGCTCGATATCACCACGAAGTTCCCGATGCTCGTCCGCTGGGTGATCGCGATCCTGGCCTCGGTGTTGGTGACGAAGCTCGCGATGACACGTTCCGCAGGGCCGCGTGACTGAGCCGGTGGCCGCCGGCTCAGTCGCCGTTGCTGGCTCGCCAGATGCGATAGGCGATCGCGCCGGTGACGAGTCCGGCGAGCACACTGGCCGGCACCCAGACGAACCAGGGCCAGCCCGCCGCGATGCCCAGCGGAGCGCCGATCGCCAGCCAGGCGACGATGAAGGTGATGCAGGCCATGGTGACCACATAGGTGCGGTCCGGCGGTTGCGTGCTCATAGGAACCTCGGTCGATGCGGGGCCCGGTGGCTCATGGTCCACAGCCCGCCGTCGAGGCAGTCGAAGAAGGAGGCCTCGGCACGCGGCGGCAGATCTCCGCGCGCCACATGCGAGTCGTCGAAGTGCAGGACGCCGCGGGCTCCGCAGACGCAGCGGGACGGCTCGCTCCAAGGACGCTTGGGAGCGGGCCCTGGACTCATATCTCCAGTCTCACAGAGGTTCCGATGGTTCTCTCGCGGTCGGCCGGGCTCCGCGCGTCGCCTACAGTGGTGACATGAGCGAGCGACCCCATGTGTCGAGGTCGTTCCTCGTGGTGGCTCGTGTCTTCTCCGTCGTTGTCGCCGTCTACACGTGTTTCCTCTTGATGCGTCTGGCGAGCGGTGCCGACACGTTCAGGGTGATCCAGGCGGTCATCTTCGTGGCGATGACGGTCTTCTGGCTTTGGTACGGCTGGTGGGGACTGGTCCGCCGCCGCGACTCGCGCGCGTGAGGCCGGCGCCAGGGTCCGCGGCGTCCCTACTCGGTCAGCGCCATCTCTGGTACCCCCTACGGGATTCGAACCCGCGCTACCGCCTTGAAAGGGCGGCGTCCTAGGCCGCTAGACGAAGGGGGCCGGACCCGGCCAGCATAGTCGGTCGGCTCTCGGCTCGATGCACCTGCCCGGCTGGACTCGGTGCGGCAGACTGGGCCGCGTGATGGAGATGAGCGAGGAGCGGTTCGAGCAGCTGTGCGTCGCCGCGCTCGAGCAGGTGCCCGGGGAGCTGACCGCGCTGCTGGACAACGTCGTCATGTTCATCGAGGACGACGCACCCGCTGCGGAACCCCACCTGCTCGGGCTCTACGACGGCATCCCTCTCACCGAACGCGACTCGCACTACGGCGGACACCTGCCCGATCGCATCACGATCTTCCGCAACCCGACCCTGGCGATCTGCGAGAGCGAGGACGAGGTCGTCGACGAAGTCCGCATCACCGTCGTGCACGAGATCGCTCACTTCTTCGGCATCGACGACGACCGTCTGCACGAGCTCGGCTATGCGTGACATCCGCCGCGCCGGACAGCGCTTCCATACGATCGGCGAGGGCGTGGAGACCTTCCATTCCTTCTCCTACGGCGCCCACTACGATCCCGACAACATCGCCTTCGGGCCGATCATCGCGATCAACACCGAGCACATCGCTCCGGGTGCCGGCTACGACGCCCATCGCCACACCGATGTCGAGATCGTCACCTGGGTGCTCGACGGACTCCTCGCGCACGAGGACTCCACTGGGGCGGGTGGCGAGATCCCGCCCGGGCTCGCCCAACGACTGAGTGCCGGGTCGGGGGTCGAGCACACCGAGCGCAATGCGTCGACCGTCGAGGGCCTCACCTTCGTGCAGATGATGCTGCGCAGCGACAACGAAGGCGATCCCGAGTACGCGCAGGCCCAGCTGGGCACCAGCGTCGTGGGGCTCTACCCGGCCGTCGAGGTCCACGCCCCGGCCGAGCTGCGGGTCGCGGTCCTGGGCGAGGGCGATGTCATCGAGATGCCCGCCGCGCCGCGCACGCTCATCCACGTCACCCGCGGCTGCCTCGTCCTCGGCGGCGATCGGCTCGCGCCCGGCGACGAGCTGCGCACCGACGAGACCGTGGACGAGCTGCGTGCCGATACCGCGACCGAGGCCCTCATCTGGTTCCTCTTCTGAGCCAACGAACCCGTGATCTCGAAGACCTCCTCCGGTGCGCTGACGGAGGGGAGGGATAGCCTGCAGGTATGCACGGTTGGGATCAACATCGCCAGGCCGTCGACGCGTTACGCACCTCCTATCGGTCCATCGCGCCAGGCTCGCCCATTCGACTCGCCAAACGCACCTCGAATCTGTTCCGTCCACGCCAGGCCACATCGGGGCCCGGTCTGGACGTCTCCGGTCTCGACGGCGTCATCGAGGTCGACCCGGTCGCCGGCACCGCGGACGTGCAAGGGATGTGCACCTACGAGGACCTCGTCGACGCCACCCTCCCGCACGGCTTCATCCCCACCGTCGTGCCGCAGCTGCGCACCATCACCCTGGGCGGCGCGGTCACCGGCCTCGGCATCGAGTCCACCTCGCTGCTCAACGGGCTGCCGCACGAGGCCGTCATCGAGATGGAGGTCCTCACCGGTGCCGGCGATCTCCTGACCGCCGCTCCGGACAACGAGCACGCCGATCTCTTCGCCGCCTTCCCCAATTCCTACGGCAGCCTCGGCTACGCGGTCCGCCTGAAGATCCGTCTGGAGAAAGTGCCCCCCTATGTGCGGCTGCGGCACGTGCGCACGGATGGCTCGACCGAGGCCGCCAAGATCATCGAGGAGGTCGCCGACTCCGCGCAGTACGACGGCGACCGCGTGGACGCGATCGACGCCACCGCGTTCACGCCCGATGAGATCTACGTGACGCTCGCGACCTTCACCGACGACCCCGGTCCCGTCAGCGACTACTCGGGCCAGCAGATCTACTACCAGTCGATCCCGCAGCGCCGCTATGACCGCCTCACCATGTACGACTACCTCTGGCGCTGGGACACCGACTGGTTCTGGTGCTCCCGCGCGTTCGGCGCCCAGAACCCCTATGTCCGGAGACTCTGGCCTCGGCGCTACCGGCGCAGCGATGTCTTCCACAAGCTCGTCGGTCTCGACACCAGGTACGGGCTGAGCAAGGTCCTCGACCGGTTCAAGAAGGTCCCCGGGCGCGAGAAGGTCATCCAGGACATCGAGGTCCCGCTCGAGCGGATGGGTGACTTCCTCGACTGGTTCGACGCCGAGGTGGGCATGCGCCCGGTCTGGCTCTGTCCGCTGCGCACCGCGCAGGCCTGGCCCACGTACCCCCTCGAGCCCGGACGCATCTACGTCAACGCCGGCTTCTGGGGCACGGTCGTGGTGCCCGCGGACAGCCCGCCCGGGGCCGTCAACCGCCGCATCGAGACTGCGGTGCACGATCTCGGCGGCCACAAATCCCTGTATTCGGAGGCCTTCTACGACAGGCCCACCTTCGATTCGCTGTACGACACTGCCGGCCTCGATCGCCTTCGTGAGCGATACGACCCCGACGGTCGTCTCAGCACTCTGTATGACAAGGCAGTGAGGAATTCATGACGATCGACACCAACACCAAGCT
This sequence comes from Actinomycetes bacterium, assembly GCA_023417775.1. Lineage (GTDB taxonomy): Bacteria > Actinomycetota > Actinomycetes > Propionibacteriales > Nocardioidaceae > Aeromicrobium. The sequence goes on along the minus strand of JAEZEJ010000037.1, from coordinate 45,663 downwards.
CTCCATCGCCGATGCGCTCGGACGCATCATGCGCGGCGGCCTGCCCTTCCGCTTCGAGGCCTACGATGGCAGCGTCGGCGGGCCCGAGGACTCGCCGATCACGCTCCGGCTCGTCAACGAACGCGGTCTGTCCTATCTGATGACCGCGCCCGGCGACCTCGGCTTCGCGCGCGCCTATGTGTCGGGTGATCTCGAGGTCGACGGCGACCATCCCGGCAACCCCTACGACGCGATGTCGCTCATCATGAGCCAGCTGCGCTTCAAGGTGCCGTCGGCGGGAGAGATGCTGCAGGTGCTGCGCAGTCTCGGGCTGGAGCACCTGCGCCCGCCGGCGCCGCCGGCCGAGGAGCACCTGCCCAAGTGGCGCCGTGCCCTGGAGGGCCTGCGGCACAACAAGACCCGCGATGCCGCAGCTATCCACCACCACTACGACGTCTCGAATCGCTTCTACGAGCTCGTCCTGGGCCCGTCGATGACGTACACCTGCGCGGTCTTCCCGAGCGAGACGGCCACACTCGAGGAGGCCCAGTACGAGAAGTACGATCTCGTCTGCCGCAAGCTCGATCTCAAGCCCGGTGACCGTCTCCTCGATCTCGGCTGCGGTTGGGGCGGCATGGTCCGGCACGCCGCGAAGCACTACGGGGTCAAGGCGCTCGGCGCCACCCTGTCGCGCGAACAGGCCGAGTGGGCACAGCAGAAGATCGCCGAGGAGGGGCTCGGCGATCTGGCCGAGGTCCGGTTCAGCGACTACCGCGACGTGCCGGAGACCGGCTTCGACGCCGTCAGCTCCATCGGACTCACCGAGCACATCGGCGTGCGCAACTACCCGGCCTATTTCGCCTTCGCCGAGTCGCGACTCCGTGAAGGCGGCCGGATGCTCAACCACTGCATCACCCGGTCCGACAACACCTCGCCTGCCACCGCCGGCGCCTTCATCGACCGCTACGTCTTCCCCGATGGCGAGCTGACCGGCTCCGGCACCATCGTCTCGGCCATGCAGGACGCCGGTCTGGAGGTGCGCCACACGGAGAACCTGCGCGAGCACTACGCACTCACCTTGAAGGCCTGGTGCGAGAACCTCGAGGCGAACTGGGACGAAGCCCTCGGCGAGGTCACCCTCGGCCGCGCCAAGGTGTGGGGGCTCTACATGGCGGGCTCGCGGCTGGCCTTCGAGCGCGACGAGATCGAGCTGCACCATGTGCTCGGCGTCAAGCCCGATGCCGACGGCAATGCCCACTACCCGCTGCGCATCGGCTCGTTCTGAGCCCCACACCGCCGGAGCGGTGAGCTGTCCTGCGCCACGAGCTCTGTGGCGCGTCACAGCTCACCGCTCGAGGCGCATGCCCGGGCCGCGGACGGCTCGTGCGGTTCGGTAGGTTCGAAGGGTGCGTATCGCGACCTGGAATGTGAACTCCATCCGCAGCCGGATCGACCGCGTGGTCGCCTTCCTGGATCGTCACGATGTCGACGTCCTGGCGATCCAGGAGACCAAGTGCCGCGAGGATCAGTTCCCCGGCCTGGACCTCGAGGCGAGGGGTTACGAGTTCGCCCACTTCGGCGTCAACCAGTGGAATGGCGTCGCGCTGATCTCGCGCGTGGGGCTGACCGATGTGCGCCGTCAGTTCGCCGAGGATCAGCCGCACTTCGGCGAGATCCTCGAACCCCGCGCCATCGGAGCCACCACCGGCTCGATCCAGATGTGGAGTCTCTACGTGCCCAACGGCCGCGAGCTCGACCACGAGCACTATGCCTACAAGCTGGACTGGCTCGAGCGGCTCGAGGCGGCCGGCCGCGGCTGGCTGTCCGAGGACGATCAGGCCCAGGTCGCGCTCACCGGGGACTGGAACATCGCCCCCGAGGACGATGATGTCTGGGACATTGCGGCCTTCGACGGCAAGACCCATGTCTCAGAACCCGAGCGATCTGCCTTCTCCTCCATCGTCGAGGCGGGGTTCAGCGATGTCGTCCGTCCGCACACTCCCGGCCCCGGCGTCTACACCTACTGGGACTATCAGCAGCTGCGGTTCCCGAAGCGCCAAGGTATGCGCATCGACTTCGTGCTCGGCTCCCCGGCGCTCGCGGCGCGGGTGACCGACGCCTTCATCGACCGTGAGGAGCGCAAGGGCAAGGGCGCGAGCGATCACGCCCCCGTCGTCGTCGATCTCGCCGACTGAGACGCCTGCGCGCTACGTCCGACTTCTGCCGGGATGTTGCCCCTGATCGACCGCTTCGAGGGCCATAACCCGGCAAAAGTCGGACCCGGAGGGTCCTAGGATTCGTCGGGGATCTCGATGGCGGTGAGTCGGCTCTTGTCGACGAAGCCGGTGCGGAACGATGCTCGGCCCACCATGTGCGCCGAGACCGGGGCTGTGAGCATCTGGAAGATCGCCACGACGATGATCACCGTGATGTCGCCCAGGTCCTGAGCGCGCAGCGCCAGCCCCGTCAAGATCAGCAGCAGGCCCAGGGTCTGCGGCTTGGTGGCCGCGTGCATGCGCGTGAGCAGCTCGGGGAACCGCAGGATGCCGATGCCCGCCACCAGGGCGAACCCGGCGCCGAGGATCAGCAGCGTCCCGGCGATGTAGTCGATCATCGGATCTCGTCCTCACGCTGGGTCTGCTCCGGGACGTCCGGGCGCTTGGCGGCGCTGCGATCGGAGTCCGGAGCGGCATAGCGGGCGATGCTGACCGACCCGAGGAAGGCGACCAGGGCGAGGGCCACGAGCACCGGCAGGGTGTTGGTATGGCCGTTGACCGCCGCCTCGACGCCGATCGCTCCCACGCAGGCGGCCACGAAGACATCGGCGGCGACCGTGCGGTCGAGCATCGTCGGGCCGCGGACGATGCGGACCATGCACAGGATGCCGGTGAGCCCGAGGATCACGGCACAGATGATGCCGACAGTGGTCATGCGGTCGCCTCCTTCTCCTGTAACTCGTGGCGGCTGGCCTCATAGTCCTCGCGCGAGCCGAAGGCCGCGAGCACCCGGTGCTCCTGGGCTCGAGCCTTGCGCCGGGCCGACTCCACCGCCTCGGGTGTCGAACCGTCCAGCACGTGCAGCCACATGCGACCGGTCTCGGCATCCAGCTCGATCAACAGCGATCCGGGCACGAGCGAGACGAGCTCGCCGGTCATCACCTGCAGGAGATCGGAGCTTCCCACCAGGTGCACCTCGATGACCGCGCTGCGCGGCGGGGCCGCCGGCCGGATCGAGATCCACGCCACCTGGAAGCTCGCCACCACCAGATCGAAGAGGAATCGTGCCAGCAGCACGAGCGCCGACAGCGGTCGGAAGCGGCCGTGCAGATCGACCGAGGGGAACGGGAACACCGTGATCACCAAGGTCGCGACCACGAGACCTCCGATGACGTTCAGCACCGTGATCTCGCCCCAGAGCATGGACCAGACGATGGTCAGCCCGATGATGACGGGGATGCGCAGCCGGTTCACTTGCTCAACACCGCCTCGATATACGGCGTGCGTTCGAGGAGCTCGGTAGACGCGCGGTCGGCATAGCCCATGATCGGACCGGCGAAGACCGTCAGCCCCACCGTGACGAGGGCCAGCGCGAGGGTCGGCATGGCCATCCGCGCGGGAAGCCGGGAATCGTCCTCGAGTTCCTTCCAGCTGGTCGTGCGCTGCGTCTTGGTGGCGACGCTCTTGGTGCCGTGCAGCGATCCGCCGCCACCGGGGGTCCAGTCCATGGTCAGCGAGGCCGAGGGCAGCTCGTCCTCGTCCTTGGGCTGCCAGAAGGCGCGGTTCCAGATCTTGGCGATCGCATAGAGGGTCAGCAGGCTGGTGGCGATCGCGGCGACCACGCCGGTCGCCGCGAGCCACTCGTGGTCCTCGACCCCCGCCTGTACGAGGGCGAGCTTGCCCAGGAATCCGGAGAACGGTGGAATCCCGGCGAGATTCATCGCGGGGATGAAGAACATGATCGAGAGGATCGGGGCCAGTCGGGCGAGCCCGCCGAGACGATCGAGGTTGGTGGTCCCGGCCCGGTACTCGACCAGTCCGGCCACCAGGAACAAGGTGGTCTGCACCGTGATGTGGTGCGCGATGTAGAAGACCGCGCCCTGCATCCCCAGCTGCGTTCCCAGGGCGATGCCGAAGAGCATGTAGCCGATGTGGCTGACCAAGGTGAACGACAGAACACGTTTGATGTCCGACTGTGCGACCGCGCCGAGGATGCCGATCACCATCGTCAGGATGGACGCCCACAGCAGGAGCGTGCGCAATGTGTCCGGGGTGAACAGCAGCGTCTGGGTGCGCAGGATCGCATAGATGCCGACCTTGGTCAGCAGGCCGGCGAAGACCGCGGTGACCGGTGCGGGAGCGGTGGGATAGGAGTCCGGAAGCCAGGCGTAGAGCGGGAAGACCGCGGCCTTCACCGCGAAGGTCAGCAGCAGCAGCAGCTGCAATAGCGTCGCCACCCCCGAGGGCAGCTCGTCGAAGCGCGTCGCGAGCTGGGCGAAGTTGACGGTGCCGGTGGCCGCATAGACGGCGGCGATCGCGATGAGGAACAGCACCGAGGAGATCAGGCTGACGATGATGTAGATCGTGCCCGATCGGACGCGGGCATTGGTGCCGCCGAGGGTGATCAGCACATAGGACGATGCCAGCAGGATCTCGAAACCGACGAAGAGATTGAACAGATCGGCCGAGAGGAAGGCATTGGAGACGCCCGCGCTCAGCACCAGGAAGGTCGGGTAGAAGACCGACAGCGGTGTCTCACGGCCGTATTCGACGATGCCCTGGCCGATCGAGTACAGCAGGACCACCAGGGTCACGATCGTGGACACGATCAGCATCAGCGAGCTGAACCGGTCGGCGACCAGGCTGATGCCGAGCTCGGCCGGCCAACCCGCGACATTGAAGGTCTGGGGACCGAAGGCATCGGCGCGGTACAGCAGTGTCGCCGATGCGGCCACCACGAGCGCCAGTGTGACGATGCTGATGATGCGCTGGAGGAAGGCATAGCGGCCGAAGGCCAGGCACAGTCCCGCTCCGAGGAGCGGGATGATGACCGGTGCGAGCACCAGCTGTTCGAGGACATGGTCGCTCATCGGTCATCCCCTCCGCGGATCGTGTCGGTGGACACGCCGATGTCGTCGGGCTCGTCGGCGCCTTCCTCATCGGGCAGCGACTCGTCGAGCTCGGTGTCCTCGAAGGTCGTGGAGGCCTCGTCGCGTTCGGCGCGGCGGCGGATGAAGTCGTCCTCGAGGTCGTCTTGGACATCGTCGGTGCCGGTCAGCTGGAAGGCGCGATAGGCGAGCGCGAGGCCGAAGGCGGTGACGCCGAGGGTGATGACGATCGCGGTCAGGGCCATCGCCTGGGGCAGGGGATCGCTCATCGGCCCCTCGCCCTCGCCGATGAGCGGCGCGCGACCGGCCGGTCCCGAGGCGATCAGCAGCAGGACGTTGAGACCGTTGCCGATGAGCACGAAGCCCACCAGGATGCGGGTGAGGCTGCGCTCGAGCATGAGCGTGACGCCGGTGCCGACCATGACGCCGGCCACGATCACCAAGACCAGATTCGGACTCATGCCGCCACCCCCGTGAAGGAAGCGCGCGACACGGGGGATACGCCGTGAATGCCGTATCGATGGTTCGCTCGCTGGCGGGAGTGCTCGCTCATGCGGGGGTCGCCTCCTCGTCGAGGTCTTCGTCCTCGGCCTGCTGGTCGATACCGGCCCCCAGGCTGCGCAGGACGTCGATGGCCAGGCCGACGACCACGAGGTACACGCCGATGTCGAAGAAGACGGAGGTCACCAGGTGGAGCTCGCCGAGCGGCCCGAGCGGGACGTCGAAGATGGCGCTCTGCAGCACACCGCCGCCGAGCAGGGTCGGGATGATGCCCGAGAGCGCCGCCACGGCCAGACCGGTGCCGAGGACGAGGCCGGCATCCACCGGCGCGGCGTTGTCGAGCTCCTCACGGCCGCCCGCCAGGTAGCGGATCATCAGCGCGAGGCTCGCGATGAGACCACCGGCGAAGCCGCCGCCGGGGGAATTGTGACCGGCGAGCATCAGGTAGATCGAGAACACGATTACCGTGTGGAAGATCAGCCGGGTGACGATCTCGAAGACGATGGAGCGGCGGGCATCGTGCAGGTTGGCGGCCAGCCACTGATTGGAGTCCGGGGTGACCACGCGGTGCGGGCGGCTCAGGGAGCGGGTGGAGCGGTCCGTGATGAGGAAGATCAGGCTCGCGACGCCGGTCGCGGCGACCACGAGCACGCTCAGCTCGCCGAGGGTGTCCCACGCGCGGATGTCGACGAGGGTGATGTTGACGATGTTCTTGCCGCCGCCGTACTCATAGGCGGGGTCGGGCCAGCCGGCCGAGATCGGCTCGGCGACGCGGGCATTGGACGCGATCAGCGCGACCCCGGCCACCAGGACCCCCACGCCGGTGCCGATCGCGATGCGGACCCAGCGCATCACGTTGAAGGGCCGGTCGGAGAAGAACGGGGGGAGGCGGCGCAGGACCAGCACGAAGGTGACCAGCAGGAAGGTCTCGACGAGCACCTGGGTGAGTGCGAGGTCCGGGGCGCCGTGGGCGACGAAGAGGATTGCCGTGCCGTAACCGGTCAGCCCGAGCAGCAGTACCGCGCGGAGCCGGCGCCGCGAGCGCACGGTGAGGACGGCCGCGATGATCATCAGGATCCCGGCGGCCATCTGCAGATAGTTGTCGGCCAGCCGGATATCGCTGACCTGGGGCGTCTCCCAGGCGCGGATCAGCGCCCAGCCGGGGACGATGATCAGCGTGACGAGGATGACGCCGAGATAGAAGGGCAGCGAACCGCGCTGGGTGCGACCGGTGACCTCCACCGCCAGCCGATCGATACCGCGCATGATGGCGTGATACGAGCGATCGGCATCGGGCATCGGCAGCCGGTCCACCACCGCGTGCTGGGCCACGGCGACGGGTCGGCGGAAGTAGAAGAGCGCGAGTCCGGCGACGATGCAGAGGACGGAGAGTCCGAGCGCCGGGGTGAAACCGTGCCACAGCACCAGGACGGGCTCGTGGGCGCCTTCGGGGAAGGTGTCGGCATAGGAGGCGATGCGGGGCGTCAGCCAGCTGCCGGCGAGTCCGCCCGCGATGGTGAACAGGGTGATGAACACCGGCACGCCCTGGAAGCCGGGGGAGAAGGTACGCGGCGAGCACCTGGGGACATGGGGCTTGCTGCCGAAGGCGCCCCAGACGAAGCGTGCGGTGTAGGCCATCGTCAGGATCGAGCCGACGACGATGCCCGCGAGCGCCAGCCAGGCGCCGAGCTGCCAGTCGAGATCGTGACCGAGGTCGACATAGGCGGCGAGCCCCGCCTCCTTCGCGGTGAATCCGAGCATCGGGGGGATGCCGGCCATCGAACCGGCCGCGATGAGGGTGGTCACGAAGAGGACGGGCCGCGCCTGGCGCAGCCCGTTGAGCTCGCGCAGGTCGCGGGTGCCGACGGATCGGTCGATGATGCCCACGATGAGGAATAGGGCGGACTTGAACAGCGCGTGGCCGCACAGCAGCGAGAGGGCGGCGAAGCCGGCGGCCCGGGTGCCGGTGCCGGCCATGGCGACCAGGAAGCCCAGCTGGCTGACGGTGCCGTAGGCGAGCAGCAGCTTGATGTCGTACTGGCGGAGTGCGCGCAGACCTCCCACGATCATCGTGAGGATGCCGAGGGTGACCAGCAGCGGGCGCCAGCCGGGGGTGTCGGCATAGGCGGGGGCCATCAGCGCGACGAGGAAGACACCGGCTTTGACCATCGCCGCGGCGTGCAGATAGGCGCTCACGGGGGTGGGAGCGGCCATCGCGCCGGGGAGCCAGAAGTGGAAGGGCACCAGTGCGGACTTCGAGAGGGCGCCGACCAGGACCGTCATGACACCCGCGGTCACCCAGGCATTGGGCTCCGGGGGCGCGGCGATCATCTCGCTGAGCAGCGCGGTGCCGCTCTGCACATAGAGGATCACCAGGCCGATGAGCATCGTCAGACCGCCGAAGGTCGTGACGATGAGGGCGCTCATCGCGGCGCGCCGGTTGGCGCGCCGGTCGGGGTTGTGGCCGATGAGCAGGAAGGACAGGACGGTGGTGAGCTCCCAGAAGGTGTAGAGCACGAACACGTTGTCCGAGAGCACCAGACCGAGCATCGCCCCCGCGAAGCCGGTGAGGACGCCCGCGAAGCGCCACATCTCCGGGTCCCCGGGGCGGAAGTACCACGAGCAGTAGATGAGGACGAGGGCGCCGATGCCGGTGACCAGCAGTGCGAGGATCGCGGCGAAGGGGCCCATCGTGAAGTCGAGGTCCAGGCCGATCGACTCCACCCAGGCGATCCGCTCGCTCACCGCCTCACCGGTGCGGGTCACCTCGAGGGTCTGGGGCAGCAGCCAGGCGAAGGAGGCGGCGGGGGCCAGCGCCATGACCCAGAAGGCTCGGCGGTCCAGCAACCGGATGAGGGCAGGGGCAACCGCGGCAGCGAGGAAATGGAGCGCGATCAACCAGAGCATGGCTGGTCACAGCGTAGCGGAACGGTCCCAGCTGCGCCGACGTGAGTATTGTGCGACGTGCGGCGGAAAAGGTCCAGCGGTGTCACGATGAGGTCATGTCGGAGGATTCACGGCGGCCGGCTGAGCCGCGCGGTGTCGGCGCCCCGCGGTGGGCCCGGCGGGCCGCTCTCGTGGTCATCGCAGTGCTCCTGGCCCTCATCGCGTACGCCCTCGCGGCCGCCTTCCTGCCGCGCTGGTGGGGTGAGCGGATCGGTGCCCTGGTCGGCGGGTCCACCCCGACGGGAGTGATCTGGGGGCTGGCCATCGGCGCCGTGTTCGCGGCGTTGCCGACTGTGACCCTGGCCTTCGTCCTCAGGCCCCGGTGGAAGATACGCGCCCTGCTCGTGCTGGCAGCGGTGGTGCTCGCCGTCCCGAACCTGCTCACGCTCTCGGTGGTGCTCGGCGGCAATGACGCGGCGAGTGAAGGACGCGATATCTGGTCCCGTGAGGCCCCTGGTTTCGTGACCGGCTCGTGGATCGGGGTGGTGCTGGGGGTGCTCGGCGTCGTCGCCCTGATCGCGGCCCGGTGGTCGGCGGGGCGGCGTCGTCGCCAGCTGGGGACCCTGCGCCATGATCTCGAGGCGAGCGCCGAGTCGGATCGGCTGCACCGCGAGGAGGCCGAACGGCTGCGGCGCGCGGCCGAGGAGCGCGAGGAGGCCGAGCGCCGCCGCGACGAGCCGCCCGAGCAGGCGGAGAACCGCTGAGGGCGGCTGCGTCGTAGGCGGGTCGGGGAGTGTCAGGGCCGCTGGCTACCGTGGGCGAGGGCGTGGCTGTCGATTCGTGGCCGTTGCGAGCGGCGTATCCGCGGGATGCCTCGCCAGGCGCCGGAGCGAAGCCCTAGGGGGGATGGTCGTGCGAGCGACGTTCCCCGCCGCGAGGCACCGGCGGGACGCCGCGCAGCAGGTCAGGAATTGTCAGGCACGCCCTCGAGGAGGTCAGGGTGAGGCAGAACGCGTACGCAGGGAACTGCGCTGACTGTGGTGTCGATGTCGAACCACAGGGCGGTTTCCGTATCGGCTTCGGTGAGGACGGCACCACCGTCTGCGCCGACCACCGCCCCGTCCCTCCGCCGCGTGGCGATCACCGGGGCTGGCATACCGGAGCACTCGCCGCCCTCGACTTCGAGACCACGGGCGTCGATCCGTGGACGGACCGCATCGTCAGTTATGCGGCCCTGGGCCCGAGCGGGGAGCGTGAGCTCGTCGGCCGCATCAATCCGCAGATCCCGATCCCGGACAAGGCCTCGGCGATCCACGGCCTGCGCGATGCCGATGTCGTCGATGCCCCCTCTCCCGTCATCGCGCTGCGCGAACTGGCCACCTGGGTCGACGACCTCGCATCCCGGAGCGTGCCGCTCGTGGTGTTCAACGCCGCCTTCGATCTCACGGTGCTGCGCACCGAGCTGTGGCGCTACCGGCTGCCGCAGCCGCGCTGGGATGCGGTGCTCGTGATCGACCCCTTCGTCATCGACTACGGCATCGAGCGCGGACGCCTGGGCTCTCGCCGGTTGACCGATGTGGCCGAGTACTACGGGATCGCCCTGGAGAATCCGCACGATGCGACCTGCGATGCCCGGGTGGCACGCGATATCGCGATCGAGCTGGGGGCTCGGCATCCGGGGGTGGTGCGGCCGGAGCCGCGCCTGGCGATGGCGCAGCAGCGGTTCTGGGCAGCCCGCCGCTCGATGGACTTCAACCGCTACGCGCTGCGCCGCCGCCGGCGGCTCGAGCCGATCCCCGACTGGCCCTTCGCGGGGGCCGCCTGAAGCGGGTCCCGCGCGGACGGGCCGGGTGACGCGACACGGGCTAGCGTGGTCGTCAGCACGAGGAGGCACCATGAACGAAGGACATATCCGGCCCTTGAGCGAGGACGAGTGCCGCGAGTATCTCGCGCTGGCGCGGATCGGGAGGCTCGCCTTCGTCGGTCCCGACCGGCTCGAGCTCCTGATGTTGAACGCGGTCTCGGACGGCCGGACGGTGCTCTTGCGGACCGAGCCGACGACCGTGCTCGCCACGGCGGTGAGCGAGGGGCCGACTCCGGTCGCCTTCGAGACCGACTACCTGGACGAGCTGCTGCAGGCGGGGTGGAGCGTCACGGTGCACGGCACCGCCGCGATCGCCACGGATGCCCAACGGGAAGCGCTGCGCGGCATCCTGCCGCATGCCTGGGCTCCGGGTGATCGCCACCTGATCATCGGGATCGATGTCGAGACCCTCGCGGGGCGGAAGGTGCGAGCTCGCAGCGGCGGGTGAGCGCGCCCTAGATCTCGGCGGCCTCCTCGCGCCAGTACGGCAGCATCTGCCGCAGTGCCACGATCAGCTCCAGCCGGGAGGCGGGATCGTCCAGCGCATCGCCGAGCAGCCGGCGGAGGTTCTTGATCCGCGAATGGGCGGTCTGCGGGGGCACGCCCAGCTCGCGGGCCAGCCGATTGGTCGGCTGCGGGCGTTCGAGCATGTTCAGCAGGAACTCGCCGAGAGCCAGTCGGCGCGTGGCCGGCATCGTGGTCCAGGGGCCGAGATGTTTGGCGGCCAGCAGCGAGCTCAGCATCGGATCGCCGTCGAGCAGCAGGAGACCCAGGAGGTCCTCGACCGGCGCGACGAGGCGAGTGTCGTCGGCGCCGTCGACGACGAGCATCCGGGCGGCGCGCCACACCAGCGAGGCCGAGGCGGGGGCATCGGCCGCGCCGACCGGGTGGCCGACGACCGCCGGATGCTCGAGCTGCGCGGCGAGCCGCGGGGCGTCCCAGGTCACCGGGACCAGAGCGAGGCGGCGCCTCGGATCGGCGACGATCCCGGGCTGACGGCACAGGCCCTCCGGGAGCGGCTCCACGAGGGACACCACCACGCGGAGTCGTTCGCCGAGTTGGAGACGATCGAGGGTCCGGCGTTGCTCGCGGGAGAAGCGCGGCCCGTCATCGGGTCCGTGATCGGGGCGTTCGGTGAGCGGCGGCGGGGCGCCGACGCGACGGTGCTCCTGCTCCAGTCCGTGCCGCGCATGGCGGTACAGCAGGTGCAGATAGGTCATCAGCTCCTCGCGCAGCCGGATGAAGCGATCGCCGGTGATCGCATCGCCGATGCCGTAGCTCAGCCCTCGCTGCATCGTGATCCGGGCGGTGCGGAAGGAGGCGCTGAGCGCGGCGATGTCATCGCCGCGGCGCGCCTGGCGCCTGCCGATCTCCTCGAAGTACAGGCCGACGTGCTCGGCGGCCCGCTCGGCATCGGCATTGGACTCGGCGAAGGCCCGCACGGCCTGTGCGATCGCATCGTCGAGCTGCTGATCGCCGAAGCTGCCGCGACCGGAGACCGACTGACGGATCTGCCGGCACAGGTGCGTCAACCGCTCCTGTGACAGCGCGTGCCGCGCGGCGACTGCCTCGTCTTCGGAGACCACGAGTGACATTCCCATCAACTCCCCATCACTGCGTGTCGCCCGGCAGGGCCGGGCGGCAGATCGTGAGGGGGCGACTGCCTCGATGAAGCCATATCGAGGCCGTCCGACGCAATGGATGCGAGTCGACTCCCGCCGACTTCGACCAGTTCTTGTGATGCAGATGACAAAAGCAGGTTACGTTTCGATTACGAAGCGACCTCATCGGCGAAGTCGGTGGCGTCGTGACCTGAGCCACACCTAGCGTCTCGGCCAGGCACCGATCCATCTGAGGGGGCGGTTCGGTGCCGCCTACCTATCCATACCGCGTGCGCGCGGACCGAGCGCTGGGGAGATGCACCGCATGGGCGGAACCGTCGAGGTCGAGGGCCTCACCAAGAGCTTCGGCAGCCAGAACATCTGGCGGGACGTCACCTTGACGCTGCCCCCCGGCGAGATCACGGCACTGCTCGGGCCCTCGGGCACCGGCAAGTCGGTGTTCTTGAAGTCCCTCATGGGACTGCTGGAACCCGAGGCAGGATCGTGTCTGGTCAACGAGATCGACATGGTGCGCGCGAACGAGGCGCAGCGTCTGGAGCTGCGCAAGAGTTTCGGCGTGCTGTTCCAGGACGGCGCCCTCTTCGGCTCGATGAATGTCTACGACAATGTGGCCTTCCCACTGCGCGAGCACACCAAGTTCAATGAGGACAAGATCCGCTCCATCGTCATGGAGAAGCTCGACATGGTCGGGCTGGTGGGCCAGGAGCACAAGCTTCCCGGCATGATCTCCGGCGGCATGAAGAAGCGCGCCGGCCTCGCCCGCTCGCTGGTCACGGACCCCGAGATCATCCTCATCGACGAGCCCGACTCCGGTCTCGACCCGGTCCGTACGTCCAATCTCGCCCAGCTGCTCATCGACATCAACACGGCGACCGATGCCACGATGCTGATCGTCACGCACAATATCGAGCTCGCCCGCACGCTTCCGGACAATCTCGGCATGCTGTACCGCGGCGAGCTCGTGATGTTCGGCCCGCGCGAGGAGTTCCTGCTCACCGATCACCCGGTCGTCTCCCAGTTCATGAGCGGCGACCCCGAGGGGCCGATCGGCATGAGCGAGGAGACCGATCACCGTCGCGGCGAGCCCCTCGACGATGATCTGCCCCCGTACCCCGGTGGCGGCACCGCGGTCATGTCCCGGCACGCGGGCGCCCGCTCGATCGAGGTGCTCCCGCGGCAGCTCGTGCCCAAGTCCGGGGCGATCCGGCCGAGCGCCGAGCGGCACCGCGAGCGCGTGTCCTCGGGGGCCGCGCCGCTGTATGTCGCCGACGACGAGGAGCGGGACCGAGTCCCGACCGTCCCCCGCAAAGGAGTCGTCACCCGCGCGCTGACCTCCACCGGTGACCTGTTCGCCCTCGGGCTGGACACCATCCGATCGACCTTCAAGCGGCCCTTCGCCGCCCGCGACGTGCTGGAGCAGTTCTGGTTCGTCGTCAGCGTCTCCTGGATCCCGGCGATGCTCGTCGCGATCCCCTTCGGCGCGGTCATCGCCCTGCAGCTCGGCACGCTGACCGTGCAGGTCGGCGCCCAGTCGTTCACCGGTGCCGCGAGCGTGCTGGCGGTGGTCCAGCAGGCGGCGCCGATCGTGACCACCTTGGTCATCGCCGGTGCCGGCGGCGCGGCCATCTGCGCCGATCTCGGCTCGCGCACCATCCGCGACGAGATCGACGCCATGAAGGTCATGGGCGTCTCGCCGATCCAGAAGCTGGTCGTGCCCCGGGTGCTGGCCTGCATCATGGCGGCGGTGCTGCTCAACGGCCTCGTCTCGGTCGTCGGCGTGCTCGGCGGCTATTTCTTCAATGTCGTCGTCCAGGGCGGCACACCCGGTGCCTATCTGGCGAGCTTCACCGCACTGGCCCAGATCTCCGACCTGTGGGTCGGCGAGATCAAGGCCGTCATCTTCGGCTTCATCGCCGGCGTGGTCGCCGCCTACCGCGGCATCAACACCGCTCCCGGCCCCAAGGGCGTCGGCGACTCCGTCAACCAGTCGGTCGTCGTGACCTTCATGCTGCTCTTCTTCGTCAACACGATCATCACGATGCTCTACCTGCAACTGTTCCCCGGCAAGGGAGCCTGACATGGCCTACACACCACCCGTCCGTCGCTCCCGCTGGTGGGACAAGCCGGTCGACGCCCTGGGCTCGCTCGGCCAGGACCTGCGCTTCTACGGGCGCGTCCTGGCGTGGATCCCCGCGACGATCCGGCGCTACCCGAAGGACATCCTGCGGCTGCTGTCCGAGGTGAGCTTCGGTTCCGGCGCACTGGCGGTCATCGGCGGCACGATCGGCGTCATGGTCGGCATGACCCTGTTCGTCGGCACCGTCGTCGGCATGCAGGGCTATGCCGCCCTGGACCAGATCGGCACCTCGGCGCTCAACGGATTCATCTCGGCCTACTTCAACACCCGCGAGATCGCCCCGCTCGTCGCCTCCCTCGCCCTTTCGGCGACGGTCGGCGCCGGCTTCACCGCCCAGCTGGGGGCCATGCGGATCAACGAGGAGGTCGACGCTCTCGACGTCATGGCCGTGCCGAGCCTCCCCTATCTCGTCACCACGCGCGTCATCGCGGGCTTCATCGCGATCATCCCGCTGTACGTGCTGGGCCTGCTCACCTCCTATGCCGGCTCGCGGCTCGTCACGGTGTACCTGCACGGCCAGTCCGCAGGCACCTATGACCACTACTTCAACCTGTTCCTGCCGCCCGTCGACATCCTGCTGTCCTTCGTGAAGGTGCTGATCTTCGCGGTGCTGATCATCCTCATCCACTGCCGGATGGGCTTCACGGCCTCGGGCGGTCCCGCGGGCGTGGGACTGGCCGTGGGCCGGTCGGTGCGCACCACGATCGTCACCGTCGCGGTGCTGGACCTCGTGCTGTCGATGGCGCTGTGGGGCACGACCACGACCGTGAGGGTGGCCGGATGAAAAAGACCTCTCGCCTGTTCGATGCCGTGCTCGGACTCGGCTATCTGGCGCTCGGCGCGGCCCTCGTGGTCGCCTCGATGCTGGCCTACAACAAGGCCTTCACGCCGACCACGGATGTCATGCTCCGCACCGGAGCGATCGGCAACGCGCTGCAGACGGGCTCGGACGTGAAGCTCAACGGTGTTCCTGTCGGTGAGGTATCTCGGGTCCACACCGACCCCGGCGGCGCCGAGCTGACGCTCGCCCTCGAGCCGGGCACCGCCGAGTCGCTGCCGACCGGCACCACCGCGCGACTGCTGCCGAAGACGCTCTTCGGCGAACGCTATGTCTCGCTGGTGGTCCCGGCGACGTCCACGCACCAGGGGCTCTCCGCCGGTGACGTCCTCCACCAGGACGACTCCGACGAGGCCGTCGAGCTCGAGGAGCTCTTCGACGAGCTGCTGCCGGTGCTGCAGGCCATCCAGCCCGAGAAGCTCCAGGCCACCTTGAGTGAGCTCTCGACGATGCTGCGTGGGCGCGGTGAGGAGCTCGGCGCCTCGATGAGCGAGTGGTCCGACTATCTAGAGAAGCTCAACCCGCACGTCCCGATGATGGCCGAGGACCTCGGCAAGCTGGCCGAGGTCGCCGATGTGTACAACGAGGCCCTGCCGGATCTGCTCTCGGCCTTCGACTCGATGACGACGACCTCGGCCACCCTGGTCGACCAGCGCACTCGGCTCTCGGAGGTGTGGGCGAATGTCATCGCGGCCTCCAACACCACCGACGAGTGGATGCGCGCGAACCAGCGGACGATCGTCGTGCTGTCAGCGGAGAGCCGGCGCGCTCTGGAGGCGGCGGCCCCCTATGCGCGGCAGTTCCCGTGCCTCTTCGACGCCGCTCGCAACTTCATCGAGCCGATGGACCGTACCCTCGGCAAGGGCACGAATGAGCCGGGCATCCATGTGGTGCTGAACGTCGTCCCGGCGCAGGGCAAGTACGTGCCCGGTGCCGATGCGCCGCAGTACGCCACGGGCGGCCAGCCCCGGTGCCCCTACCAGACCGGCCAGTCCACCGCGAGCGGCGCGAGCGCATTGTCCGCACCCGCGGAGGCGCAGGAGGACGAGGCCATCGAGCAGATCGCCGCCCCGCGCTCCGACTTCGCCCGCCAGCAGGCGGCGCTGACCGGCCTGGGCGATGCCAACTCGCCGGCCGAGAACCGGCTCTTCGCCGAGCTGCTGGCTCCCGCCGAGGGCGTGGCGCCCGACGACTACCCGCAGTGGAGCAGCCTGGTCGTCGGCCCGGCGCTGCGCGGCGCGGAGGTGACCCTGCGATGACCAAGATCCTCATCAAGAGCATCGTCTTCACTCTGGTGACCGTGCTCGCGACCATGCTGCTGGCCGGGACCATCCGCAACAGCGTGGGCGGCTCGGCGACGGAGTACAAGGCGCTGTTCACCGATGTCACGAGCCTCAACAATGGCGACGACATCCGCATGGCGGGCGTCAAGGTCGGCACGGTCCGGAACATCGAGGTCGTCCAGAACCGGCTCGCCGAGGTGACCTTCACCGTGCAGAAGCAGGCGCCGATGCGGGCCGGCACGACCGCCGAGCTGCGCTTCCGCAATCTCGTCGGCCAGCGGTACATCGCCCTGGAGCCGCCGACGGAGTCCGCCGAGGTGCTGCCCGCGGGCTATACGCTGCCGGCCTCCTCGACGACCCCGGCGCTCGACCTGACGATGCTCTTCAACGGATTCCAGCCGCTGATGAAGTTCCTCTCGCCCGAGGACGTCAACAACCTCTCCGAGCAGATCATCGCCGTCTTCCAGGGCGAGGGAGCCACGGTCGAGGGGCTGCTGGCCAGCACCTCGAGCCTGACCCAGACGATCGCCGAGAAGGACGAGGTCATCGGACAGCTCATCGACAGCCTGACGATCGTGCTCACGACCATCAACGATCGCTCCGATCAGCTCGACCGCACGATCATCACGCTGCAGCAGCTGGTCTCGGGGCTGGCCGAGGACCGCGAGGTCATCGGCAGCACCCTCGACGGTCTGGGTGACCTCACCACGAGCGTCTCGGGTCTGCTCGAAGAGGGCCGCGCACCGCTCAAGGGATCGATCGAGGCGCTGGACCGGCTCAGCGGCAATCTGTCCAATGCCAGCGCGGTGCTCGACTCCTTCTTCGAGGTGCTGCCGGTCAAGCTCGACCGGATCGGCCGTCTCAGCAGCTATGGATCGTGGTTGAACTTCTACGCCTGCTCGATCCAGGGCAAGATCCCCGACCCGGAGGGCTACATGGGTGACCTGGGCATCACGCCGGGACCGAATGTGACGAGGTGTGTGAACTGATGGCGCGTTATCCGAAGGCGTTCGCCGAGCGCAACAAGGTCGTCATCGCGATCGTCGGACTCGTCACGTTGAGCGTGGTCTTCCTGGCGACCTTCAACGCCAACGCCCTCCCGGTGATCGGCGGCGGCAAGACCTATACGGCGCAGTTCGCCGAGGCCGGCGGTCTCAAGAGCGGCAATGAGGTCCGCATCGCGGGGGTCAAGGTCGGCGAGGTCAGCGGCATCTCTCTCGACGGCACCACCGTCGAGGTCCGCTTCCGGGCCAAGGGCGTCGACCTGGGCGACCAGACCCGCGCCTCGATCAAGGTCAAGACGATGCTCGGCCAGAAGTTCCTGTCCCTCGATCCGCTCGGCACGGGTGAGCTGGACGATCCGATCCCGGTCTCGCGGACCACGACCCCCTATGACGTCAACGCGGCGTTCTCGGACCTGTCGGAGACGATCGGCGAGATCGACACCGGCCAGATGGAGGCCAGCTTCACGGCCCTGGCCGATGCCTTCCGCGACACCCCCGAGTCGGTGCAGGGCGTGGTGCAGGGACTCACCGATCTCTCGCGCACCATCTCCAGCCGTGACGAGGAGCTGGCCCAGCTGTTCTCCGCGACCGCCGATATCTCCGGCACGCTCAAGGACCGCAATGCCGAGTTCGCGCGTCTCATCAACGACGGCAGCTCGCTGCTGGAGGAGCTGGAGAGCCGGCGCGAGACGATCCGGGCGATGCTCCAGGGCACCGCCCGGCTCGGCACCGAGCTGCAGGGCCTCGTGCGCGACAACGAGGAGCAGCTGCGACCCGCTCTGGCCAAGCTCGACGAGGTCGCCGCGATCCTGCAGCGCAATCAGGACAATCTCGAGTCGGCGATCAAGCAGCTCGGTCCCTACTACCGGGGCCTGGCCGCCGCGACCGGCAACGGCCGCTGGGTCGACTCCTATATCTGCGGTCTGTTCGACGAGCAGGGCGCTCCGGTGCTCGACAACTCGGTCGACCGCAACTGCTCCCCGGGAGGTCAGCGATGAGTTCGGTCCTCAAGCAGACGGTCACACTGCTCATCGTCCTCGCGCTCGTCGTGGGCGCCTGGCTGGGATTCCGCTGGCTCTCGGAGCGCCAGGCCACCCAGTTCGACGCGCTCTTCGAGTCCTCGATCGGGCTCTACCCGGGCTCGGACGTCCAGATGCTGGGGGTCGCGGTCGGCAAGGTGACCGCGGTCGAGCCCGAGGACGATCAGGTGCGCGTCTCGATGCAGCTGAACGGCGACTACGCGGCATCGGCCGACACCGAGGCGGTCATCATCGCCCCGACGCTCGTCAGCGACCGCTATGTGCAGCTCACCAAGCCGCACGAGAACGGACCCGAGCTGGAGACCGGCACCACGATCACCGACACGGCCGTGCCGGTCGAGATCGACCAGATGTACGAGAGCCTGGAGGACATCGGCACCGATCTGGGCCCGGAGGGCGCCAACAAGAACGGCGCGCTCGCCGATCTGCTCACGGTCTTCGCGGAGAATCTCGACGGCCAGGGCGCGGACATCAACGAGATGATCAACGAGTTCGGCAAGGCCACCGGGACGCTCTCGGCCTCCGATGAAGATCTCTTCGCGACGATCGCGAACTTCAAGGAGTTCAACGACATGCTCGTCGAGAACGACCGCACCCTCGCGACCGCCAATACCCAGCTGGCCTCCGTCGCGGACTTCCTCGCCGAGGACCGCCAGGACATGCAGGCCGCGATCGGCAATCTCGGTCAGGCCCTGGGCATCCTGGACGACTTCATCCGCGACAACCGCGGCAACCTGCAGACCAGCGTGGAGAATCTCATCGGCCCCACCCAGGTGCTCGTCAACCAGAAACAGGCGCTCGAGGAGTCGGTCCGCACCATCCCCCTGGTGCTGCAGAACTTCCTCAACGCCTATGAGCCCGGCTCCAATACGCTCCACGGGCGCGGCAATCTCAACGAGCTCACGGTGTGGTCGAACGGAGGTCTGAACGCCCAGACCTCCGACAGCGCCCCGCTCACGCTCTTCAGTGACCTGCAGGAGGGCCAGTGAACACCACGCGTCAGCGTCTCCGGCTGGCGGTCGCCGGTATCGCCGCGGCCGCCACCCTGAGCGGCTGCGGAATGCTCAGCGGCGGTGTCTACGACGCCCCGCTGCCCGGCGGTGCCGATGTCGGCTCCGATCCCCTGCGCATCAGCGCCGACTTCGAGGACGTCCTCGATCTCGTGCCGCAGTCGAGCGTCAAGCTGGACAATGTCGACATCGGACGTGTCCAGCGGGTCGAGCTGAACGAGGACGGCGAGAGCGCCAAGGTCGAGCTGGTCATCAACCGCGAGGCCGATCTCCCCGCCGGCACCGTCGCCCGCATCCAGCAGACCTCGTTGCTCGGCGAGAAGTATGTCGCCCTGGTGCGGCCCTCGGAGGACACCGAGGCGGCCGCCGGGGCGAAGGAGATCGCCGACGGCGATCACATCGGCTTGGCGGAGACCTCCCAGGCGGCTCAGGTGGAGCAGGTGCTCGGCGCCCTCTCGCTCGTCCTCAACGGCGGCGGTATCGAGCAGTTCCAGGAGATCTCGCGCGAGCTGCAACAGGTCTCGACCGACCGTCCCGAGGAGATCAAGGGCTTCCTGCGCCAGATGGAGTCCTTCGTGTCGGTGCTCGACGAGCGCAAGGAGTCGATCACCGGGGCGCTGGACAGCCTCAACGCGCTCTCTCAGACGCTGGAGGGCGACACGGATCGCATCGTCAAGGCCCTCGACGGACTGAGCCCCGGTATGGAGGTGCTCGTCGACCAGCGCACACAGCTCGTCGCGATGCTCGAAGCCCTCGACCGGCTGTCCGATGTCACGGTCGAGACGCTGAACGCCGCCCAGGACGACATCGTCGCGGACTTCAAGGCCCTCCAGCCGATCCTCGACCAGCTGGCCGAGGCCGGCTCGGCCCTGCCGGAGTCGCTGCAGATCCTGCTGACCTACCCGTTCCCGGATTCGGTGCTGAGGGCGATCAAGGGCGACTACATGAATGTCTTCATCACGACCAACTTCCGGACGCTGCCGGCCAACTGCGTGGCGGGTAGCTGCGACTGGCCCCAGGTCAACAGCGCATCGTCGCCGACCACTGGGCAGAGCCTGCAGCGACAGGCCTCGCCAGATGACGCGACACCGTCCGAGCCGGGCCTGCCGGCGGACGTGCCCCCGACCCTGCTGCCTCCGACGGACTCGGCCGTGCCGGGGCTGCCCTCGCCGACGATCGGCGTGCCGCCCTCGCAGCTGCCGGGCACCGATCCCAGCCCGAGTGCTCCACCGAGCCCTGAGGCTCCCCCCGAGTCGATGCCTCCGCGAGGTGATGAGTGATGCTGACCGGATCCATCAAGTCCAAGCTGATCGTCTTCGTGGCGGTCGCCCTGGTGGCCACGAGCTACCTGGGTGCGACCTATGTGGGCATCAACCCCTTCAGCTCGTCCTACCGGGTGAAGGTCGAGCTGCCCCAGGGTGGCGGGGCCTTCACCAACGGCCAGGTCACCTACCGCGGCGTGCCGGTCGGACGCATCAAGGAGCTCACGGCCACCGACGAGGGGGCCGAGGCGGTCCTGCAGATCGACGGCGATGCTCCGGAGATCCCGTCCGATGTCACCGCCACGGTCGCGAACCGGTCGGCCATCGGCGAGCAGTACATCGACCTGCGGGGCGACACGCGATCCGGTGAGGCCTTGCAGGCCGGGGATGTCATCAAGGCGTCCTCGCAGGCGATCCCGCCGCCGATCGAGAACCTGCTGCGTACCGGCCGCGACTTCGCCGCATCGGTGCCCGAGGAGGATCTGAAGACCGTCATCGACGAGAGCTACGAGCTATCGCGGGGGGCCGGTGAGCATCTGGGTCAGCTGATCGACACCTCGCGGGAGTTCGTCGAGGTCGCCGACCAGAACTTCCTGGTCACGCAGGGGCTCATCGAGAACTCCGATCGCGTGCTGTCCACCCAGATCGAGTCCGCCGAGAGCATCAAGAGCTTCAGCTCGGACCTGGATCTGTTCTCGGCGGCGCTGCGCGATTCCGACACCGATCTGCGGGCCCTCATCGAGAACTCGCCGGCCGCGGCACAGGAGATGCACCGGCTCTTCGACGAGGTCGGCACGCCCTTGGGCACCCTGATGGCCAATCTGGTGACCCCCGCGCAGATCTTCGGGATCAACTCCGCAGGCGTCGAGGACGCCCTCATCCGGGCTCCCGAGGCCTTGAGCGTCGGTTGGGCGATCAACGGATCCCAGGGGCTGAACCTGGGACTCGCGCAGACCTATTTCGATCCGCTGCCCTGTGTCGCGGGCTACAGTGGCACCGATCAGCGCAGCGGACTCGACACCTCGCCGGGACGTCCGTTCAACACGGCGGCGGGCTGCACCGCCGATCCGAATAGCGGCAGCAATGTGCGCGGCCCCGGCAGTATCGCGGGAGGGCTGCCCGCCGCAGCGAATGTCTCGTCGGCACAGGGGTTGGGAGACCTCTTGGGAGGAGTGGGATGACCATGGCGGAGGCCGAAGCTCAGACCGAGGAGGCTCAGAGCGAGGACGCTCAGGCCGAGGGCACGGCACCGCCGCAGGACCGTCCTCCGCGCCGCGCGTCCGGAGGATGGGCGGCTTGGTTGGGCATCGGCGTGGCCGTCGTGCTCGCGCTGTCCGGTGTGGTGGCCGCCTGGGCGGCGCTGAACGACGACACGATCGAGCGTGCGGAGACGCGCGATGCCGTGCTCGTGCGCGCCACCCAGCACATCGAGACCCTCCAGACCCTGGACTACCGCGATATCGACGCTGGACTGGAGACCTGGATGGACGCCTCGACGGGGACACTGCGCGATCAACTGGCCGAGACCACCGAGGAGTTCAAGGCGATGGTCGTCGAGCGGCAGTCGGTGACCACCGGCGAGGTGGTCGAGGCCGCGGTCACCGACTTGGACGATGACACCGCGACGGTGATCGCGGCGGTCGAGATCACGGTGGTCGAGGACGGCGACCCCGATGCGGAGCCGACCGTCAAGCGCAACCGCTTCAGCGCCGAGCTGTTCCGCGAGGACGGCGACTGGAAGCTGGAATCCCTCCAGCAGGTCTCGGTGAGTCTGTCATGAAGGGGGCGACACGCTGGGTCGTGATCGGCGTGCTGGCCGTGGTCGGGATCGCCGGCTGGGCCACCTCCTGGTACGTGTACCACGGGGCGGCGTCGCAGAACGCCGCGCTCATCGAGCCCGCCGCGACCGCCGAGGTCCAGTCGCAGGTCACCCAGGCGATCACCCAGGTGCTGACCTATGACTACAACGATCCGGACGTGACCGAGGAGGCAGCTCAGCGTCTGCTCGCCGGCGACGCCTATGAGGAGTACGAGACCTTGTACGCGGCTCTTGCCGAGCAGGCACCCGATCAGCAGCTCACGCTCACCGCCCAGGTGCAGGCGATCGGTGTCACCGAGCTGCAGGACGACCGCGCCGAGGTGCTGGTCTTCCTCGATCAGTCGAGCCGCCGTGAGGGCGACGACGAGGCATCCGTCTCGGCCGCGCAGATCGCCGTCGGCGCCGAGCTCGACGGCGATGTCTGGACGATCACCGACCTCCGCGTGCTCTGAGCCCGCAACCCACCCCGGAGCGTATCGAGACCACGGCCGATGTGGGTGGATGGAGCGGTCCGCTCTTGACGCGGCCCACGCATCTGAGAGGCGTCGCCATGTAGCTCAGCCACCTAAGAATCGGGGCGGCGTCCGAGCGCCCTGGAGCTGAGCCTCGATGTCCGGCGAGGGCTATGTGACCGTCCCGAACTACGAGGCGGGCACGGCCTCGATCCGATCGACTTCCAGGTGACGGTGGCCGACTGCGTCGAGGAGGACGTCGCCGCCCTGGCGCCGGCCGACACGGCGGGGATCGGTGGCGGTCTGCCGTGGTGGGGCTGGGTCGCGATCGCTCTCGGCATCCTGCTGGCCATGCTCACGGGCGCCACCGGCAGCTGGTTCATCCTCCGTCGATCGGCCGCCGCTCAGGGCTGGTCGGCGGGGGTACCGCCGTGGGCGACGGGACAGCCGCCGGGGAAGGTGCCGAGCGCGCTGATCGCATACCCGTCGGGGTAGCTGCGGATCCAGCGGATGTCCTCGAGCTGCTTCGGGCGTCGTCGCGGGGGCGCCGCCCGCAGCAGTCGACCGCGGGCGCGTAGCGCGAGCGGCCCGAGCCGGTCGAGGACGGCCGGCGGAGCCGCATAGCGCAGTGAGGTCCGCAGCGGCTCGTCCATGAGTGAGCGCGCGAAGGCGTGCATGAGGCGATCCGGCACCCAGGGGTAGAAGGTCGTCATGAGCTCGAGGGTGGAGTCCGCGACGCGTCGGGCCCCGGAGTCGAAGGCGAAGTGCTCGGCCTCGTAGTCGTCCATCAGCCGGGCGAAGGACTCGTAGTCCTCGGGGATCTCGCGGATGCCCATGTGCCGGCCGAGCTCGGCGTAGTACCGCACCGATGCCTCGATCTCACCCTCGGTGAGCCGGCGCTTGCCGAAGCGCTCGATCCACCGCGTCGGCACGACGACGAAGGTGCTCAGCACATAGCGCATCTCGTGATCGGGGATGTCGTAGGCGCGATGCATCTGGTTGATGCGGCGGATCGCGGCCCGCGCATCGGGATGCTCGAATCCGTGCTCGCCGGGGACGGCGAGCAGCAGGGTGGTGTCGTCATAGCGCTTCTGGGTGTCGGTGGTGAACGCCCCGGTCTCATCGAGCAGCCGTCCGATGCCGGGCACTGCGTAGGTGCGGAAGAGGGCGAAGCTCAGCGCCATCAGCATGTCCCACGGGAACTCGTGCTGTGCGAGCACGGAGTAGATACGCCGATAGTCGGTCGAGGGATCGAGCGCCTCGGTCTGACGCCGCCAATGGTCGCGCTGCATAGACCCAAAACTAGAGTGAGTGCTCTAGATGTGCAAGGGTGAGAAGGTGAGAGCCGTCGCCCAGCGCAGAGCCGAGCAGTCCACCCAGGTGATGATCCGCGCCACCGAGGAGCTGATCGCCCGCGGTGGGCTGAGGGCGGTGACGGTCGCCGAGGTCGCGCGCATCGCGGGGACCTCGAATGGCTCGCTGTACCACCGCTTCGGCGATCGCGAAGGCCTGCTGGTCGCGGTCCAGCAGGCCACGCTCAGCCGTCTGGAGGACGAGGCGCTCGCGGTCATGGCGCGGGCGCGCGAGCAGGAACCGGATGCCGCGATGCGCGATGCCGTCCGGGGTGCGTTGCGGCTCTTCGGCGAGTACCGCAGCGCCCTGCGCGCCTTCTTCGTCGAGGGGCAGGAGATCGCCGCCTTCGAGGAGCGCAATGCGACCTGCCTGCGGCTGCTGTCGGAGGCGGCCGAGGGGCTCCTCGTCGAGCGGCTCGGCGTGCCGGCCCGGGAGGCCGCGGCGATCTACCGGGTGTTGTTCTCGGTGGGCGCGACCCGTGCGCTGTTCACCGAGGAGCAGATGCGCGGCGAGCGGGTCGACGACGATGAGCTGGAGACGGTGCTGGTGCGGCTGCTGAGCCGCTGATCAGCGCTCGATGTCGACGTCGCGGGTCTCCTTGCCGATCAGCAGGGCGATGAAGGTGATCGCGGCCATCGAGGTGAGGTAGATCCCCACCCAGAAGGGGCTGCCGTCGCCGAGGGTCCACAGCCACACGGCGATGAACGGAGCCACGGCAGCGCCCAGGATCGAGCTGACGTTGTAGCTGATGCCCGAGCCGGTGTAGCGCACATTGGTCGGGAACAGCTCGGGCAGCAGGGCGCCCATCGGCCCGAAGGTGAGACCCATCAGCGTGAACCCGAGGACCAGCCAGAGCATGACGAGTCCGCCATCGAGCAGGGGCACCCACAGCAGGCCGAAGACCATGATCGCCGCGGTGATGATGAGGAGGCTGCGTCGGCGGCCGAAGCGGTCGGCCAGCGGTCCGGAGATCATCGTGAACACCCCGAAGAAGAGGACGCCGCCGATCATCATCAGCACGAAGGTGTTGTAGGAGTAGCCGAGCCCGGACAGCTCGGCGTCTCGTGGCGCGCGACCGTAGCTGAGCGAGAAGGTCGTCATCAGGTAGAAGAGCACATAGGTCGCGAGCATGAAGAACGTGCCGAGTACGAGCTCGCGTCCGTGCGAGCGCACCACCGCGGCCAGCGGCAGTCGCTGCACCTTGCCGGTCTCGACCGTCTTGGAGAAGGCCGAGCTCTCGACGAGCCGCAGCCGGATGTACAGGCCGATGATCACCATGACGGCGCTGAACAGGAAGGGGATGCGCCAGCCCCACTCCAGGAACATGTCCGAGGGCCGGGACGGGTCATCGGACGGCATGATGACGGCGATCACCAGGAACAGGCCGTTCGCGAGGATGAAGCCGAGCGGCGCGCCCAGCTGCGGGAAGGTGCCGTACCAGGCGCGCTTGCCGGCCGGCGCGTTCTCGGTCGCCACCAGCGCGGCCCCGCTCCACTCGCCGCCGATCGCGAAGCCCTGGGCGAGTCTCATGACCACCAGCAGGAACGGGGCCAGCCAGCCGACCATCGCGTAGGTCGGCAGCAGGCCGATGAGGAAGGTCGCGATGCCCATGGTGAGCAGAGCCGCGACCAGCGTGACCTTGCGGCCCGAACGATCGCCCAGGTGTCCGAAGAAGACCGCACCGGCGGGGCGGGCGACCATCGCCGCGCCGAATACCGCGAAGGAGGACAGCAGCGCCACGGTCTCGTTCCCCTCGGGGAAGAACAGGTGGGGGAAGACCAGCACCGCGGCCGTGGCGTAGACGTAGAAGTCGTAGAACTCGATCGTCGTGCCCACCAGGCTCGCCATCAGCACGCGGGAACGTGGATTGGCGGGTGCCGAGGCGGGGGACGGTGCAGGGGTCGACGACATGGCGATTCTCCAGGAAAGGGTGACGAACGCAGCGATGCTACGCCCGATCCTTCGAGGGCGAGGATGACGGGGTCCCCCGCGTGACCCGGCTCGCATCGGGATGACGTGGGACAGGCGTACAGTGATCTGAGTGACGGCTGTGCGACTCGACGGAGTGACCTTCATCCGCGCGGGCCGGGAGATCCTCCACGGCATCGACCTGACGGTCGAGCGCGGCGAGCAGTGGGCGCTGCTGGGTCCCAACGGCGCCGGCAAGTCCACCCTGTTGTCGATCTGCTCCGCGACGACCTTCCCGAGCCGGGGCACCGCTCGCATCCTCGATTCCCAGATGGGTCGCGTGGACCTGCGCGAGCTGCGGCGCTCGATCGCGGTGGTCGACGCGCGCCATCCGCTCGGCTCGAATCTCTCCGTGCGCGACATCGTGCTGACCGGCGTGACCTCCACGATCGAGCGCATCCCGCGCTGGGAGCCGACCGACGCCGAGTCCGAGCGGGCCGAGGAGCTGATGAAGCAGCTGGCCGTCGGTGACGACCCGACCCAGCGCTGGCGCACGATGTCCCAGGGGGAGCGGGGGCGCGCGCTCATCGCCCGTGCGCTGATGACCGATCCCGAGCTGATGATCCTCGACGAGCCGTCCACGGGGCTCGATCTCGCGGCACGCGAGCGGATGATCGCCACCATCGACCGGCTCCCGGACACCGGCGTCACCACCATCATGGTCACGCATCACTTCGAGGAGCTGCCGGCGCGGGTCAGCCACGCGGCGCTGATGACCGCCGGTCGACTGGTCGCCGCCGGACCGGTCGAGGAGGTGCTGACCGATGCTCTCGTGAGCGAGGCCTATGAGCACCCGATCACCGTCGAGCGAGTCGGCGGTCGCTGGACCGCGCGGGCCCGGCTGCCCTGATGGACGATCCCAGCCTGCTGCTGTTGGCGTTCATCGCGGCGGCGGCCTTCCTGGCGGGCTGGACGGACGCGGTCGTCGGCGGCGGGGGCCTGGTGCAGCTGCCGGCCCTCATGATCGCCTTCCCCCACGCGGCACCGGTACAACTGCTCGCCACCAACAAGCTCGGGTCGATCGCCGGCACCACGACCTCGAGCATCACCTATCTGCGACGGGTACGCCCGGATCCGAGGACCGCCCTGCCGCTCGCGCTCGCCGCCTTCGCGGGGTCCCTCGGGGGCGCCTTCGTGGCGTCCTTCCTGCCGCGGGAGGCGTTCAACCCGATCATCCTGGTCGTGCTCGTCGTGGTGGGCGCCTACACGCTGGCGACGCCGAGGCTCGGGCTCGCGACGCGGATGCGGTTCACCGGTCGACGGCACTACGGCGCGGCCATGACGACGGGGGTGCTGATCGGCTTCTACGACGGGGCGCTCGGTCCTGGCACGGGCTCCTTCCTGGTCTTCGCCCTCGTGGGTTGGCTCGGCTACGGCTTCCTCGAGGCGAGCGCGAAGGCCAAGATCGCCAACTGGGCCACCAACCTCGCCTCGTTGCTCGTCTTCGTGCCGCAGGGTGCCGTGATGTGGAAGATCGGGGCGGTGCTGGCGGTGTTCAATATCGCCGGCGGTTATCTCGGTGCGCGGACGGCGGTCGCCAAGGGAGCGGCCTTCATCCGGATCGTGTTCGTGGTGGTCGTCGGTGCCTTCATCGTCACGATCGGATGGGACGTCGTCCAGCAGTTCACCTGAGCCGATCGGTCCGCGCTGCGGCGCGGCGATGTGTGGCTGAGGATGTGGGGCATGGCCCCGCTGCTCGTCCTCCTCGGTCTGGTGCTGCTGGCCGCGGGCGCCGAAGGGGTCGTGCGGTCCGGAGCCCGGGTCGCACGCCGCTTCTCGGTGCCGCCGCTCGTCGTGGGCATCACGATCGTGTCGGTCGGGACGAGCCTTCCTGAGCTCGCCGTCGGTGTCGATGGCGCGCTGCGCGATGCCGGCCCGCTCGTCGTCGGCAATATCGTCGGCACGAATATCGTGAACCTCCTGCTGATCCTCGGTCTCGGTGCCGCACTGGCGCCCGTCCTCCTCGACCGCTCGCCACTGCGTCGGGATCTGCCGGCGGTCGTGCTCGTCGCGGTACTCACCGCGGGGCTGCTCCTGGACGGCGAGCTGTCGCGGATCGATGCCGCCGTGCTGCTGGCGGTCGCGGTCGTCTACACCGGCCTGGTGTTGCGGGACCGATCCGGGGCGGCCGAGAGCGATGCGGATGTCGGGGGCTCCCCGGTGCGCGACGGCGTCATCCTGGTGGCGGGCCTGGCGGCCGTCGTCGGCGGAGCGGAGCTGCTGGTCGGTGGCGCCGTCGACTTGGCCCGGCAGTGGGGTGTGGACGACGACGTCATCGGCCTGACCGTGGTCGCGATCGGCACCTCGGCTCCCGAGCTGGTCACACTCGTCGTCGCGACGATCCGCGGGGAGCGCGGCCTGGCGCTCGGCAATCTGATCGGCTCGAGCGTCTACAACCTGGCGCTGGTGCTCGGTGTCTCCGCGCTGGCGCGACCACTGGCGGTGAGCGATCCGATCGTGGTCTTCGACCTGCCGGTGATGCTCGCCTCCGTGCTACTGCTCGTGCCGGTCTTCTGGACGGGGCGGCGGATCTCGCGTGTCGAGGGGGCCGCCCTGATGGCGGCCTATCTCGCCTATCTGCTCGCGGTGCTCGTTCTACGGGTCTGACCGTGATCGGGCGCTACGCTGCGCACATGGACTTCGCACTCGATGAGACCGATGAGCAGATCGTCGGGCTGGCGCGTGGCTTCGTGGACCGCGAGATCGTCCCGCACATCCGCGACTGGGATCGCGCCGAGTCCGTCGACACCGCGATCATCGGCCGGCTGGGTGAGATCGGCTTCCTCGGGCTCGGCATCGCCGAGGAGTACGGCGGCACCCCCAGCAGCTTCCAGGCCTATGTCGGCGTCATGGAGGAGCTCGGGCGCGGTGACAACGCGGTACGCGGCATCGTCTCGGTGAGCCTCGGTCTGGTCGCCAAGTCCATCGCGGCGCACGGGACGGACGACCAGAAGGAGCAGTGGCTGCCCCGCCTGGCCTCCGGCGAGGCCCTGGGGTGTTTCGGTCTCACCGAGCCCGACTCCGGCTCCGACCCCGGCTCCCTGCGCACCCGTGCACGACGTGAGGGCGACGACTGGGTGCTCGACGGCGAGAAGATGTTCATCACCAACGGCACCTGGGCGGCGGTCGCGCTCGTCTTCGCCCGCACCACCGACGACGGCGGGCGCGGAGTCACCGCCTTCCTCGTGCCGACCGATGCTCCCGGGTTCACCGCCCGGTCGATCGAGGGCAAGCTCGGCCTCCGCGGTCAGGCCACGGCGGCCCTCAGCCTCGAGGGGGTGCGGGTGCCCGACTCCGCTCGTCTCGGCGACCTCGGGCGGGGCCTGCCGATCGCCCTGGAGGCCCTCACCAAGGGCCGGATCTCGGTCGCCGCCAGCAGCGTGGGCGTCGCGCAGGCGGCCCTGGACGTCGCCCTCGGCTACGCCACCGAGCGCACGCAGTTCGGCGGCCCGATCGCCGCCAAGCAGCTGGTGCAGGAACTGCTCGCCGACTCCGCCGTCGAGATCGACGCGGCTCGGCTGCTGACACGACGCGCCGCCTGGGGCGTCGACCAGGGCACGTCCCTGCGGGCGCTGACCCTGCACGTCTCGATGGCCAAGCTCTCCGCCAGCGAGACGGCCGTCGCGGTGACCAACCGCTGCCTCCAGGTGCTGGGCGGATACGGTTTCATCGACGAGTTCCCCCTCGGCAAGTATCTGCGCGATGCGCGGGTCCTCACGCTCTACGAGGGAACGAGCCAGATCCAGAAGCTGATCATCGGACGGGAGTTGACCGGTCTCAATGCCATGTGACACCACCAACGACTTCATCGTGACGTTGTCGTGCCCCGACCAGGTCGGCATCGTCGCGACGATCTCCGGCGCCCTCGCTCAGCACGACTGCACGATCGTCGAGTCCCAGCAGTACGCCGATCCCGACACCCGGCAGTTCTTCATGCGGGTCCGGTTCTCGTCCGCGGAGCCGCTGGCCGTGGAGGAGATGCGCGATCGGCTGTCCGCCGCGGTCGGCACCTTCGAGATGACCTGGCAGCTGCACGACGCCACCCGCCCGATGAGGGTCGTGGTCATGGTCAGCAAGCAGGGCCACGTCCTCAACCACCTGCTGTTCCGGTACCGCACCGGGCAGCTGCCGGTCGAGATCGTCGCGGTCGTCTCGAACCACACCACATGGGAGAAGGAGGTCCGCTGGCACGGCATCGACTTCCACTACCTGCCGGTCACCGCGGACACCAAGGCCGATGCGGAGCGCCGTGTCCTCGCGCTGATGGAGGAGACGGGGGCCGAGGCGCTCGTGCTGGCGCGCTACATGCAGATCCTGTCCGATGAGATGTGCCGCGCGGTGCACGGCCGGGCGATCAACATCCACCATTCGCTGCTGCCGAGCTTCAAGGGCGCCCGCCCGTACGAGCAGGCGCATCGCCGGGGGGTCAAAGTCATCGGCGCGACGGCGCACTATGTCACCGCCGAGCTCGACGAGGGCCCGATCATCGAGCAGGACTTCCGCCGTGTCGACCACCGCTCCAGCGCCGCCGAACTGGCCGGACTCGGTCAGGATCTCGAGGCCCGTGCGCTCGCCGGGGCACTGCGTGCGCACGCCGAGCACCGTGTCGTCCTCAACGGCGTCAAGACGGTCGTCTTCGACTGAGACCGCCCGGTCCCGGTGGGCACGGGTCCGCCGGCTTCAGTCGATCAGCGCTGGGTGATGTCGGGATGCTCGTCGCCCTCGGCGCCGAGCTGCTGATCGATCTCCACCGATGTCGGGCCCTCCGATGCGGGGTCCGCTCCCCGGCGATCCTCCGCCGGGGCGTCCGCGGAGACCTCCAGGTCCACCTGCTCGTTGAGATAGCGCAGGATCTCGGCCACCGCCGCGGCGACGGGAACCGCGAGGAAGGCTCCCGTGATGCCGAACAGGGAGCCGCCCGCGGCCACCGACAGCAGCACGATGCCGGCGTGGAGCTTCATGCTCTTGCCTTGCAGCCACGGCGAGAGGATATTGCTCTCCAGCTGCTGCACGGCCACGATGATCAGCAGGACGATGATCGCGTCCTGCAGGCTGTTGGTCACGAGTGTCACCAGCACGGCGAGAGCGCCGGTGGCGAAGGCACCGACGATCGGGATGAACCCGCCGAAGAAGGTGAGGATCGCGAGGGGGATCGCGAGGGGGACTCCGACGATCACCAGGCCGAGACCGATGAAGAACGCGTCCACGGCGGAGACGATGCCCTGGGTGCGGATGAAGCCGCCCAGCGTCGCCCAGGAGCGGCCCATGATCTCACTGAGGTGGCTGCCCACGCGGCGGCCGCCGATGCGCCGCACGAAGGGCAGGAAATGATGGCCGTCCTTCAGGAAGAAGAAGACGAGCACCAGCGTCACCACCAGGTTGACGATGACATTCGTGACGGTGCCGAGGGTATTGAAGACCCCGGAGCTGATGTCCCCGGCCGAGTCGCGCAACCACTGCTGCACGGTGTCGATCGCCTGGGTGATCTGCCCCTCGGTGACCTGGAAGGGCCCCTCGGTGAGCCACTGCTGCACCTTGTTCAGTCCGCTCGCCGCGCTGTTGGCGATGCTGGGGGCCTCGTCGATCATCTGCGGGATGACCATGGCGAAGACGACGAACACGCCGCCGAGGAAGCCGAGAAGGGTCAGCAGAGCCGATAGGGCATCGGGGAAGCCGATGCCCTTGAGCTTGCGCGCCGGGGGCTCGAGGACGGTGGCGATCAGGATCGCGAGGCAGATCGGGAACCACACCATCCAGGTGCGGCCGATGACCCAACCGAGGACATAGAGCGCCGCCGCGATGATGACGATGCGCAGACCCCATCGCTGCAATTGGGCGAAGCCTTCATCGATGACGCGACCACGGTCGCGCAGGTTGGAGTCACTCACTCCGAAAGGCTATCGGTTCACGTCCCAGTTCACCGGCTCAGCGCCCTGATGGCGCAGCAACTCATTGGCCCGGCTGAACGGCCGCGAGCCGAAGAAACCGCGAGAGGCCGACAACGGGCTCGGGTGAGCGGACGCGATCTGCGGGGTCGACCCGAGCAGAGGGCTGAGATTCTGGGCATCGCGTCCCCACAGGATCGCGACCAGCGGCTGGTCCCGCTCGACCAGGGCACGGATCGCCTGTTCGGTGACCGCCTCCCAGCCTTTGCCGCGATGGCTGGCAGGGGTCCCGGGCCGGACGGTCAGCACTCGGTTCAGGAGCAGCACCCCCTGCTCGGCCCAGGGTGTGAGGTCGCCGCTGGGTGCGGGCTCGATGCCGAGGTCCTCGTGCAGCTCCCGGTAGATGTTGATCAGGCTCTTGGGGATCGGCCGCACATCGGGTTGCACCGAGAAGGACAGGCCCATCGGATGGCCGGGCGTGGGATAGGGGTCCTGGCCGGTGATGAGGACCTTGACGCTCGCCATCGGCTCACGGAAGGCCCGCAGGATATTCGCCCCGGCGGGCAGATAGCTGCGCCCGGCGGCCACCTCCTGGCGCAGGAAGTCGCCCATCCGCGTGATCTGGTCGGCGACGGGAGCGAGGGCCTCGGCCCAGTCCGGGGCGATGAGTTCGGTGAGGGGGCGGCGTTCGGTCATCGTCCCCATGGTGCCGCACGACGGCCGGTCCGGCGCACCGGCCGTCCGGTTCATCGGCGACGGGTGGTTAGACTCACCGTGCTTTGTCTGCCGTCGCGTCGTACCGCGCCTTGTTGCGCACTGTCGGGCCCGCCTACGTCCTCGTAGCCTTCCTCGGGCGGATTCCGCTTGCCATGAGCCAGCTCGGAGCGCTGGTCATGGTCAGTGAGGTGAGCGGCCGGTACGCCCTCGGCGGTGCCGCCGCCGGATCGCTGGCCATCGCCAATGCCGTCGGCGCCCCGATCGCCGGGACCCTCGCCGATCGGATCGGGCAGCGTCCCGTGGTCCTCGTCCAGTCCCTCGTCGGTGCGGGCGGCCTCGCGGCCCTGGTGGCCGTGACGACCCCTGACGCCCCGGCCTGGCTCATCATCGCGGTCGCCTCCGCCACCGGGCTGATGCTGCCCCAGGTGGGCCCCCTCGCGCGGGTGCGGTGGCGCCCGATCACCGCCCAGGAGCAGCCCGGGCCGAGTGAGCAGCGCCGGCTCATCGACGCCGCGTTCTCCTATGAGGGGGCCGCCGACGAGGCGTCCTTCGTCCTCGGTCCGGCGCTCATCGGCGTGCTCGGGGTGCTCCTCGACCCCGCCGGGGCCGTGATCGCCGCTGCCGTGGTGCTCGCGGTGTTCGGGACCTGGTTCGCGGTCCACCCGACCGCCCGGCTGGTGGCGAAGGCGGCCGCCGTGGTGGAGGACGGCCGGCTGTGGTCGGTGGCCTTCGGCGTCCTCATCGTCGCGCAGTTCTTCGTCGGCACCCTGTTCGGCAGCATCCAGACCGGCAGCACGGTACTGGCCACCGCGGCCGGGCAGGCGGGTCTGGCCGGGTTGATCCACGCCTGTCTGGGGATCGGCAGCGTGATCGCCGGGCTGTCGATCACCGCTCTGCCCGAGCGGTTCCTGTACTCGACGCGGATGCTCGCCGCGGCCTCGGCGCTGTTCCTCTTCGCGATCCCGCTGTGGTGGGTCGACTCGCTCGGCGCCCTCGTGGCCGTGATCAGCGTGCTGGGCTTCGCGGTCGCGCCCTATATGATCAGCAACTTCGCGCTGGCCGGGATCATCGTGCCGATCGCCAAGGTCGGCACCGCCATGACCTTCCTCGCCGCGGCGACGGGCCTCGGCTATGCCACCGGCGCCGGCATCGCCGGACGACTGGCCGACGAGGGGGGCCACCAGCCGGCCTTCGCGGTGACCATCGCGGCCGCGTGGGGAGCACTGCTGCTGGCCATCGTCGCCAACTCCACGCTCCGCCGGGCCCGCGTGATCAGCTGATCACGCGGCTCAGGCGGGCAGGTGGCCGTCGGCCACCGCCGCGGTCAGCCGGGCCCGGGCCGCGGGCCACTCGTCGTCGAGCATCGCGTAGGTGACCGTGTCGCGCCAACTGCCGTCCGGACGGCGACGATGCTTGCGCAGAACGCCCTCGCGTACGGCGCCGAGGCGGGCGATCGCCGCCTGCGAGCGTTCATTGCGCACATCGGTCTGCCAGACGACCCGGACACAGCCGAGTTCCTCGAAGGCGCGGGTCAGGAGCAGGAGCTTGGCCTCGGTGTTGTGCCCCTGCCGCCAGAAGGCCCGGCCGAGCCAGGTGTGTCCGATCGCGACGGTGCGCAGGGAGGAGTCGATCTCGTAGAAGGTGGTCATCCCGATGGCGCGGCCGCTGGCCGCATCGATCTGCGCCCATGGCGTCAGCGCGGGTTGGCCGCGATACCAGGCCAGTCGCTCGGCGAGCTCGTCCAGGGACCGGGGAGCCGGCCAGCTCAGATGCCGGAAGATCTCGTCCTCGACGACCTCGAAGAGGTCCTCCGTGTGCTGCTCGGCGAGCGGATGCAGCTCGACCAGCCGGCCGTGCAGGGGCGGATTCGACAGATAGTCCTCGTCGCGCATCGGGACACCGTACCCGGCGGAGAGGAGAGGCGGACTGGGCGAGATTGATTTCTTCGGTCACACTAGGAGGGCCGCGCCGCAGGGGCGCGGCTTTTCGCGATGTCGCATCGTCGCGGAAGTCCGTTCCTTCTCAGTGAGGATGAGATGCCGAGCGCTGCTCAACATTCCGACGACCCTCCGTGTAGTACCAAGGCGCCAGGGGGTGGGCGCCGATGAGTGTGGTCTATCTGCTGCTGGGCCTGGTGGTCGTCTTCCTGATCACCGTCGCCACCGCCTATTTCGTGGCCCAGGAGTTCGCTTATATGGCCGTCGACCGGTCGCGCCTCAAGGCGCGGGCCGCCGCGGGGGACGCCGTCTCCGCGCGGACGCTGCAGGTCACGGGCCGTACCTCGTTCATGTTGTCCGGTGCGCAGCTGGGCATCACCGTCACCGGCCTGCTGGTCGGCTATGTGGCCGAACCGCTGATCGGCGAGGCCTTCGGAGACCTGCTCGGCGTCGCCGGGCTCTCCACCGCCGTCGGCGTGCTGATCGGCACGATCATCGCGCTGCTGCTCTCCACGGTCATCCAGATGCTCTTCGGCGAGCTCTTCCCGAAGAACCTCGCGATCTCGCGCCCCGAGCCCGTCGCCCGGGCGCTCTCGCGCTCGACGCTCATCTACCTGAAGCTCTTCGGCTGGCTCATCACGGTCTTCGACCACGCCTCGAATCTGCTGCTGCGGGCGCTCAAGATCGAGCCGGTTCACGATGTCGAGAGCTCGGCCACGGTCCGCGACCTGGAGCACATCGTCGCGGAGTCGCGGGAGAGCGGCGACCTGTCGCCGGAGCTGTCGATGATGGTCGACCGGATCCTCGACTTCCCGCGCCAGGATGTGGAGCACGCGATGGTGCCGCGTTCGCGGGTCGATGTCATCGAGTCCGATGAGACCATCGGCACCCTGCGCGAGCGGATGGCGTCGGGACACTCGCGGTACCCGGTCATGGAGGACGACCGCGTCGTCGGCGTCGTCCACCTGGTCGACGTGCTCGGCGGCTGCGACGAGACCGCGCCGGTCGCCACGATCATGCGCGACGCCCTCGTGATCCCCGAGCTCATGCCGCTGCCCAATGCGATCGCCGCCTTCGGCGAGACCC
Source organism: Actinomycetes bacterium (assembly GCA_023417775.1). Taxonomy (GTDB): domain Bacteria; phylum Actinomycetota; class Actinomycetes; order Propionibacteriales; family Nocardioidaceae; genus Aeromicrobium. Next base: position 9,916 of record JAEZEJ010000037.1, on the reverse strand, counting down.
ACGAGCAGCTGGCCTGCGTGGTCGACGAGCACGGCAGCTTCACCGGTGTGCTGACGCCGGAGGACCTGGCCGAGGAGTTCGTGGGCGAGATCGCCGACGAGTACGACGATCTGTTCCCTATCGCGGAGCTGGAGCAGAGCGGGGTGTGGCGCGTCTCCGCCGACTCGCATATCGACGAGGTCGAGCGGCTGCTCGAGCGCGACCTGCCCGAGGGCGACTACGAGACCCTCTCCGGGCTGGTCATCGCCTCGCTCGGCCGTCTGCCCGAGGAGGGCGAGGTGGTACGCGTGGAGCTGCCGCCGGATGCGGGTGCCGTGGCGCTGGGGGAGGAGCCCGAGCCAGAGTTCCTCGATGTGACCGTGCTGGAGCTGCGCGATCACGTGCCGGCGGCCGTGCGGTTGACCCTGCCGGAACCCGCTGTGAGCGCCGAGGAGGCCGATGATGAGTGACCAGCCCTGGATCGTCATCGTCGCGACGATCGCGATCATCGCGCTCAGCGCCTTCTTCGTCGCGGTCGAGTTCGCGCTCATCGCGGCCAAGCCGCATCGTATCGAGGACGCGGCGGCCACGAGCCGCTCGGCCCGTGCGGCCTTGCGGTCCTCGCATGAGCTGACCCTGCTGCTGGCGGGATCGCAGCTGGGCATCACCGTCTGCACCCTGGCGCTGGGAGCGATCACCAAGCCCGCGGTCCACTACGCCATGACGCCGCTGTTCAGCAGCTGGGGCCTGCCGTATTGGCTCGCCGACGCCGTCGCCTTCGTGCTCGCGCTGATCATCGTCACCTTCCTGCACCTGGTGGTGGGGGAGATGGCGCCGAAGTCCTGGGCGATCGCCCATCCGGAGCGTTCGGCGATCATGCTGGCGATCCCGATGCGGGCCTTCATGTGGGTCGCGCGGCCGCTGCTGCGGGGGTTGAACCTGGCCGCCAATAGGCTCGTACGGATGGTGGGCGTGGAGCCGGTGGACCAGACCTCGTCGAGCCAGAATGCCGATGACCTGCGTCAGCTGGTGGAGCACTCGGCGAATGTCGGTGCCCTGGAGGCGCGGTACTCCGCGCAGATCACCCAGACGCTGTCGCTGCAGGATCTGGTGATGGCCGACATCCTCGAGCCGGGCGGTGAGCTCACGACCGTGCCCGATGACGCGACCGTCACCGATGTCCAGGAGGCGGCCCGGGAGTCGGGCCACCTGCGCATCCTCGTCGGCCCGCCGTCCGCTCCGCGCCGCGTGGTGCACGTGCGGGAGACGCTGACCCACGACGGAGGGACCTCCGTGGGCGTGCTCGCGCGGGATGTCTTCACTCTCGATGCGGCGACGCCCCTGCATGAGGCGCTGTCGACCATGCGGGAGTCGAGGAATCACCTTGCTCTCATCCACGATGAGGGGGCCGTGCGCGGTGTCGTGACGCTGTCGGATGTGCTGCGGCGGCTGTACCCCGCCGGGCAGGTGGTGCAGGCCTCCGCCTCCTGACCCGAGCGCGGTGGCGGTAGCTGGTCAACCTTTTCAAGTGGCCACGGGGTTGACCGGCTACCGCTGCGGGGCGGGGCCAGGTCGGCGAGGACCGCTCAGGAGACCGGGCGGGTGGTCTTCCCGTGCGGGTCCCGCTGCGCATTGAGCTCGGTGAGGAAGTCGCCCGCCCAACGGTCGATGTCGTTCTCCATCACCTGCTTGCGCAGGGCCTTCATCCTCCGGGAGGTCTCGCGATCGCTGGCGTTGATCGCCTCGAGCATCTTCTGCTTGAGCCCGTTGATGTCGTGCGGGTTGACCAGATAGGCCTGCTTCAGCTCGGCGGCGGCACCGGCGAACTCGCTGAGGACGAGGGCGCCGTGGTTGTCCCAACGGGTCGCGATGTACTCCTTGGCCACGAGATTCATGCCATCGCGCAGCGGGGTCACGACCATCACGTCCGCCGCCCGGTACATCGCGGCCATCTCCTCGCGAGGGTACGAGGCGTGCAGGTACTGGATCGGCTGCTGGCCGATGCGACCGATATCGCCGTTGATGCGCCCGACCAGCCGGTTGATGTCGTCGCGCAGCAGCTTGTAGGAGTTGACCCGCTCGCGCGAGGGCGTGGCGATCTGGATGAACTTGGCGTCGTCGAGCGAGACCAGGCCGTCGGCCACCAGCTCGCCGAAGGCGCGCAGTCGCTGCGGCAGGCCCTTGGTGTAGTCGAGCCGGTCGATACCGAGCAGCACGGTCTCGGGACTGCCGAGGCTCTCGCGGATCTCGGCCGCGCGGGCCTGCACCTCGGGTGTGCGCGACAGCGTCTCGAAGCCCTCGGCGTCGATCGAGATCGGATATGCCTTGGCCAGCACGGTGCGGCCGTCGGGCAGGTAGACGGTGTCGCGGTGCGTCTTGTGGCCGACGCGCTGGCGCACGAGACGGATGAAGTTCTGGGCCGCGCCGGGGGCCTGGAAGCCGACCAGGTCGGCGCCGAGGAGGCCCTCGAGGATCTCGCGTCGCCAGGGCAGCTGCTGGTAGAGCTCGGTGGGCGGGAAGGGGATGTGCAGGAAGAAGCCGATCCGCAGGTCCGGGCGGAGGGCGCGCAGCATCTGCGGCACGAGCTGGAGCTGATAGTCCTGGACCCACACCGTCGCGCCCTCGGCGGCGATCTGCGCGGCCTTCTTGGCGAAGCGGCGGTTCACCCGCACATAGGCATCCCACCATTCGCGGTGGTACTCCGGGGCGGCGATGACATCGTGGTAGAGCGGCCAGAGGGTCGCATTGGAGAAGCCCTCGTAGTAGTCCTGGACGTCGTCCTCGGTCAGCGGGATGGGCACCAGATGCATGCCGGCGTGGTCGAAGGGCCGGAGCTTCTCGTCGGCGGCACCGTGCCAGCCGATCCACGCTCCGTCATGGCGCCGCATGACCGGCTCGAGGGCGGTGACCAACCCTCCCGGGGAGGTGCGCCACAGCACTTCGCCGTCGGCTGACGTGACCCGGTCCACGGGCAGACGGTTCGCGATGACGACGAAATCGGGCTGCTCCCTGGCCATGGCCTCAGCCTAGATGATCGACGGACCCGGGGCTCGGGTTCCGCCGCGGCGGTCCCGACGGAGGGAGCGCTTCGCCGGTCGCCCTAGCGACCACGGATGTGCGTCGTACGTGGGTCGCTGACGGAGGATGGACATCTGCGGCGTCCCAGCAGCCACGAGAGCACATCGTCCGTCGGGCCCGCCGGACTGATGCCTCGTCGCTGCGACAGCGACCTGCGCAGGCCCACACGGCACGATGACGGACGAACTTCGGTCCGCCTCGGGTATATGACACCGATGTGATTCATGCCGTAGGATCGTCGCTATGAGCGCTGTGGAGAAGGCCCATCACCCGGCCGAGCCGGGCAGCTCCCTCACCGATCGCGACCGGGAGATGCTCGAGCTCGAGCGTTACTGGTGGCAGTACGCGGGTGCCAAGGAGCAGGCGATCCGCGAGAAGTTCGACATGTCCGCGACTCGGTACTACCAGGTGTTGAACGCGCTCATCGACACCGAGGAGGCGCTCGCCTTCGATCCGCTGCTGGTCAAGCGCCTGCGGCGCCTGCGCGCCCAGCGTCAGCGTCGTCGTTCGGCGCGGCGTCTCGGCTTCGACGTGTGAGCGATGCTGAGCCCGACTCCTCGTCCCCCGGCCCGGCGATGACCGAGCCGGACCCCCAGCCGTCGGCGCCGACCGGCCCACAACATCGTCACGCGGCCCGTTCGCGGTTGCTGTCGATCGTGGCGATGACGGCGCTCGCCGTCGCCACCGGTGTCCTGGTCGCCTTCGCCCTGCAAGGGGGCGGCGGTGAGGACGACCGGGTCGAACCGCCGAATCTCGCCGAGGCTGCGGCCTCCGAACCGGAGCCGACATCGGACCCGGAGCTCGAAGCCGAACCTGAGCCTGAACCGGAACCCGAGCCCGAACCTGAGCCCGAGCCCGAGCCGGAACCTGAGCCCGAGCCCCCGGCGCGCTCGCTCGGGGTGATGGTGCTGAATGCGACGAATATCACCGGCCTCGCGGCTCGGACGACCGGTCAGGTGTCCGGCGCCGGCTGGAATGTGGTCGGTTCGGGCAATGCCCGCGGCAGCTACCCCGCGGACACGATCTACTACCCGGCCGGCGGCTACGACCAGGCCCAGGTGCTGGCCGCGGATATCGGCGTCGGTCGGCTGATGCCGAACCTGCCCGATATGCCGAGCAACCGGCTCACGGTGGTGCTGAGCTCGGCTCGCTGACCGCTGGCGTGCTCGTCGCGCCCGCCCGGCATACTCATGCGCATGACCGAGCGAAGCGAGGGAACGATGGATATGTCATGCCGGTGCCTGGCTATCGTGGTTGTTCTCTGGCAGGCGGCGGCATGACCGAGCGGAGCGAGGGACCGGTGGGGCTGCCTTCCGTGGTGATCGACGATCCGGGGTCGGTGCTCCTCGGGCTCGACTTCGACGGCACGCTGGCGCCGATCGTCGATGATCCGACGAGGGCCGACATCCATCCGGAGTCGTTGACCGCCCTGCGGCGTCTCGGCCGGCGTCTCGGTCAGATCGCGATCATCACGGGCCGCCCGCTGGACCAGGTGCGTCGACTCGGGCGCTTCGAGGCCGGTTCCGGGCTGGAGCATCTGGTGATCTGCGGCCAGTACGGTGCCGAGCGGTGGGACGCGTCCAGCGGTGAGATCACCCGCCCCTCGCGACCGGCGTCGATCGCGGAGCTCGAGCGTCGCCTGCCGGAATGGCTGGCGGCTCGTGAGGCCCAGGCGGTGCGCATCGAGGACAAAGGGCTGGCGCTGGCTCTGCACACGCGCGGTGTGGCACCGGGATTGCTCGATGAGCTGGCTCCCGATATCGAGGAGCTGGCCGCCGAGTTGGGGCTCATCGTCGAGCCGGGTCGTCAAGTGATCGAGCTGCGCACCCCCGGCTCCGACAAGGGGGAGGCGCTCACGCAGCTGGTGGATCAGGGCTCCTTCGCGGGCGTGGTCTATATCGGCGATGATCTCGGCGATCTGCCGGCCTTCGATGCGGTCGACACGCTGCGCCGGGACGGGCTCTTCGGCCTCTTGGGGGTCTCGGCCTCGACGGAGCAGCGGGCGCTCGTGCCGCGGGCGGATCTCGTGCTCGACGGGCCGAACGGGGTCGCGCAATGGCTCACCGAGTGGGCCGACGCGCTCGAGTGATCTCACTATTCAGACGACTATCTCATAATATAAGACTTACGTTTCGCCTCATCGCGGACGCTCATTAGGCTGCAGGCAACTCATCGAGAGGGGCAGAGGGATACGGCCCGACGAAGCCCCAGCAACCAGCCGACCAAGCGGCCAGGTGCTACGTCCGTCCTGGTCGAGAGCCGGCTGGGAGAGATGAAGGAGTGCTTCGTGAGCGTGACCTTGCCATCCACCCCCCTGCGTACCGGCGCCTTCGGCAACGCGACCTGTCTGAAGTGCCGTGAATGCGGCGCCACGCGGGAACTGGGCCCCTACTACGCCTGCTTCGAGTGCTTCGGCCCGCTCGAGGTCGGGTACGAGTTCGGCACGATCACGCGGGAGCAGATCGAGGCCGGCCCCAGCAATATCTGGCGCTACAAGGCGCTGCTGCCGGTTCCCGAGGACATCGAGTCGAGTCCCAACCTCGAGCCCGGCTTCACGCGGCTCCTGGATGCCCGCAATCTCGCCGCCGAGCTCGGCCTGGCCAAGCTCTGGGTCAAGGACGACAGCACCAATCCCACCAACTCCTTCAAGGACCGGGTCGTCGCCTGCGCGCTGAGCGCGGCGCGCGAGCTGGGCAGCCGGGTCTTCGCCTGCCCCTCGACCGGCAACCTGGCCAATGCGGTCGCCGCGGCCGGAGCCCGCGCGGGCATCCCGACCGTCGTGTTCATCCCGAGCAATCTCGAGACACCCAAGCAGGTCAACTCGGCGGTGTTCACTGAGAACCTGGTGGCCGTCGACGGCACCTATGACGATGTCAACAAGCTCGCCAGCGAGATCGCCGGGGAGGACCCGGGTTGGGCCTTCGTGAATGTCAACGTGCGCCCCTTCTACGCCGAGGGCTCCAAGACGCTCGGATACGAGATCGCCGAGCAGCTGGGCTGGCGTCTGCCCGATCAGATCGTCATCCCCGTCGCCTCGGGCTCGCAGCTGACCAAGGTGCACAAGGCCTTCGGTGAGTTGATCGAGCTCGGCCTGGTCGAGGACAAGCCCTACAAGATCTTCGGTGCGCAGGCCGAGGGCTGTGCACCGGTCGCGACGGCCTTCAAGGACGGGGTGGACGCGATCCGCCCGGTCAAGCCCGACACGATCGCCAAGTCGCTGGCCATCGGCAATCCCGCCGACGGCATCTATGTCCTCGATGTGGCTCGCCAGACCGGCGGAGGTGTCGAGCAGGTGAGCGATGACGAGATCCGCTCGGCGATCGTGTTGCTGGCCCGCACCGAGGGCATCTTCACCGAGACGGCCGGCGGCACCACGGTGGCGGTGCTCAAGAAGCTGGTGGAGACCGGGCAGCTCGACCCGGAGGCCGAGACCGTCGTCATCAACACCGGGCACGGGCTGAAGACGCTCGACGCGGTGTCGGGATCGGTCGGGCCGCGAGCCACGATCGCGCCGACCTACGACGCCTTCACCGCCGCCGGCATCGCCTGAGCCCGCTTTCCCACCCGACCGTTCCACTCCGAGGAGTTCCGCATGTCCGTATCCGTCCGCATCCCCACCATCCTGCGCACCTACACCGGCGACGAGTCGCAGGTCGACGCCGATGGCGCGACCCTCTCCGAGGTGCTCGACTCCCTGGAGTCCTCGTACCCGGGAATCAAGGCGCGGGTCGTCGACGAGGATGGCAAGCTGCGTCGTTTCGTCAACGTCTATGTGGCCGAGGAGGACGTGCGCTTCGCGGACGGCCTGGACACCGCCACCCCCGACAACACCCAGATCTCCATCATCCCCGCTGTAGCGGGAGGCTGTTGAGCTGACGTAAGGCCGATGAGGGGCGCAGCCCCGCTGTAGCGGGAGGCTGCTGAGCCCCTGATGCACCCACCGTGCGTCCGCCCAGCGAGACCGGTCTACGGGGCATGGCGCGTGGCGAGGCTGCGGCGTTACGCTGAATCGCACGAGGTCCAGGCAGGGCCCAGAGCACGGCAAGGTGGGAAGCTCATGGTGCAGGGCACCGTCAAGTGGTTCAATCCCGAGAAGGGATACGGCTTCATCGAAGTCGACGGACATGACGATGTCTTCGTCCACTGGTCGAAGATCGCCGTTGACGGCTTCAAGACCCTCGACGACGGCCAGCTGGTCGAGTTCGAGGTCATCGACGGACCGAAGGGTCGCGAGGCCCAGGGCGTCGCGCCCACCGCCTGACTTCACGGGACGCCGGGCGCTCGGGCCACTAGGCTGTCGGCATGGACGACGAGTGGATCGGCATCGGCGCGATCGTGGGGCTCTTGCTCGGCGCGGTCGGCTTCTTGGCGTTCGACAGTCCATGGTGGTTGCTGATCGGTCCCATCGTGGGCTTGGCCATCGTGCTCATCTTCGGCCCGCGTCGTCGCGCCGACGATGCGGAGGGTCACGAGACCGAACGACGCTGACCGGCATTGCGCCGCATTGATTAGCACTCGTATAGTGAGAGTGCTAGTTATGGATCGGTCCGATGAGGCCGGCTGTGGCGTCGAGACGGGATCGGCGTCGACACCGGTCGTCCGTCGCGGGCGTCGCCCGATCTGCCCTACCAACCTGTGTGGGAGATACGCACACCATGGCCAAGTCCATTGCATTCAACGAGGAAGCGCGCCGCGGCCTCGAGCGGGGCATGAACCAGCTCGCCGACGCCGTCAAGGTGACGCTTGGCCCCAAGGGCCGCAACGTCGTGCTGGAGAAGAAGTGGGGCGCCCCCACGATCACCAACGACGGTGTGTCCATCGCCAAGGAGATCGAGCTCGAGGACGCGTACGAGAAGATCGGCGCTGAGCTCGTCAAGGAAGTCGCCAAGAAGACCGACGATGTCGCCGGCGACGGCACCACCACGGCCACCGTGCTGGCCCAGGCGCTCGTGCGCGAGGGTCTGCGCAATGTCGCCGCCGGTGCCAACCCGATGAGCCTGAAGAAGGGCATCGAGACCGCCGTCGAGGCCATCATCGAGCAGCTGCACGAGATGGCCAAGGACATCGAGACGACCGAGCAGATCGCCTCGACCGCCTCCATCTCGGCCGCCGACTCGACTGTCGGCACGATCATCGCCGAGGCGATGGACAAGGTCGGCAAGGAAGGCGTCATCACCGTCGAGGAGAGCAACACCTTCGGCCTCGAGCTCGAGCTCACCGAGGGCATGCGCTTCGACAAGGGTCACCTGTCGGGCTACTTCGTCACCGATCCTGAGCGTCAGGAGACGGTGCTGGAGGATCCCTACATCCTCATCGTCAACAGCAAGATCAGCTCCGTGAAGGACATGGTCCCGGTCCTGGAGAAGGTCATGCAGTCGGGCAAGCCGCTCGCGATCATCGCCGAGGACGTCGAGGGCGAGGCCCTGGCGACCCTCGTGGTCAACAAGATGCGCGGCACCTTCAAGTCGGTCGCCATCAAGGCCCCCGGCTTCGGTGACCGTCGCAAGGCCATGCTCGCCGATATCGCCATCCTCACCGGTGGCGAGGTCATCAGCGAGGAGGTCGGCCTCAAGCTCGAGAACGCCGACCTGAGCCTGCTCGGCACCGCTCGCAAGATCGTCACCACCAAGGACGAGACCACCATCGTCGAGGGTGGCGGCGAGCAGGAGCAGATCAACGGCCGCGTGGCCCAGATCAAGGCCGAGATCGAGAACAGCGACTCGGACTACGACCGGGAGAAGCTCCAGGAGCGTCTCGCCAAGCTGGCCGGCGGCGTGGCCGTCATCAAGGTCGGCGCGGCCACCGAGGTCGAGCTCAAGGAGCGCAAGCACCGCATCGAGGACGCCGTCCGCAACGCGAAGGCTGCCGTCGAGGAGGGCATCGTCGCCGGTGGTGGCGTCGCGCTCATCCAGGCCGGCAAGATCGCCTTCGAGTCCGAGGCCATCAAGGCTCTCGAGGGCGACGAGGCGACCGGTGCGCAGATCGTCCGCGCCGCGGTCGACGCCCCGCTCAAGCAGATCGCGATCAACGCTGGTCTCGAGGGCGGCGTCGTGGCGGAGAAGGTCCGCAACCTCCCGTCGGGCCAGGGCCTCAACGCCGCGACCGGCGTCTACGAGGACCTGCTCGCCGCAGGCGTGAACGACCCGGTCAAGGTCACCCGCTCTGCCCTGCAGAACGCGGCCTCGATCGCGGCCCTCTTCCTCACCACGGAGGCCGTCGTGGCCGACAAGCCCGAGAAGGCTCCGGCCATGCCGGGCGGCGGCGACGACATGGGCGGCATGGGCTTCTGAGCCCGGCTGACCACCGCTCGCAGCACTGACACGAACCCCCTGGCCCGACGGGCCAGGGGGTTCGTGCATGTCGGAGGCAGGGTCAGCGGGCGAAGAGCCCCTGCGCCGCGGACTCCGCCTCCTCGTAGGTCGTCGCCGCGCTCGACAGCGCGGTCGCGATCGAGGTGAGCGCCGCGCGCACGCTCGCCTGCGCCGTCAGCCACTCCGCGTACGCGGCGTCGAACGCCGTCGACGCCGTGCCGCGCCACGACGCCTTGAGCTCGGTCAGGTGCGGCGTCATGGCGGCCGTCTCGGTCTCGATCGTCGTGCTGGGCGTCTGGACCTTCGTCGACGCTGTCGCGACCTGCGTGTAGTCGACCTGGAAGCTCGTCATGGGTTCCTCCTCGCCGCCGCGTCCGCGGCGGCCTCGCGCGGCTCCCGGGTGGCGCCGCGTGGGCCTGACGGTAGGCGCGGCACGGCGAGGGCCGAGCGGCTGCTGGGGCTGACCGGGAGGGCGCGCGAGAGCGGCGAGCCTGTGGGCAGGCCTAGAAGTCGTCCTCGTCGATGTCCGCGTCCGACCAGCCGCGGAC
>JAEZEJ010000064.1 GCA_023417775.1 Actinomycetes bacterium | reverse complement strand
CTCCCCCCCCCCCCCCCCCCCCCCCCGCCCGCGGGGGGGGCCGGGCGGCGTTCACTCGCCGCGGACCAGACGGGCGTGCGTGAGCCAGTCACGCGCCTTGTCGGCGTGCGCCAGGTCGACGTGCTGGCCCCGGTACCGCACGGCACCGTGTCCCTCCGCCACGGCGGACTCCACGGCCGCGACGAGGCCCTCGTGATAGGCCACCTCGTCATCGGTCGGCGTGTAGACCTCGTGCACGACCGGGACATGCGACGGGTGGATGAGCACCTGGCCGCGGAAGCCCAGCTGCAGACCGTAGTCGGCGAAGTCCCGGAGCCCGTCCAGGTCGCCGAGGTCCTCCCACAGCCCGGTGAGCGCGTGCAGTCCGTACTGACGGCATGCGAGCAGGATGCGACTGCGCAGGTACAGCGTCTCGGTGCCCTCGCGTGACTGACGGTAACCCACAGCGCGGGCGATGTCGGCGTGCTCGGAGGTCGGCCCGATCATCGCGCCGACCCGTGGCGACGCCGCGGCGATCTCATAGCAGTTGACGATCGCATCGACCATCTCGACCGGGACGATCATCTCCAGGCCGTCCGCCTCGCCGCGCAGCTCGAACCAGTCGAGCAGCGCCTCCCACCGCACGACATCGCGGCCGTCGCGGATCTTGGGGGCGAAGATCCCGTCGAGCTCCGGGCCCACCACCGCCTCCAGATCGCCTCCGGTCAGGCGGGTGTCCAGGGCATTCGGCCGGACGAAGAGCCCGACCCGCTCATCGCGCGAGCGGACCTCGCGCAAGGTCTCGCGGGCGACCGCGCGGCTCTGCTCCTTCAGATCGGCCGGCACCGAGTCCTCGAGGTCGATGACGACGCAGTCCGCACCGCTGGCGACCGCTTTGTGGGCCCAGTCGGGCTTGTGGGCGGGCACGAACAGGACGGATCGATAGGGATGCATCCGAGCTCCTCAGCGGCGGGTCGGCGTGGTGGTGGTCATCGAGCGTGGACCGCTTCGCGATCGTGGGTGTCCTCGGTGACCCCGAGCTCGCGCAGCTTGGCCTTCTGCACCCGCTGCGAGGGCGTCTTCGGCAGCTCGTCGACGAAGCGGATGTACCGCGGGATCGCGAACGACGGGATGCGCTTGGCGAAATGGTCCCACAGCTCCTGGGGCGTGACAGCGTCACGGCAGATCACATAGGCCATGACCTCATCCTCCCCCGCCTCCGCCGACGCGGGGACCGCGATGACCGCCGTCTCCACGACCGCCGGGTGGCTCAGCACGGAGGTCTCGATCTCATAGGAGGAGATGTTCTCGCCACGACGGCGCAGGGCGTCCTTGAAGCGGTCGACGAAGTAGAACCAGCCCTCGGCATCGCGCTTGAGCGCATCGCCGGTGTGGAACCACAGATTGCGCCACGCCTCGACCGTCTTCTCGGGCATGTTGAAGTACCCCATCGAGCAGATGAAGGGCACCTTGGGCCGGATCACGAGCTCGCCGATCTCGTCGACGCCCACTTCCTCGTCCGTCTCAGGATCGACCAGGGCGACATCGAACCACTCGTCGGCCGCCAGGCCCGCAGCACCGGCTGGCCGGTCCTCGCCGTAGGGAGAGATGATCGGCGCCGAGGTCTCCGTCAGCCCGAACACCTCGACGAAGGCCTCGATGCCGAAGCGGCGCCTGAGCGGTTCGACGAGCGTGGCGGCGGTGGGGGCGGCGAAGACGCAGCGCAGCGGATTGTCGGCATCATCGGGGCGCACGTCCTGCTTGGCGATGAAGTCCATCATGACGCCGATGAAGTTGGTGACCGTCACGCGGCTCTCGCGCAGCTGGTCGACCCACCGGCTCGCCGAGAAGCGACTGCGGGTGACGAAGCGGGCTCCCGCCACGAGGGTCGGGTATGCGGCCATGAACTGCGCATTGCCGTGGAACAGCGGAGTGACCGACATCCACGCATCGGCATCGGTCAGGCGGACCAGCGAGACGCACTCGTCGGCGAAGAAGTACATCTGGGCGTGCGGCATCGCCACACCCTTGCTGGGACCCGTCGTGCCGGATGTGAAGAGGACCGAGGCGAGGTCCTGCGGCGCGACCTCGGGCAGCTCGACCTCCGATCCGACGGTGGAGTGCTCGTCGAGCTCCTCCCACGGCGCGGCCTCCCAGCCGGCGGCGCGCAGCGTCTCGATCGCGGCGTCACGCCCGCCGGTGTCGATCACCCAGAACTTGCGGATCGTCGAGGCGGCCTCGGCCACGTCGACGAAGCGCGCGGCGAAGACATCGTCGACGATCGCCTGGGTGGCCTCGACCGTCCTGACCTGGTGGGCCAGGAAGTCATGCTCGTAAGCCGTGTTGATGGGCACCTCGACGAGACCGGCGACGGCGGTGCCGACCCAGGAGCGCACGAACTGCGAGGAGTTGGCCGCGACGATGACGACACGGTCGCCGACGATCGCGCCGGCCGACAAGAGGCTCCGCCCGACCCGCTCGGCCGAGACGAGGGTCTCGGCGAACGTCCACCGGCGGTCCTCCTCGGGCGCGTCCAGCCAGATGGCATCGGGTCGCTCCGCGGCGTGGTGACGCAGCACGGTGGGCAGCGCCCAGTCGGCACGGTCCCCGAAGGTCGGCTTCAGGTCCCGGTAGTAGCGAAAGCTCATCGCGCGTCCTCTCCTGCTGCGTCCCGCGCCCCGCGGAAGTCGGGGCGACGCTTCTCCAAGAAGGCATTGGCGCCCTCGATCATGTCCTCGCTGCCGATGGCCTGGATGAGCATGCCGAGACCGGACGACATGTTGTCCTTGGACTGGTTCCACCACTGATTGGCGCTGATCTTGACGATCTCCAGATAGCGCGGACTCAGCCGGTGGATCTCGCCGAGCCAGCGGTCCACGGCCTCCTCGAGACCGTCGTCGGCGACGACCTCGTTGATCAGCCCCATGTCGAGCGCCTGCTCGGCCGAGTAGCGGCGGCACAGCATGGCCATCTCGCGGGCGCGCTTCTCACCGATCTGCACCGCCATGAGGTTCGTCGCGCCCAGTACCGGCGCCGAACCGACCTTGGGGCCGGTCTGTCCGAAGGTCGAGCGCTGGGTGGCGATGGCGAAGTCGCACGCCACGACCAGTTCATTGCCGCCACCGGCCGCCGGCCCGTCGACCGCTGCGATGACGGGGCGCGGGCAGGCGCGCAGGGCGTCCACGAGACGCAGAGAGGTGGTGAACAGCGCCCGCAGGGCCTCCGGATCGGGCGATCCGAGGTTGTCCAGGGCTCCACCGGCGCAGAAGGCGCCGCCGGCGCCGGTGAGCACCACGGCATCGGCATCGGCCGCGGACTCGACGGCGGCGATCATGTCCCGCGCCATCTCGAGGTCATAGGCGTTGAGCCGTTCTGGACGGTTGATCGTGATCCAGACCGCGTTGCCGCGGCGTTCGACGTCGATGGCGCTCACACTGCTCCTCGAAACTATGGTGTTGATGATCAGCAATCTAGGGTAGCCTGCATCACAGTGTCAACGAAAGGGCGGCTCATGCGCGCGGCGGTGCTTCATAGCTTCGGGGACGACCTCACCTTCGAGGAGGTCGCCGTCCAGGCCCCCGATCCGGACGAGGTCCTGGTGCGGACCGTCGCATCCGGGGTGTGCCACACCGATCGGACGATGCAGAACGGGGCCAATCCACTGCCGCTCCCCCTCATTCTGGGTCATGAGGTATCAGGTGTCGTCGAGGCGGTGGGCCGCGACGTGACCTATGTGCGGCCCGGTGATCACGTCGCGACCTGCGCCTCGTCCTTCTGCGGTACCTGTCGCTGGTGCCAGCGCGGGGCACTCCAGCATTGCGAGAACAAGGGGCGGTCCCGGCCGGAGGGCCGGCCGCCGCGCCTGAGCCTCGGCGAGGCCGGAGTGGAGCCGTTCGTCGGTCTCGGCGGCTTCGCCGAACAGCTCCTGGTCCACGAGCGGACGCTCGTGAAGCTGCCGGCGGAGATGCCCTTGGACAAGGCCGCCCTGCTGGGATGTGCCGGCATCACGGGCCTGGGCGCCGTGCGCCATGCCGCGCAGGTCCGGCCCGGCGACACCGTCGCCATCATCGGCTGCGGCGGAGTCGGGTTGAACGCCGTCCTGGGAGCACGCCTGGTGGGCGCAAGCCGCATCATCGCGATCGACCGGCTCCCGGCCAAGCTGGACCTCGCCCGCCGGCTCGGCGCGACCGACACGATCGACGCCTCGCAGACCGACGCGGTCGAGGCCGTGCGCGAGCTGACCGGCGGCGGTGTCGATCACGCGATCGAGGTCGTCGGCATCGGCGCGACGATCGAGCAGGCCTTCGCGATGCTCGACACGATGGGCACCGCGACCGTGGTCGGGGTGGCCCATCCCGACCTCACGGTGCAGATCCCGGCAGCCCAGCTGCTGCTGGAGAAGCGGCTCCAGGGCACCAAGATGGGGTCGACACGATTCCGGCTCGACATCCCCTTCTACTGCGATCTCTACCTGAACGGCCGACTCGATCTCGATCCCCTGCTGAGCGAGACGATCGGGCTGGAGGACGTCAACCGGGCACTCGCGGAGCTCGACGCCCCCACCGGTGCCCGCAGCGTCGTCACCTTCTGACATCGCGCAGGCCCGGCAGATGACGGGCACACCGCTGTCGGCATCCTGCACGCCCCTGTCTGCACCGCTCGCATCGGTCCGTTCCCCTTGCCTCTCGGACACAAGGTAGCCAGGGTCTACGAGATGTGCACCGGGGCAGGTCATCGGACGCCTCGCCCGCGGTTCATCCCGCGACCAGCTCGCCGAGCGCGTCGTGGATGTCGGATTCGCAGAAGAGCACAACCGTGTCACCGTGGCGACGTGTCTGCGCGAGTGAGTACACCTACCGGACGACGACATCGTTGACGACCTTTCCGGATCGACGATCGAGAGGAGTCCGGCGGCGCCAATCAGGTGGTCACCAAAGCGGCATCGGCCACCGTCACACCCGCGGATCCCTCGTGCACGAAGACCGGGTTGAGATCGAGTTCCCGGATCCAGGGGGCATCTACCATCAGCCGGGAGACCTGGACGACGAGCTTGGCGAGGGAGTCGATGTCGTACACGGAACCGCGATACCCAGCCAGGATGCGTCCCAACCGCAGACCTCTGATGACATCACGGGCCCCGGAGATCGAGAGGGGGCACAGCGCGAAGATGGTATCCGAGAGCCGCTCCGCCCACACGCCACCGGCTCCGACCATGACGAGCGGGCCGTAGGAGGGATCGCGCACGCCGCCGACGATGGTCTCCACACCGGTGTAGCTGCGGGCCACCAGGACGCCGGCAGGGTGCAGTCGGTGCTGGGCGACGGCGGCGTCGAATTTCGACCACGCGGCCTGCACGTCCGCGCGATCCGTCACCGCCGGAGCAACGAGCCCGAGGTCACTCTTGTGCAGCACACCGTCCGCCAGCTGTTTCATCACGACGGGCCACCCTAAGTCGTCTGCGACGCGCTCGGCCTCGGCCAGCGTCTCCACCACGACCTCGTCAGCTACCGGAAGGCAGTGATCCCGCAGCATGGACATCACCTCGGCCTCGGTGGGTGTCGAGGAGAAGAACGAGGGGCGCGGCACCTCATCGGCCGTCCCTCGCTGGGGTGGCCCTTCCGCCCCACGCGCGGTGGCTGCCTGCGATGACAGCGCCAGGGCTGCGGCGGCATCGTCAGCCGAGGAGAACCAGGGAAGACCCGAAGCGAGGAGGATCTCCTCGGCGCGTTCGGTGAGACGGCGCGCCGACCAAGCGGAGAGAACCATCGGCCGATCGCTCGACCGGGCCGCCGCCACCAGCGAGGGAAGCAGTCGGTCCGCGTCGTGCCGACCCCACGTGGGGACACCGAGGATCGCCGCGTCGAAGTGGGGGTCGTCCCTTACCGTCGCGAGCGCCTGATCGAGCAGCTGCGGGTCGCCGATGACCTGACCGGTCAGGTCGAGGGGGTTCGTCGGATGGCCGAAGCGCATGATCCGACCCAGCCGTTCGCGGGTACTCGGGTCCAGCTCCGGCAGCCGCAGCCCTCGATCGGCGGCACGGTCGGCCACGTAGGTGCAGTCCCCTCCCGAGGGGGAGATGACCAGGATCCTGTCCCCCTGTGGAGCCGCCTTCCGGTCGAGCAGATGTGCCGCGCCCAAGAGCTCGTCGATCGTGGTGGCCTCGAGGACGCCGAGCTGCCGCATGACATCGGAGAACACTTGCGCCGACCCCGCCATCGCGCCGGTGTGCCCTTGCGAGCTGCGCGCTCCGGCCTCGGAGGTTCCGAGCTTCAGCACGAGCACCGGCTTGCCGGCGGCGTTGGCTCGGGCGACCGCGCCGCCGAATCGCCCAATGTCTCGCAGTTGCTCGATCACCAGCCCCACGACGGTCGTTCGAGGATCATCGACGAGGGCGTCCAGCAGCTGGGCGGTGTCCAGATCCAATTCGTTGCCGACACTGAACAGCGCACGGATCCCGATGCCGTTCCCCTGAGCACGATTGAAGACATTGACACCGACACCACCGCTCTGGCTCACGAGGGCTACCCCGCCAGGCGTGTAGTCATAGGTCAGATTGAAGGTCGGCGCGGGGATGACACGATCCACCGGGTTGATCACCCCGATGCAATTGGGACCCAGCACTCTCGTAGGTCCCGAAGAGATCTCGCGTCTGACCTGCTCCTCGAGGCGGCGGCCGTGGTCTCCCTCCTCGGCGAATCCCGCCGAGCAGATGACGACCGAGCTCACACCTGCGGCGACACATTCCCGGACGACCCCTGGCACCCGGTCGGCTCGTACGAGCACATAGGCGCACTCCGGAACCTGATGGATAGCAGAGATGCTCGGATAACAGCGCAGGCCCGCGATCTCCTTCCGGCCGGGATTGACCGGATAGAGAGCTCCGCGGTAGCCGGTGCGCTTCAAGTTCGCCACCACGCGGCCAGTGTGTCCATCCTGGTTCTCCGATGCGCCGATCACCGCGACCGAGGACGGGCTCAGCACTGAGTCGAGCATCCAGCTCGCGGGAGCGCTCATCGATCTACTCCTACCGGGTGTCGATTTGTGATTCTAATCATGGTCATGATTATAATCACATCTATACGTTGCATTTGCCCCGGGCCGGCGCCTTTCCGGCCCGATAACCAGGAGATGACATGAATGCCAGAGCCTCGACCGGATCGCTTCTTCGCCGCGGGACCATCGGCCTCACGTTGCCAGCGATCATCGCCCTGTCCGCCTGCGCCAGTGAACGGAGTGCACAGGAGCCACCCGACGACCTGCGGACCGTCAAGGTCTACGTCGCCGTCCCAACCATGAACACGGCCCTGATCAACCTCGCCCTCGCGGAGGACCTCGGGAAGAAGCACGGTATCGAGCTGGAGGTCGTCAAAAGCGGTGCCGGAAGCACTAACCAGGTCGCCGCCCTGCGTTCCGGTCAGTTCGACTTCGCTGGTTCGGGGACCGCGACGGTCGCGGACGCGAACGCAGAGGGAGCAGGCCTGGTGATCGTCGGCGGCACGGGAGGCCTCATCAACAACCTGGTGCTCAACACCGATGTCGCCGCCGATCTCGATGTGACGGCCGATGACCCTGTCGAGGAACGGATCCGGGCGCTGGAGGGCATGACCATCGCGACCAGCGGTCCTGGATCGACCAGCAATATCTCGCTGCGCCTGATCCTTGAGAAATACGGTCTGACCCCCGACGAGGACGTGACCATCGCCCCGGTCAACGACCAGTCGGCCATCGTCGCCGGTATCCGCCGCGGGCAGTACGACGGCAGCTTCTACGGCGTCGGTGTCGCCGACGTCAACGTGGCCGACGGATCGGGCGAGCTCTGGATGTCCCTCCCCCGCGGCGATATCGAGGACTTCGACGACCTCGTCGGCGTCGTCCTCATCTCCAGCGACACGTTCGTCAAGGAGAATCCCGAGATCGTCGAGGCCTTCCACGCGACCCTCGCCGACGCCGAGGCCATGGTCCGCGACGATCCGGAGGCCGCCGGCCGGGCGCTCAAGGAGAGCTCGTTCCCCGATGTGGGCGACGAGGAGTTCGACCTCGCCTGGGAACAGGCGCAGAACGGCTTCCCCGAGGGGGCCTACTTCACGGCGGCGAACTGGGAGACCTTCATGGATCTCTACCAGTCGAGCTCGGAGAAGGACTACACCCAGCTGTCCTACGAGGAGACCGTCGCCACACCGGCGCGGGGCGAGTGAGGAGCGATATGAGCAGCACGACCACCACCCCAACCCCGAAGACGATCTTCTCGGTCGACGGTCTCGGCATCGGCTTCGGCGACTGGGCCGACGTCCTGAGCGATGTCACGCTCGATGTCACCGAGGGGGAGTTCATCTCGCTGCTCGGCCCGAGCGGCTGCGGCAAGACCACGATCCTCAACCTCGCGGCCGGCCTGCTCTCGCCACGACGCGGAGACGTGTCCTTCGATGGCCGCGCGATCTCGGGCGTGAACACCGCCGTCGGCTACATGACCCAGGACGACACATTGCTGCCGTGGCGCACGGTAGCGTCCAATATCGGCCTTCCGCTGAAGCTGCGCAAGACACCCAAGCACGAGATCGGCGTCGCCGTCGACAAGTATCTGGAACTGCTCGACCTGACGCATGCTGCAAGTCTCTTCCCTGCACAGCTGAGCGGCGGCATGCGTCGCCGGGCACTGCTCGCGCGCAGCATGATCTACGAGCCGACCCTACTGCTCATGGACGAGCCGTTCGCGGCGCTCGATGCCCAGATGCGACATCAGATGCACATCGAGCTACGACGGGCGGTCAAACGGCTGGGGCAGACGGTGCTCTTCGTGACCCACGACCTGAACGAGGCCGCGATCCTCTCTGACCGCGTCCTGGTCGTCGGGGGAGGACCACCCGGACACATCGTGGCCGAGGTCGAGGTTCCCTTCGGCGAGGGCCGGGACCTGGAGAGCTTGCCATTCGACGACTCCTTCCTGGCCCTCGAACGCGAGCTGCACGCGACGCTGCTGTCCGCCCGGAAGCCCCGCGACAACGACCTCGGAGGTGGGGCATGAGCACCACGATCGCCGCAGACATCAGCGACCAGCGGTCGGTGAACCCCGATAGAGCCCGCCGCAAGCGTCATGAACGCAACAAGCGGCGCTGGGGCGTCCGGCTCGCCCAGGTGGGCGTCGCGGCGGCCATCCTGCTCGGATGGCAGTGGGCATCCGGCCGTGTGGTCGACGACCTGCTGATCAGCCGGCCCTCGGAGATCCTCCCCGAGCTGTGGTCGTGGGTGATGAACGGTGAACTGGGCACCAATGCCATCAGCACCTTCAAGGACGCCGCGCTCGGACTGCTCGCCGGCGGGATCATCGGCTTGGTCGTCGGCAGCCTGCTCGGTCAGTCCGAACGACTGGCGGCCGTCTTCGAACCGTTCATCACCGCCCTGTACACCATGCCCAAGCACGCTCTGATCCCCCTCTTCATCATGTGGGTGGGCATCGGATCGGAGCTGCGCGTCCTCACCGCGGCGGTCATCGTCTTCTTCCTGATCTTCTACAACACCTTCTTCGGCATCCGCGACGTGAGCGAGGCCCTCAAGAACTCGGTACGCATCATGGGCGGAAGTCCCCTCGATGTCCTGGTGCGGGTCAGCCTCCCCTCAGCCCTGATCTGGGTGGTCGCCGGGTTGAAGCTCGCCGTGCCCCAAGCAATCGTCGGGGTCGTCGTGGCCGAGATGCTGGCCGGCGACCGTGGCCTGGGCTATCTCGTCGCGCTGAATGCCGGCACCTTCAACAGCGCGGGCACGTTCGCGGCGATCTTCGTGCTGCTCTTCGTCGGCTTCGCGGTCGATCGCGTGCTCAGTTGGGCCACCAAGCCGGCGTTGAGTTGGAAAAGCTCCGCCGGCTGATCCGGAATTGGCGACAACCCGACACGCCACGGGGCCCCGACAAGCGTCGGGGCCCCGTCGCGGGTCGATCAGGACGGGCGGCGTGCGCCCATCGCTCCCTCCCACAGAGCGTCGAAATACGGCTGCAAGTCGGGCACGCCCTCGGCATACCACGCCGGGAAGTCCTCATAGGAGACGCCGATGCCGTCGATGCCCAGGGACTCGATCACGCCAGCCCACTCGCTCTCGAACTCTCTCGCCCTGTCGATCAGCGCCTGCCCATCGGCCACGGCGTCGCCCGAGATGATGTCCTCCTCGATCTGCTCATGCACCGAGGTCACCGCCTCGACATCCTCGGCGGACAACGAGCCGAAAGATCCGCCCGCGTCCACCACCTCCTCGACCGCAGTGCTGGTGTTCTCCCAGGCCCCCTCGAAATTGGCCTGCATCATGACATCGAGCCGGTCCACGAGCAGCTGCTGGGCCGCGAGCGGGAGATCGTTCCACCGGTCGAGGCTGATCGCGACCGATCCCCCGGGTGCGTTCAACCCGGTCTCCTCATCGAAGAGCACATGCGGGGCGACGCTGATGTAACCGCCCAGCGCTGCACCGGTCACCGACGTGATGGCGCAGTCGATCACGCCGCGCTCGAGGCCCTCGAACATCTCGTTGTAGCTGATCGACGTCGGGTTCATGCCGAGCGCCTCCGCCTCGACATTCTGCACTCGGCTCTGGGTGGCGACGCCTCGGCTGTCCAGCCCACCGTCGTTCGCGCAGTACGGCATATAGGCGCCGGAGCCGAAGGCGGGCAACAGGAGCTTCATGCCGCGGTCCTCGTACTCGTCATCGACATCGTCGATCGCGGCCGAGACGTCGAGCATGATGCCGTGCCACTGCAGCATCCAGTCGACCGGCAGCTGGCGGCCCAGATGGCTCAGATCCTGATAGGCATTCGCCGCCGGGAACTCGTCGGGGATCAAGGACGGCATGACAGAGCCGACATCGAGGCGCCCGTCCGCGATCGCCTGGTGCACTTCGGTGGGCGGCGCCACCGCATTGGAATAGAAGAACTCGAAGGTGATCTTGCCGTCGGACCACTCCTCCACCGCGGCCGCATAGTCCTCGAATCGGCGGCCGGTCGCCGATCCCTTCGGGCCCGTCGACTGGATCGTCAGCTCGACCGGCTCCATCTCGCGGAGCGCCTCGGCATACTCGGCTCGATCGGCCCCGTAGTCGACGCTCGTACCTCCGCCGCCATCGCCGGAGCCACCCTGTTCGGCACAGGCGGTCGTCACCGTCAGAGCCGCCACGGCTCCCAGCGCGCCGATAGCGCGCCGATGTCTCATCCTCATGAACCTCTCACTTTCACTCTGTACTTCACGGCCTTCCCGAAGCGGTCGAAGCAGGTGCCCCGAGCGGCCGGCCGGCAAGGAATCCGCCATCGACCTCGTAGCAGGACCCCGTGACGAAGTCCGAGGCCGACGAAGCCAGGAAGGCCACGACAGCGGCGACCTCACCCGGCATCGCGAGACGACCGAGCGGGTGTGCCATCGCGAGCCGCTCGAGCTCCGCGGGCGTGCGTCGCCCTCGCAAGAACGGGGTATCGACGAATCCGGGCAGCACCGCGTTGACCCGGACACCGTGGGCCGCGTACTCGACGGCGGCCGAGCGCACCAACCCGGTCAGAGCGTGCTTGGTCGTCGAGTAGGCAGCGGCCTCCGGGAATCCGATCTCGGCGCCCACCGAGGAGACGACCACGACGCTGCCTGCGCCGAAACGGGACATCAGACGCAGTTGCTCGCGCAGACACCGGAAGGTACCGGTGAGATTGACGTCGACGATGCGCGACCACTCGTCATCGTCATAGGCGTGCAGGGCCACGCGAGGGCCGGCCACTGCTGCGAGGTTCACCGCCACGTCCATACGCCCCCAGCGGTCCGCAAGCCCGTTCAGACCGGACCGCACCGAGTCGCTGGAGGTGACATCGATCGTCACCGCTGCGTCGGCGCCCAGCCGCGAGGCGACCCGCTCCGCCCCAGCGCGGTCGACATCAGCCACGGCCACCCGGAACCCGCCGGCCATCAGCGCTTCGCCGCAGGCCTCGCCGATCGCTCCCGCCCCGCCGACGACGACGGCGGTCCGCTCGGTCATACCGGGAGGACGGGGGTCGCTTCGGACTGAGGGAGCTTCATCATGAGACCCGCGCGCTTGCAGATCATCACGAGCACATCGTCCTGGTTGTAGCCACGATGCTCGAACCACACGATGCCCGAGTCATCACGACTCGTGGACTCTCGCTTGTCGACGATCGTGGTCTCACCACGCAGCGTGTCGCCCGCGAATACCGGGGCCGGGAAGCGGACGTCCTCGTACCCGAGATTGCCCAGCGTGGTGCCCATGGTCAGCTCCGGGACGTGGAAGGCGCCGATCAACGCCACGGTGAAGAGACTGTTGACCAGCGGGCGCCCGTGGATGGTCGTCTTGGCGTACTCGGCATCCAGATGGATCGGGGCGACATTCATCGTCAGGGACGTGAACAGCACATTGTCCATATCGGTGATGGTGCGGCGGAAGGCGTGCTGGTAGACAGCGCCGACCTCGAACTCCTCGAAGTACAGGCCTCGCATCAATAGCTCCTCGGTAGGCCGAGCACATGCTCGGCGACGTAGTTCAGCACCATCTCCTGGCTGATCGGCGCGATGCGCATGAGCCGGGCCTCACGGAAGTAGCGCTCGACATGGAACTCCTTGCTGTATCCCATGCCTCCGTGCACCTGGAGCGCTACGTCCGCCGCCGTGAAACCAGCGTCCGCGCACAGCCACTTGGCGTAGTTCGCTTCGGCCCCGCACGGCTGCTGGTGGTCGACCAGCCAGGTGGCCTTCTGCAGTACCGCATCGGCGGCCTCGAGTTTGATCTTGGCTTCCGCCAGCTGGAAGGCCAGCCCCTGGTTCTGACCGATCGGGCGTCCGAAGACGATCCGGTCCTTGGCGTACTGCGTTCCCCGCCGCAGTGCCGCCTCGCCGATCCCGAGCATGGCATTCGCCGCGACGACCCGTTCGGCGTTGAGGCCGGCGAGGATGACCCGGAAGCCCTGGCCGACCTCTCCGACCACGTCCTCATCGGGGACGAAGAGCTCATCGATGAACAACTCGTTGCTGTCCACGGAATTGCGGCCCATCTTCGGGATCGAGCGGATGGTGATGTGATCGCGGTCGACCGGCGCGAAGAACACGGTCAGGCCGTCGGTCTTCTTCGCACAGTCGCTCTTCGGGGTCGTCCGGGCCAGCAGGAGCATCCGCTCCGCGCGCTGGGCATTGGAGATCCAGACCTTCTTGCCCGAGACGGACCATCCTCCCTCGACCTTCCTGGCGAAGGTCGAGATCGCCGTGGTGTCGGTGCCGGCGTCGGGCTCGGTGACGGCGAAGGAGATCTGCAGGTCTCCTCCCGGGACCCGAGGAAGGAAGCGCCTCTTCAGGTCCTCCGAGCCGTGCTGCAGAATCGGCTCGAAACCGAAGATGCCGATGTGCACGGCCGAGCATCCGCCCATGCCGGCCCCCGAGGCGGCGATCTCGCGCTCGACGATGGCCGCCTCGGTCACCCCCAGACCGCCCCCGCCGTACTCCTCGGGGATGGTGAGCCCGAGCCAGCCGCCCTCGGCGACGGCCGAGAAGAACTCGTGCGGGAACTCATGGTGTTCGTCGCGTTCGGCCCAGTACTCGTCGGGGAAGCGCGCACACAACGCGCGCATGGCTCGCCGGATGTCCTCGTGAACCGGATTCTTCTCGTACATCGCCCCGCTCAACCTCTCTCTTCGTAGATCGTCATCGGTCCATGCGGACGACGGCCCGGCCCATGACCTCACCGGCCGCGAGCCGTTCATAGGCCATCGGAGTCTGCGGAAAGCCGTGTTCTTCGACCTCCACGTCGAGCACCCCGCGTCGAGCCAGCTCGAGCACTCGCGACAGCTCCACGCGCGTCCCCCAGAACGGCAGGTCCGTGCGGACACCGAGGGGAAGCGCGTGCATGCCGACCTCCAGGCGGTCGGTTCCCACCCCGACGATCGAGATGACACCGTCTCGGGCGACGATCGATCGACCGAGCGCGAAGGTGGACTGGCGAGCCACGAAGTCCAGGACGATGTCGCACCCCCGGCCGGATGTCAGGTCCGCGATGGCGGCGGCCGTGTCCGCGCCGTCGTCCAGGACCTCATCGGCTCCGCGGCTCGCCGCCAGCTCCCGCTTGTCGAGCTGTCGTTCGACCGCGATCACGCGCGCACCACGCCGGGCCGCGAGGCGCACCGCCAGGTGGCCGAGGCCACCGATGCCGATCACCACGATGGTCAGATCATCGGCAGGACGCCCCGCCATGGCGATGGCGCGACCGAGAGCGTGATACGAGGTCAGGCCCGCGTCGCTCAAGGCGGCGGCCTGCGCAGCGGCCACCCCGGCACTCGAGAGGAGATGTCGGGCCGAGACCACCACGTACTCCGCCAGCGCGCCATCGGACCCCAGCCCCGGCGGGCGAGCCGTCGGGGCGGAGCGACAGTAGTTCTCCGCGCCCGACGCGCAACCGCCACACCGGCCGCATCCGCGTGGTCCGTAACCGACGACCTCGTCTCCCACCTCGAGGGAGCGGACCCCTTCGCCGAGCTCGACCACGGTGCCGGCCAGCTCATGGCCGAGCGCGAAGGGCACGCCGAAGGGGTGCTGATCGGGAGGACGCGCAGCCAGGACCAGGTCCGAATGGCACAGCCCGGCGGCGGCGGTGCGGACGACGACCTCGTCCCTCCCCGCGCGTGGATCGTTGATATCGGCGAATCCGACACCATCGCGACCCAGCACGAAGGCCCTCACGCGAGATGGCCCACCGGAAGGTGCTCGCTGCCCTCGGGCTGGACGAAGCCGACGCGTACCGCGCGACCGACCCCGAGGTCAGCGGCAGCGGCCTCCGGGAACTGCAAGGTCAGCCACGGCCCCTCGTCGAGTTCCACGATGCCGATGACCGTGTCGGGGGTGACGACATCGTCGCGCCGACGCCCCGGCTTGACCGTCCAGGTCACCAGGCGGCCGGTGCCGGATGCCTCGCGCCACTCGAGATCGGCAGCCTGTGTCGTCGAGCAGACCAGAGCGGCGGGATCGGACCAGGTGTCCTGGCTCGGCGAGTAGCGCAGCAGCAGACGCCCCTCGGCGGACGCCTCGAAGAAGGGCGCGGAGTGATCGTCGCGGACGACAGCGGCGAGTGCCATGGGTCACCGACCTTTCTGATGCGGGCTGAGGATGAGCGTGGAGTGGAAGTCGAGCACACCGCCGTTGCCCGACACCATGACGATGTCGTTGCGGTCGACCTGGCGTTCTCCGCCCTGACCGCGCGCCTGGATGACCGCCTCGGACAGCGGTGTCATGCCCCACATGTAGAACGACGAGAGCTCGCCACCGCCGGTATTCGTCGGATGCGATCCGCCCGGTGCCAGCGCGCCGCTGGCGACGAAGTCGCCCCCCTCGCCCTTGGCGCAGAAGCCATAGTCCTCCAAGGTCACGAGGGTGGTGAAGGTGAAGCAGTCGTAGAGCTGGCGCAGGTCGACCTCGTCGACACCGACGCCCGCCATCGAGAGGGCGTCGGGACCGGACTTGGCCGCCCCCGTGACGAGACCGAACTCGCTGTCGCGGTGCTGCACATACCCCGGGTGCGCCTGACCCCAGCCCCACACGTGGACCGGCGGCTGCTGCAGGCTCGCCGCACGGTCGGCGCTCGTCACGATGATCGCGACGGCGCCGTTGCTCACCAGACAGCAGTCGAGCAGCCGCAACGGGTCGGCGATCATGCGCGAGTCATGGTGATCCTCGAGGGTCATCGGATCACGCATCTGCGCCATCGGGTTCATCGCGGCCCACTGCCGCGCCGCGACCGCGACCGCGCCGAGCTGCTCGCTCGTCGTGCCATAGGTCTCCATGTGCCGCCGTGCCGCGACGGCATACCGCTCGGGTGCCGCCTTCAGCCCCGCGGCGAAGGGCAGCGAGGCCGTCCCGACCATCGCGCGCGCCTGGCCCGGGTAGGCGTCCGAGGAACGTTTGCCCTCCTTCAGCGGGGCGTCCGCGTAGACGCAGGCGACGACATCGGCCATGCCGGCCTCGATGGCCATCGAGGCGTACTGCACCATCTGCCCGGCCGACGATCCGAAGCCCTGGATCGTCGCGAGCAGGCGGGTGTCTCTCATCTGCAGCGTGGACTGCAGGCGCAGATCGGTGTCGTTCTTGACGCCGGGGTTGACCAGCAGTCCGTCGATATCGGACAGCGAGAGGCCCGCATCGGCCGCGGCGGCGCCGATGGCCTCCACCGCGAACTGCGTGGCCGTCTTGCCATAGACCTTGCCCATCTCGGTCATGCCGAGCCCGGCGATCGCCGTGCCCATCGTCCGTTCGCTCATCCTTGCTCCTGTTCGTCGAGGGGGAAGCCGAGTTCGACCACACCGGGGCCCACGGTCACGCCCGCGGAGGTCTCACAGCGCACCTCGACCTCGACGACGCCCTCCCCACCCTCACGGCGGAGGTCGACGACCTCGCCGAGCACGGACATCGTCTCGCCGACATAGTTGAAGGACTTCATCCGGAACCCGCGGATCGCCCGGATCCGGGCGCGTGATCCCGCCCAGTCCCGCACCAGCCGCTCCCATGAGCTCATCAGGAACGAGGTGTTGGCGTACATCTCGCGCGCACCGGTCGACCGGGCGTACTCGCTGTTGTGGTGGATCGAGTTGAAGTCGCGATTGCTGCCGGCCGCCATGACGAGCCGATAGACCGTGAGCGGCAGGCTCACCGTGGGCAGCTGCTCCCCGACGACGATCTCGTCGAATGGCCGACCGGTGGTCCGGGTGTCACTCACCCTCGTCTCCCTTCTCGTGCGGCACATAGGCATAGGTGCCGATGCGGATCAGGCCCACGACATCGCCGCGGTCGCTGATGATCTCGCTCTCCCAGGTCATGAAGGCGCCACGGCCGACACCGGTCTGCTTCGGCTTGCACGACAGCAGACGCCGTCCTCGTCGCCCGATCCGCTCGCCGGCGACCACCTCGCGATGGAAGTCGACCTCGATATCGGTGCCGAAGAAGCCGGTCGTGCGCGGGCCGAGGGGCATGTCGGCATTGTTGATCGCCGTGTGCACCGGCTGCGCATCGCGGTCGTCGCTGTCGAACAGCACCTCGCCGGGTCGCCACGCGGTGGGGATGGTCCAGGCGATCACGCCGGTGTAGGGCATCGTGACCTCCTCGAACCCCGCTGCCCGCGCCGCGTCGGGATCGGTATGCAGAGCGCAGTCGAACTCCAGTGGCTCCAGATAGCGCCGGATCGCCCCCGGCTCGACCGGATCGCCGCCCCAGGTGACCTCGCCGTCGGCGAAGTCACGGCCGATCGCGTCGACGACCGGCTGCCACTCGGCCGTCCAGTCGCGCTCGGTGTCCGTCGCGCTCATCGTCTGCTCGCTCATCGCAGGACTCCCTTCGTCTCGAGCTCGTCGATGGTCTCCGTCTCATAGGCCAGGAGGTCCCCGAGCACGCGTCGAGTGTGCTGCCCCAGGGTGGGCGCGCAGGTGCGCGGTCCTCCCGGCGTATCGGTCAGCAGCACCCGGGCGCCCTCGACGGTCGTCATCCCGTACAGCGGGTGGGCGAGCTCGACCAGATGGTGCCGGTGCCGCAGCTGCGGATCGCCGGGATAGTCCTCCGGCCTGAGGGCGAGGTAGGCCGCCACGCCGATCTCCTGGAGCCGATCGACGAGCTCGTCGCCGTCCTGTCCGCTCGTCCATGCGGCGATCGCCTCGTCGAGGACGTCCGCGGCCTGCCGGCGAACCGCGGACGTGGAATAGTCACGCCCCGCCGGTTCCTCGATGCCCGCAAGCCGGGCGAACCGGACCCATCCCGCGTCGTCCATCACGCTGATCGCCACGAAGCGGTCGCCGTGCTGATCGGGCGCCACCGGGTAGACGCCATGAGGCGCGTAGGCGGGATCGGCATTGCCCCGTCGTTCGGCGATCGTGCCGTCGAAGCCGTGATGTGCGAGCTGCGGGGAGAGGAAGTAGGCACCGGCCTCGACCTGCGACACGTCGATATAGCAGCCCTCTCCGGTGTCCCGGCGGTGCCGCAGGGCGCTCAGCAGCGCCACCAGGGCGGTGCGCGGACCGAGGTAGTCGGTGTACGGGCCGAAGGGCCCCATCGGCAGGCGGTCGGACCACCCGACCAGGTGCTGGAAGCCGCTCAGCGAGGATCCGACATTGCCGAATCCGGCGAGCTTCGCCCACGGGCCTCGCTGCCCCGCGATGGAGCTGCTCAGCATGACGATGCCGGGGTCGATCTCGCGCAGCGAGGCGTAGTCGAGGCCCCAGCGCGTCAGCTGTCCGGGGGAGAAGGACTCGATCACCACGTCGGCCCAGCGCACCAGGTCGCGGACGATGTCCTGGCCCTCGGCCGAGGTCAGGTCGAGGGTCGCGCCCAGCTTGCCCGCATTGCAGTTGCCGAAGAGAGCCGAGCCCTCGCGATCGGGCGAGCCGTCGTGGAAGGGCTGCATCATCCGGGCGGTCTCGACGCGGGTGCTCGACTCGACCCGCACGACGGTGGCACCGAAGTCGGCGAGGCTGCGGCCGATCAGCGGTCCGGCGACCACCCACGACAGGTCCAGGACCTTCAGACCGTCGAGCGGCAGCGTCCGGGTCCGGGTCCGCGTGGATCGACGCGGCGCGGGAAGGGGTGCGGCGAGCCACTCGGCCAGCACCTCGTCGTGATGCTCGCCCAGCTTGGGCGCCCGGCCGCGCAGCCGCGGGCTGGGGGCGCCCGTCACCTGCGCGAAGACCGCCGGCACCTGCACCGTGGTCCCCTCGATGTCGAGGGCGTCGAAGAAGCCGCGCTCGGCCAGATGGGGGCTCGTGGCGACATCCGACACATCGAAGATCGCCATGGACAGCAGCCGGCGCTGCAGCGCCTGCTCGACCACCTCGGCCTTGGTCTTGGTGGCCAGGAAGGCGCGTACCGCGGCACGGGCATCCTCGAGATCGGCGATCTCGAGCTCGCCCTCGGCCACCAGCCGGGGCACCTCGCGCCAGTCCCAGGAGGCGATGCGCTCGTCGACGGCCGCTTCATCGGACAGCCAGCCGAAGAGCCGGTTGGTGAAAGCGCCGGCCGCGGGGCCCATCGAGAGATGCAGCTCGATCATCCCGTCGCGACAGTGCCACTTCTTCAGGCTGTTGGGCGTCGCCGCCCCGCTGCCGGACTGATCGGCCCGGGCGGTGGGCTGTTGCTGCCACTCGGGATTGTCGTCACCGACGGCGTGGGCGAGGATCCGCGCGAGTGTGGCCTGTCCGACCGATACCTGCGCCGAGGCATCGACGAACTGTCCCTCGCCGCTGCGGTCGCGTTCCGCGAGTGCGAGCAGGATCCCGGTCGCGGCATCGGCCGCAGCGTGCAGATAGGCCTGGGGGACGCTGATGCGCAACGGGGCGCGCTCACCGTCACGATGCGGTGCGAGCGGGCCGCCGGCCGCCCAGACGGTCAGGTCGCTGGCCGCGAGACGGGCCCGAGGGCCGTCCCAGCCGAAGGCGGTGATCGCCGCTACCACGCAGCTCGGGTTGAGCGCCCGCACCTCCGCGGGCGTCATCGACCATCGCTCGAGCTCGGCGTGGTCCCACGACGTCACCACCGCATCGGCGCGCGCCACGAGCTCGCGCAGCTGATCACGATCACCGGGCCGCTGGGGGTCCAGGGCGATGCCCCGTTTGCCGGCCGCGAAGCTGTGCCAGGTGAACGAGATGCCGGTGCTCGGATCGACCGGGGCGGCCGTCCGGGCACTCGACCCGCCGATGTCCTCGACCTGCACGACATCGGCGCCGAGATCGGCGAGCAGCCGCCCGCAGAGCAGGCCGCGCTCATCGGTCAGGTCGAGGACCCGCAGCCCGTCAAGCATCGGCCGGAGCCGTCGCGGTGACGACGATCGCTCCCTCGGGACACGCGTCGGCGGCCTCCTGGGCCTGGTCGAGCAGATCGGCCGGGACCTCCCAGCTCGTACCCCGCTCGGCCACGAAGCCCTCGTCATCGTCGCTCAACAGGTCCGGCGCGACGGCATAGCAGCGCCCGTGGCCCATGCACTTGGCTCCGTCGATCTCGATGAACACCTCAGACCTCCCATTCCAGCGGCAGCGTCGACAGGGTCAGCTGGCCGCCTCGTTCCGTCAGTTCGGCACCCTCGGCGATCCGGTACTCCGGGATGCGCTCATGCCACTGCTCCAGCACGACCTTGAGCTCCAGCCGGGCCAGGTGCATGCCCAGGCAGCGGTGCGGACCGCCGCCGAAGGCCAGATGCTGGTTGGCGCCGGGACGATCGATGATGAACTCGTCGGGGTCGTCGAACTTGCGGGGATCGCGGTTCGCCTGGCCGATGCCCATCCACATGACATCGCCCTTCTTGAGCTCGAGACCCTCGAACTCCTGGTCGGACTGCACCTCTCGGCCGGCCTGGAAGACCAGCGGATACAGGCGCAGGAACTCCTCGACGGCCTTGCCGATCAGATCGGGGTCCTCGACGATCTCCTCACGGTGCTCGTCGTGCGTCGCCAGATGGGTGTAGATGTAGCCCAGCGCCGACCGGGTGGTGTCGAGGCCCGCGAGCATCAGCGTGAGCAGGATCGTGTGGATCTGCTCGCGCGTCAGGGGCTCGTCGTCGATCCTCGCCTCGAGCAGCCGCGTCACCATGTCGGTCTCCGGGTCGCCGGGGTTGGCGGTCCGGTCCTCCAGCGCGGCCTCGAAGTACTCGATGATGTTCTTCTTGGCGGCGGCCGCCCGCTCCGGCTCGCCGGCGAGCATCGCCGAGAACATGTCCTCGGACCACTCGAGGAACTGCTCGCCGTCGGAGACCGGCAGCCCCAGCAGCGCGAGGAACAGATCGGTCGGGTACCGGATGGCGAACTCGGCCACGAAGTCGCACGAGCCCTTCGGCTTGAGCTCCTCGATCAGCTCGATGCAGCGCTGGGTGGCCAGCGGCTCCAGCCGGCGCACGGCCGCGGGAGCGAAGAACTGATTGAGGATCTTGCGCAGCTTGAGGTGCTCCTCGCCATTGAGGTCCTGCGGCAGGAGCGGTTCGCCGAGGCCGGGGCGCAGCGCGCTGCGCACCGCCGTGGTCCAGTTCTGGTGCTGCTGGAATCCGGCCTGCACATCCTCATAGCGCTGCAGCATGTAGAAGCCGCGCTCGGTCGAGTCGTTGAACAGGAAGCGCTCGCGCTCCCGATCCTCGTTGAGCAGCGCGTAGTGCTCGTAGATGGGCGTGGTCCCGGTGTAGTCGGTGTGCGTGACCGGGCACCCGCGGTGGGTCGTGTCAGTCATGGGTAGTCCCTTCCTTCAGGAGTCGGTCGTCTAGCCCCCGGCCGCCACACCTGGCAACCAGGTGGCGATCTCGGGGAAGAAGATGAGGATCACGGTGACGACGATCGCCATCGGCAGGAACCACATCGTCGCGATGAAGACATCGTTCAGGGTGATGTTGTGGCCCTGGTTGACCTCCGGCTCGCGCGTGATCGAGTGGATGATGAACGCCAGGATGCCGACCGGCGGCGTGACCACCGCGATCTCACCCATGAAGACCGCGAACACGCCGTACCAGAGCAGCGAGATGTCGAGTGCTTCCAGCGTCGGCACCAGGATCGGGATGGTGAGCACCATCATCGCCAGCGGCTCCATGAAGGTGCCGAGGACGATGTAGACCACCATCATCAGCAGGAGGAAGGTCACCCGGTTGAGGTTCATGGACTGCACGACCTCGGCGAAGCCGTCGCTGATGCCGGTCAGGGTGAACATGCGCGACAGGGCGGCGACGCCCACCAGCATGAAGAAGATCGCTCCGACGCTGCTCACCGCGCCGGTGGCCGCATCGGCGACGGCCCGCATCGGGCCGGTATTGCGTCGCCAGATGATCGTCACCACGAGCGAGAGCAGCGCGGCCACGGCCCCGGCCTCGGTGGCCGTGAAGACGCCGGAGAACATGCCGAACACGATGACGGCCACGAGGACCGGCACGGGCCAGATGCCCACGAGCACACGCCAGCGATTCGTGGACTTGCTCGGATCACGAGGCAGGGCGGCCTTCGACTCATCGGTCGCCCACCGGCTGGCGAAGACGATCAGCATGATCGTGAACATGATCGCGACGAGGATGCCCGGGCCGACGCCGGCGAGCAGCTGCGGCCCGACCGGTACCTCGGCGATGCCGGCGTAGATGACCAGCATGATGCTGGGCGGGATGAGCTGGCCGGGCAGGCCCGCGACGATGACCGACCCGAGGGCCAGGCGCTTGTCGTAGCCGGCCTTGAGCATCTCGGGGATGCCGATACGCGACAGCGCGTAGGTGGTGCCGACCGATGAGCCGCTCACGGCCGCCAGACCCGAGCCGGCGAGATTCGTGCCGACCGCCAGGCCTCCGGGCAGGCGGCCGAGGAAGAGCCGAGCCGCGTCGTAGATGCTCTCGGTGAGTCCGGCGCGCCAGAGCAGCAGGCCCATGAGGATGAACATGGGCACGACGCTCAACGACCAGCTCGCGACCTCGCCGTACGGCAGCGTGGTCATGGTGCTCTGCACCAGGGCGCTGCCCCGCAGGGCGAACATGCCCAGCAGCGCCGGGATCATCAGCGCCATGGCGACGGGAACGCGCAGGAAGATGAGGCACAGCATCATGACGATGGCCATGCCGCCGATCGCCTCGGGCACCAGCGGCAGGAACATGCCGATCGTGCTCCCGGCGAGCAGTGTCATCGTGACGGCGAAGACGATCCACGAACGCCGCCCGGACACCATCGGCGGCGGAGGCTGCGTGATGGTCGGGCCCCCGCCATCGGGGCTCTGGATCGGATCGAGGTCAACAGTCATGCCGGCACCTCCTGGAAGAACAGCACGGTAGGACGGCGCCGGCATGAGACCACACCGATCACTCGCTCGCTTCGCTCACTCATGCCGACACCTCCTCGGTCTCGGTACCGGCCGGACGCTCGGGCCGGGCTACGGCGCGGACGGCGGCCAGATAGAACTGGATGGTCAGCGAGCCGAAGGCGATCGGGGCCAGGAAGTACGGAGGCCACGCCGGCAGGTCGCTGACACCGGCGGTGCGCCGGATGTCGAAGGAGTGCAGGGCCTCCTGGAGGCCGAACCAGGCGAAGCCCGCACAGACGGTGCCGACGAGGACGAAGGACACGGCCTGCACCCAGCGCTTGGTGACGAGCGGCAGCATCTCGTAGATCAGATCGGCGCTCACGTGCTGGCCGCGACGCTGCGCCGCGATGAAGCCCAGGAACGCGATGACCGGCAGATACCAGTACTGCGTGATCTCCAGCGTGTTGGGCAGCGGCGAGGACCAGAAGGCTCGCATGACGGCGTTCAGCGAGATGTGCACCATCATCGCGAACGTCAAGATGACAGCGGGGACCTCGATGAACAGATCGAGGTTGAGACGACGCGGACGCGCATCGACGGACAGACTCATCACCCTACTCCTCGGTGACGTGGGCGGGTGGCCACCGGCGAGACCGGCGACCACCCACGCCGATCATGATGGACGGTGCTCCGCGAACGTGTCGTCGAGAAGCTTCTGCAGGAACGCATCGATGTCGATGGCGTCCTCGCTGTACCAGGTGTCGAACTCCTCATAGCCGACCTCGTCGGTGTAGCCGAGCTCATCGGTCACGATCTCGAACCACCGGTCGGCGGACTCCTGAGCACCGTCGACGAAGGCGTCGGCGTCATCGAGGGCGGACGCCTGGCGGACGCTGTCGAGCAGGCCCTCGTTGGCCTCCTGCATCGCCGCGCGCGCCTCGTCGTCGAAGGTCGTGAAGCCGCCACCGGACTCGGTGACGGTCGCCGCGGCCTCCACGGTGTTCGGCCAGATCTTGCTCGAGATGTTGCCGCCGATGAAGACATCCAGGCGATCCCAGAACAGCTGCTGAGCGACGAGCGGGAGGGTCTCCCAGGTCGCCTTGCTGAAGGCCATGCCGCCGGGGGCCAGCGCGAAGCCCGCCTGGTCGTCGATCACGACATTCGGCGCCTCGGACAGATAGCCGCCCAGGACGGCGACGGTCGGGCTCGACACGGTGCACCCGACGATGCCCCGCTCGAGGCTCTCGTAGAGCTCGGTGTACGCGATCGATGCCGGCGATCCGCCGAGCGACTCGATCTGCTTGCTCTGCGCGGAGCCGCCCGAGCCGATGGCCTGTCCCGAGATGGCCGAGAGCGAGTTGCGTTCCTGACTGCAGAAGAGCCCGTTCGATCCCGAGTTGTAGATCGGCACGAGCGGCACGAGACCGTGATCGTCCCACTCCTGCATGATCTCCGGCGTGTCGAAGGCGACCTCATTGGGCCAGGCATTCGACTGCAGCGCACCGACGACCGGGCTCTGATGGGAGATGAAGCCGGTCTCGATCAACGCGACGGTGGCGGGGTACTCCGAGGGCTCGTAGATCGGCAGCACCTGGCCGAGATCCAGGCGACCGTCGTTCAGGGCATCGTCGATCTCCGCCGGATCGGCGACGGCATTAGCGTAGGCGATGTCGAAGGTGATCTTGCCGTCCGACCATTCCTCGATGCTCGCGAGATAGTCCTCGATGTTCTTACCGGTCGCCGACCCCTTGGGGGCGGGCGACTGCGTGCGGATCGTGATCTCGTCCACGCTCTCGAAGGCGGCGATGTAGTCCTCCTTCGACGCCCCCGGATCGAGTCCCTCGCCTCCGGCCGAGCCGCCACTTCCCCCTTGCTCAGCACAGGCGCTGAGAGTGACGACGCCGGCCACAGCCAGCATCGCGAGAAGGCGCGTGGACCTTCGGTTGGTTCGCATAGCGATCATGTCGTCTCCGTTAGTTGTCGGCATCTCGGTGCCGTGACCTGCCTCTCGTGACCTCGATCACAAGATATGAATATCATTCGCCTAGATTCCTCGACAGTCAAGTTCCCTGCGAAGGAATTTCCTCAAACCCTGTCATCGGAGAGCCCTCGCCGATGGCGATGCGCATCCTCCGACAGGCCCGTCGCCCGACAGGGAAGCCGACCCCACGGGGTATTGCTGATAATGAAATGTAGCATCTAGAGTGATGCTGGACACACCCGACCAGGAGGGATGCCGTGAGCGCCGAAACCGTGATCGTCGGAGGCGGGATCGCCTCGATCCGTCTCGCTGAACGGCTCCGACGAGCCGGCGACGAGGACCCCATCACCATCGTCTCCGCGGAGACCGGGCTCGTCTACGACCGACCACCCCTGTCCAAGAGCGTGCTGCTCGACGAGGACGCGAAACGACCGGATCTGACGACCGACGAGGCCCTGGAGACACTCGGCGTCCGGGTCGTGACCGGCCGTCGCGCCGTCGGGCTCGACCGGGTCGCGCGACGCATCGAGCTCGACACCGGCGAGACCCTCGACTACGACGACCTGGTGATCGCCACCGGCTCCAGTCCCCGCCGATTGCCCGCACTCGACGAAGCCCGCCCCTACTACCTGCGCACGTGGGACGATGCGCTGGCACTGCGCGAGGCGGTGCGCGGCGGTGCGCGCGTCGGCATCGTCGGCGCGGGCGTCCTGGGCCTGGAGATCGCCGCGTCGACCCGCGCGCTGGGCGGCGATGTCATCGTCATCGACACGGCGCCACGCGCCCTCGCCCGGCTCGGCGGCCAGGACCTCAGCGATCCCGTCATCGCGCTCCACCGCGACCACGGGGTGCGGTTCCACCTCGGCACCGGCATCGACTCCGCGACCACGGAGGCGGACGGGGCTGCGACCCTCAGGCTCACCGACGGGACGGAGCACGTCGTCGACGCCCTGGTGGTGGCGATCGGCGCCGTCCCGGTGACCGACTGGCTCGAGGAGAGCGGCCTCGCCGGGCACGACGGGGTCGAGACCGATGGCAGCTGCCGCACGATCGATGAGCACGTCTACGCGATCGGCGACGTCGCACGCGTCGAACGCGACTCCGGTGGCCATCAGCGCCTCGAGCACTGGACCAATGCGGGCGACACCGCAGCCGTGGCCGCACGGAACATCCTCGCCCGTCGTCGGGGCGAGGCGACGACGAGCCTCACGGAGTTGCCCTATGTCTGGAGCGACCAGTACGACGTCAAACTCCAGATCCTCGGACATCTCGACGCGGACAGCCGGCTGCTCCCGGCGGTCGAGGACCCCGAGACGGGGCGCTGGCTGCGCCTCGCGGTCCGCGAGCAGGAGGTCACCGGGGTCGTCGGCTGGAACATGCCTGCCGCGGTCAACCGCTGCCGGGCCGCACTCATGGCCACCATCACCGCCGACGAGCTGTTGCAGACCGCACCCTGGGAACGGAAGGCACGACGATGACCGATGACCTGCACGCCCGGCTCGACCGGCTCGAGCGCCACGATCTCGCCCGGTCGATGGCCGCGTCCTATGCCGTGACCGTCGACGCGGGTGACCCGGACCGGATCGCGGCGCTGTTCGCTCCCGATGGCACCCTGACCATCCCCAGCGGCACCCTGCGCGGGCGCGAGGAGATCGCCGCCTTCTACGCCAGCAGGGTCGCTGATGCCGACCGCCGTCACTTCGTCACGAATATCGCGACACATGCCACCGAGACCACCTCGACGGTCGGCCTCAGCGCCTACTTCCTCTACACGAGCCGCGAGCCGGACCGCTCGGCCCTCGGCTGGGGACGCTACGACGATCTGGTCGACACCTCCGGCGACACTCCCCTGCTGCTCGCCAAGACGATCACCCCGGCGGTCTTCACCGACCTCGACGAGGGCTGGGCCTCGTGACCGAGGGCTTCGATCGGCTGTTCAGCCCTCTGACGGTCGGCCGGTCGAGCCTGAAGAACCGAGTCGTGCTCACACCGCACGCCCACGTCGTCAGCTCGCTCTGGGGTACCGACGAGGAGGCACGTGGCCACATCGCGTACTGGAAGGCCCGGACCGACGCCGCCTGGATCGACGGCGTGTCGGCTCACGTGCGCAATCGGGTCCCTCCCGGCTTCGAGCCGAGCGGGATCGGAGCACAGACACCCGGCCACTTCCGGGCGCCGTTCTTCATGGACCGCGTCGGGGAGCTCGCCGAGACGGTCCATGCGGACGGCACGATCCTCACAGTCCAGATGATCCTGCAAGGCGGGATGCCCCACGGTCCCTCCGCCGGACTCAGCGGCCCGACGACGCACCTCGTGGCTCATCCGATGACGCACACGGATATCGGCTATTTCGTCGAGGAGTACGCCTTCAGCGCGGCACGAGCGGTCGCGGCCGGCGCGGACGGTGTCGAGCTGCACCTGAACCATGACGACATGCTCGAGTGGTTCGTCTCGCCTCTCACGAACCGGCGGACGGACGAGTTCGGCGGATCCGTCGCGGGACGTCTGGAGTTCCCTCGGCGTGTCATCGAGGCCATCCGGGCCGCGATCGGCCCCGAGCCGCTCGTCGGCATCCGCTTCACGCTGCGCGAGGACGAGCCGGGAGGCTACGGGGCCGAGGACGGCGCGCATCTCGTCGGCGAGCTCGAGCGGCTGACCGCGATCGACTACGTGAGCGTCACGTGGGGGACGCCCTGGGGCAACCCGAGCTACATCCAGGCCCAACAACATCCGCCCGCTCCCGGGGCGCCCTTCACCGGTCCGCTGCGGGCGGCGACACAGGTGCCGATCATCTACACCGGGCGCGTCAACAGTCCCGAGGTCGCCGAGCAGATCCTGGCCGACGGGCACGCCGACCTGGTCGGGATGGCACGGGCGATCCTGGCCGACCCCGAGCTGCTCGCCAAGGCACGTGACGGAAGAGCCGACGAGATCCGGCCGTGCGTGGCCGGCAATGAGTGCATCAACCGGCGAGTGGTGGAGAACCTTCCGTTCTCGTGCGCCGTCAACCCGGTGGCCGCCCGCGAGCATCATCCCGCCCCCGTGATGACCGCCGATCCCCGGCGGATCCTCGTCATCGGCGGTGGGCCGGCGGGCCTCGAGGTGGCGGCCCGCACGGCCGCTCGGGGACATGACGTGGAGCTGTGGGAGAGGCGTCCCGCCCTCGGCGGACAGCTCACCGTCGCGGCACACGCCCCCGGCCACGAGGACTACCGTCGCTATCTGCGGTGGCACGCCGACGAGGCGAGACGGCGCGGCGTCCGCCTACGCACCGAGCACACCGCCGATGCCGAGGGGGTGCTCGCCTACGGGGCCGACACCGTGGTGATCGCGACGGGCGCGACACCACGACGACCGTCCCTACCAGGCGGCGACCTTCCCGGCGTCGTGCCGTCGACCGCGGTGCTCGACGGCAGCGCGGCACTCCCCGACGGACCGGTGCTCGTGGTCGCCGAGGACGATCACCTGCCGCCGCTCGCCGTGGCCGACCACCTCGCGAATGTGCTCGGCCACGACGTCACCCTGCTGGTCTCGACGTCCGGCCCGGCCCCGCTGCTCAGCCGCTACTCGCTCGGCAGCGCTCTCGCGCGTCTCGACGAAGGCGGTGTCCGGCTCGTCACCGACAGCTCCGCCGCAGCGGTGGACGCCGCGCCGGACGGACTGCGCGTGACCGGCAGACACGTCTACTCCGGGCGCGAGCGAACACTCGGCACCTTCGCGACGGTGGTGCTGTCCTGCGGCGCGGTCCCCCGCGTCGACCTCGCCGACGCACTCGACGGACACCACCCCGATGTCCACGTGCTCGGCGACGCCTTCGCGCCCCGACGTCTCGTGTGGGCGACCCGCCAAGCCTATGACCTGGCTCTGACGCTCTGACGCAGGAAGTTGGCGAGCAGCGCGTGGCCGTGACTCGTCAGGATCGACTCGGGATGGAACTGCACGCCTTCGACGCCGAGCCCGGCATGGCGCAGGCCCATGACAATCCCGTCCGCGGTACGCGCGGTGATCTGGACATCATCGGGCAGGTCCTCGACGACGAGGGAGTGATAGCGCGCGGCGGCGAAGGGCGTCGGCAGCCCCGCGAGCGCACCGGCCCCCGCGTGGTGCACGAGTGTGGGCCGGCCATGGACCGGGGCGGCGCGGCGGACCGTGCCGCCCACGAGCTCGCCGATGACCTGATGCCCCAGGCAGACCCCGAGCACCGGCACACCCGCCGCCACCGCGGACTCCACCGCGGCCCTGCTGGTCCCCGCCTCGGCAGGGGCACCCGGGCCGGGCGAGACGAGCAGATGGGTGACATCGGCCATTCCCGGCAGCGGGGCCGTGGAGCGGACGACCGTCGTCTCGGCTCCGAGCTCACGTGCGTACTGCACCAGATTGAAGACGAAGGAGTCCTGGTTGTCGATGACGAGCAGCCGGACGTCCTCGACACCGACCGCCACCGGAGCCTCGGGCATCGGATCGAGCAGTCGCCGGGTCACCGGTCCGGGTGCGGGCCAGCTTCCGGCCCCGCGGACGGACGAGATCGGCATGATGCCCCGTAGCGCATTGACGGCGAAGCACTCGGAGGCCAGGGCGAACTCCGGAACCGTGAAGGATCCTTCGTGGATCGGGAGACCGGCACGGCGGGCTGCCTCGATCACGACGGCCCGCTCTGTGCCCGGCAGGATCCGGCCATCCAGGGGCGGCGTGTGGATCCCGTCGTCGAATACGGCGAAGAAGGACGCCCGATCGGTCTCCAGCACGTCATCGTTCGCATCGACGAGCAGTGCTGGATGGCCGGGAAGCGCACTCCGGTCGATCCACTTGTGCGCACCGAGACCACCCGGCAGCCGGTGGACTCCCAGGGTCGAGCTCCCCGGCAGGGGCTCCAGCGGCGCGGCGATGGTGGCGATGCCGCCCTCCGGGGACAACTCGACCCGCAGCCGAAACCGTCCCGTGGACCCGGCTGCCGCCGCGGTGACGGCCTCGCGCAGGGCCGACCCGATCTCGACTCCGTAGAGCTCGCGTCCGCTCGCCGCGAGGCGGGCGAGGTGCGCGTCCACCTGCCGCGGGACGCCGTCCTCGAGGAGGAGTGTGGTGAACACGCCTGAGGCGGGATCGGCGGAAGGCGAGGAGGAGGTCGGGACGGCGGGAGCAGGTGGTCGCTCGGGTCGTCCTGGCATCGCCGCTCCGAAGGCGGCGGCGATCGGCGCGACCTTGTCGAAGCACTCGCCGACCTCCGCCATCGGATCGCTGGCCGCGACGATGCCTCCCCCGGCGCCGATCCAGGCACGGCCGTCCCGGGCGACCTCCAGCGTGCGGATCGTGACATTGAGCTCGAGCCCGAGGCCCGGACTCACATAGCCCATCGCTCCCGTATAGGCCTCGCGCGCCGTGCTCTCCAGTTCGGCGGCGAGGAGCTCCATGGCGCGGATCTTGGGCGCCCCGGTCACCGACCCGGGCGGGAATGTCGCCCGCAGCAGCGCCGAATCGGGTTCCGCCACCTCAGCCGTGACATCGGAGACCAGATGCCACACCGCATGACGCTCCAGCCGGGTGAGGGCCGGCACCGCGACGGTCCCGGGTCGTGCCACCCGTCCGAGGTCATTGCGCATGAGGTCGACGATCATCACATTCTCGGCGTGATCCTTGGGCGAGCCGGTCAGCCGGGTGGCATCGGCATCGAGCGGGGCCGTGCCCTTGATCGGCGAGGTCAGCACCCGGTCCTCGTGACGACGCAGGAACAGCTCCGGCGACCAGCTGGCGATCGCGCCCTGCTCATCGGCGACATAGGCCGCGAAGGCGGGGTCCAGCCGCTCGACCCCGTGGCAGAAGGCATCGAGGGGGTCCCCGTGCAGCCGGGTGTCGAAGCGCCCGCACACATTCGCCTGGAAGATGTCGCCGGCCTCGATGTGCTCGACAGCGCGGTGGATCGCCCGGGCGTGCTCGTCGACTCCGGGCGAGAAGCACAGGGGATCGAGTCGCACGGGGCGGGACTCCCCCGGGCCGGCGAGGAGCCCGCGCAAGGCCTCGATGCGGTCCGGTGCCGTACCCGGGAGCCATTCGATCCACCAGGCACCGTCGACACGGCGGGCCACGACCTCGTAGAAGCCGACCCGCAGTGCGGGCTGGGGGATCGGCCGGGGAGGGGGCGACGGGAGGAGCTCCCATTCGGCGCCCAGCCGGTGACCCCACGACCCGATCCAGCCGCAGGCGACCTGCCCACCCGGCCGAACCTCGAGGTCGATGTCGTCCCAGCGGGCGAGCTCGCGCACCGGATCGGCGGAGATCACCGCCTCGCCCGCCGACCAACCGGTGCCGATCAGCGCCACGACCCGGCGACGGCCACGGAATCGCCGGAGCACATCGGTGGGCGAGTCGTCGAGCGCGAGCCGCTCGCGCTCGACCTTCGCGGTCACGTCTGGGGCGGGTCGTCGATGACCTGCGCGCCGAGATGCTCGGCGAGCAGAGCCTCGGCATCGGCGGAACTGCCGTCGAGGATGGGATCATCCGGATCGACTCCGGCATCGGGGTCCTCCGCGGCGCGGCGCGGTCCCGGTCCGTTACGCAGCGCCTCGCGAACCGACTCCGGGACGGCCGAGGGGGCCGGCGTCGTGGGCGCCTGCTGTGGGGGCGGTGCGGACGGCGGCGATGCGCTGCCGCCCGTCGGGCCCGGCTGCGCGGAGGGGTCGACGATCGCCTCGATCCGCCAGTCGACGCCGAGCACATCGGCGAGAGCCTGGGCGACGATGCGATCCGATCCGCTGTTCATGAAGGAGTCGCGCGCTCCGGCGTTGACCAGAGCGATGGTCAGGGTGGAGGCGTCGACACCGGTCACCTGCGCGTTCTGGCTGAGCATGACCCAGGTGAAGCGGCGCAGGTTCTGGATCCGGTCGAGGATCTGGGGCCACAGCCGGCGAACATCCGCGATGGAGAGGGCCCCGGGAGCCGGCTCGGGCTCCGCCGGGGGAGCCGCGTCCGGGGCGGGCTCCGGTTCGGATTCGGGAGCGGGGTCCGGTTCGGGAGCCGGTTCCGGACTCGGCTCGGGAGTCGAGGCCTGAGGTGCCGGCGGTACCTCATCAACCGCATCGGGAGCCGATTCCGTTGACTGCCTACCGCCGTCAACCGGGGCCTGCGCCTCCCCACCCGCCGAGGGCTCCGGCGGTGCCTCATCAACCGCATCAGGGGCCGATTCGGTTGATGACGTACCGCCGCCGGCGGGGGCTGACGGAGGCCTGACCGCGGCCGGAGCAGCCGGGGTCGGGGTCGGAGTCGGCTGCGCGGGGGCCGCCGCCACCGGGGCGTGGTCGGGCGCGGGGGCGGTGCCGCCGCCGGAGAGCCGGCGCTCGATCCGCTCCAGCCGGGCCTGGAAGCCCTCGACCGAGTTGTCCGCCCCCGGCACGAGGATGCGCGCGCACATCAGCTCCAGCATGAGTCGGGGCGCCGTAGCGCCGCGGAACTCGACGAGCGCGGTGCTGACGATATCGGCCGCGCGGGTCAGTTCCGAGGGCCCGAAGCCCGAGGCCTGCTGCGCGAGTCGCTCACCGCGATCGCCCGGGACATCGAGCAGTCCGGACTCGACGGCGGTGGGGACGGCCGCCATGATCACCAGATCGCGCAGCCGCTGCAGCAGGTCCTCGGCGAAGCGACGCGGATCCTGTCCGGACTCGATGACCTTGTCGACGACGGAGAAGACCGTGCCACCGTCGCGGGCCGCGAAGGCCGAGACGGCTTCGTCGAGCAGCGAGTCCGGCGTGTAGCCGAGGAGCTGGACCGCGAGATCGTAGGTGACGCCCTCGGGGCCCGCACCGCCGAGCAGCTGGTCGAGCACGCTCAACGTGTCACGGACGGAGCCGGCACCCGCGCGCACCACCAGGGGCAGGGCGCGCGGATCGAGGGTCACGCCCTCCGAGGTGCACAGCTGCATCAGATA
Source organism: Actinomycetes bacterium (assembly GCA_023417775.1). GTDB lineage: Bacteria > Actinomycetota > Actinomycetes > Propionibacteriales > Nocardioidaceae > Aeromicrobium. The sequence continues at coordinate 4,604 of JAEZEJ010000064.1, read as the reverse complement.
GTCGCCGAGCTGCTTGGGCGGCACCAGCCGGAAGGGATAGTGATGCGTGCGGGACCGGATGGTGCCGATGACCTTGTCCGGCTCGGTCGTGGCGAAGATGAACTTCAGATGCGGCGGCGGCTCCTCGACGAGCTTCAGCAGCGCATTGAAGCCCTGCGGCGAGACCATGTGCGCCTCGTCGATGATGTAGACCTTGTACCGGCTGTTGACCGGGGCGAAGAAGGCCCGCTCGCGCAGGTCGCGGGCATCGTCGACGCCGCCGTGGCTCGCGGCGTCGATCTCGATGACGTCGACGCTGCCCGGGCCGCCGCGAGCGAGGTCCCGGCAGCTCTGGCACTCCCCGCAGGGATCGGCGATCGGGGCCTGCTCGCAGTTGAGGGCGCGCGCCAGGATACGAGCGCTGGTGGTCTTGCCGCAGCCCCGCGGGCCGGAGAAGAGATAGGCGTGGTTGACGCGATTGGCGGCCAGCGCATGACGCAGCGGATCGGTGACGTGATCTTGGCCGATGACCTCGGCGAAGGTCTCGGGCCGGTAGCGGCGATACAGAGCCAGGGGTGCGTCCACGCCACGAGCCTAACCGTCGCTGCAGACACCCCCGGCGTGGACCGAGGCTCAGGGCAGGTGCCGGTCGAGCCAGTCGCCGAGGACCTCGTAGGCGTGATCGCGGACTTCCTTGCGGGACAGGAAGACATCGTGTCGGGCCCCGGGGATCGGCACGGAGGTGACCTCATCGCCCAGACAACCGGCCCACCGCGCGATCTGTCGCACATCGAGCACGGCATCGGCCGTCTCGACCGTCTCGTCGTACCGGCTCACGATGTGCGAGCGGTCCGAGCGCAGCACCAGCGACGGCACCCCGATGTCGAGACCGCGGTGCAGGCGGGCGTGACCACGGCGGACCGCGTTGAGCCAGCCGACGGTCACCGGGAAACCGCCCAGGGGCTTCCACGCCAGCTCGTACTCCCACTCACCGCCTTGCGAGGTGTGCAGGCTCGCGCCGTACGCCTCCGCCTCGGGGAGCTTGAGCACCGTCGCGGGCCGGAGCCGGGCCCCGAGCCGGATCGCCTCCGTCCCGATGCCGCGCATCCACGGCGCCCCCTGCAGATCGAACCAGGGGCTGTTCAGCAGGACCCCCGCCACCCCGTCCTTGGCCGTTCCGTTCCGCCGCCGGGACCGGTCCAGCCACAGCGGCACGATGAGACCGCCGGTGGAGTGCGCCGCCAGATACACCGGCACCCCGGTCTCCTCGCGGACGATCCGCAGCGACTCCTCCAGCTCGGCGTCGTAGTGGGCGAGGTCGGAGACATAGTGGGCGGTGTGCCCGTCGCGCAGCGAGCGACCGCACTTGCGCAGATCGAGGGAGTAGAAGGCGATCCCCCGGTCGGCGTAGAACTCCGCCATCTCGGTCTGGAAGAAGTAGTCGGTGAACCCGTGGACATAGATGACCGCCGCGCGCGGCGCCCCCGTGAACTCGCGCCGCACCAGGGTGGCGGTGATCGTGCCCTCACTGTCGGGGTCGTCACCGAGTTCGATGATGTGCCGTTGATACGGCTGTCCGAGGAGATCCACAGCCCAGTCGATGCTCATCGCCGCTCCTTTCGCCGACGCCCAGGATAGGCGCCTTATCGTCCGCGCGAGGGCTTTCGCCCGAGCCGCCATGGCTTAGAGTGCCGGATGTGGCTGCCGTGGACATCGTCGTGCCCTACTGGGGCGATCCGGACCTGCTCGCGCTCACCGTCGACTCGGTGCTGGCCCAGGACGACGACGATTGGACCCTGACGATCCTCGACGACCACTATCCCGATCCCACCGCCGCCGAACGTTACCGCGATCACCCCCGCATCACCTATATCCGGCATGAGGAGAACATCGGGATCACGGCGAACTTCGCCCAGGCCGCGCAGCGGGCCACCGCGGACTATGTCTGCATCCCCGGGAGCGATGATCTCTTCGACCCCGGATTCGTCCGCATCGTCAAGGGCGCCATCGCCCGGCACCCGGGGGTCGACATCGTCCAGCCCGGGGTCCGGGTCATCGACGAGCAGGGGGTGCCGTCCTTGCCCCTGGTGGACCGCGTCAAGCGCCAACTGCTCGCTCCCCGGGCGGAGACGGTGCTGACCGGTCAACAGCTCGCCACGAGCCTCATCCGCGGCAACTGGCTCTACTGGCCGTCGCTGACCTTCCGCACCGCGACGCTGCGCCGACACGATTTCCGCGACGGTTTCCCGGTCATCCAGGATCTCGCGCTGCTCATGGACATCGCCTTCGCCGGCGGATCCCTCGCCTATGTCCCCGAGCAGGCCTTCGTCTACCGGCGTCATGAGGGCAGCGCCTCCATGGCGGCCCTGACCGGCGGCTCGCGGTTCCGCGACGAGCGACGCTACTACCGCCTGGCACGCGAGCTGGCCACCGAGCGGGGCTGGCCGCGCACCGCTCGCGCCGCGCGGCTGCGGGTCTTCTCACGCCTGCATGCGGCCACCGTCCTGCCGGGGGCGCTGCGGCGTCGAGACCGCGCCGGCATCACCTCCACGCTCACCCATCTGGCGGGTCCCTGATCCGTGCGCGGTGCGTGAGTCACCTCCGGCGACGGCGGCGAGCCTCGATCACGAGCCGGAGGAGCATGATCCGGGCGCGGAGCACCGGTCCGAGCCCCCGTGGCCGCGAGGTCGACGCATTGGTCTCGTGGAGGCGCCGCCAGACGACCACCTCGTCGAGATGGCGGATCGAGCCGTCCACATTGGCGACGGTCGCGATCCAGAGATCATGGGACTCGGTGAGCCAGGCCGGCAGCGGGAGCACCCGGTCGAGCGCATCGCGGCGGATGGCCATCGCCGAGCCGAAGTAGGGGATGACGCCCGCCCAGATGCGCAGCAGGTTGCGGCCGTGCTGTCGTGAGGTGCCCGCGCGCAGCAGCCACGGTCGGCGCCGCACCGGGGAGGGCAGGGGACGGCGTCCCTCGAGCTCGACGACATTGCCGACGGCGACCTCGGCCTCGCGGAGAGCCCCGACCAGGGCATCGACGCGTCCCGGGGGCCACACATCGTCCTGATCGCTGAGCACCAGCACGTCCCCCCGCGCCTCCCGCAGCGCGCGGCCGAAGGCTCCGACATAACCCAGATTGCGCTCCGTGCGGTGGACCGCGATACGCGGATCATCGGCCGCGGCAAGCAGATCGAGGGTCGCATCGGTGCTGCCGTCGTCCACGACGATCACCTCGTCGCGCTCCCCCAGCTGGCTCAGGATCGAGTCCAACTGCTCCTGGAGATAAGCCGCTCCGTTGTACGTCGCCATACAGACGCTGACGCGCACGTCATCCATGATCTCTCCCCTCGCGGCACCACCGTAGACTCATCGACCATGAGCCGGTCGATCACCACGAGGCTAGCGGCCTTCACCGGCGGACCCGTCCTCGCCGCGATCGCACCACTGCTCATCATCCCCGTCATCACCCGTGCGACGGGGGCCGGCGGGTGGGCGAGCTTCGCGGCCGGACAGAGCGTCGGCCTGATCGGCATGATCGTGCTGACCTTCGGCTGGGGCATCGTCGGACCCGTGCGGGTGGCCCGCCACCCGGACCCGGCCGACAGGGCGCGGATCCTGGCCGAGAGCCTCGCGACGAGGGCGGTCACCGCCCTCGTCGTCCTTCCCGCCGTGGCCGTCGTCGCCGCCTGGGTCGCCACCCCCGACTATCGTCTCGCCGCCGCCGCCGTCGCCATCGCGACCGCGGCCGCCGGGTTCACCCCCGCGTGGTTCTGTATCGGCGCCGGTCAACCCGGACTCCTGACGCTCTACGATGTCCTGCCCCGGCTCGCGGCCGCCGCCGTCGGCGCAGGCCTCATCGTCCTCACCGGCGAGATCGCCTGGTACGCACTGGTCCTCGCGGCGAGCTGCGCGGTGGCCTTCGGCTGGCACGCCCGCACCGTCCTGCGCGAGGGGACGCACCGGCGGCTCAGCGGCGCCGAGATCCGGTCGGCGCTCCGCCACCAGCTGCCGACCGCGGCGATCGACACCGTCTCCAATAGCTACGGATCGACGCCCACGCCGATCGCCACGGGGAGCCTCTCCACCACGGCGGCCGACAGTTTCGCCTCGGCGAACACGATGTATCGCTTCGGGCTGATCGCGGTCGTCGCCTTCGGCAATGCCTTCCAAGGGTGGGTGCTCGAACCCGATGCGGACGATCCCCGGGCCCGGCAGCGTCTCGCGATCACCGCCCATGCCGCCCTGGGCGTGCTCGGGGCCCTCGGTCTCGCCACCCTCGGTCCGTGGGCCAGCTCGATCGTCATGGGCACCGAGAATGCCGCCACCTGGACGACGTCCGCACTCTTCGGGGCGGCCTTCTTCGCGATCTCCTTCACGACCCCGTTCATCCGGAACATCATGATCCCGCACGGACGCTATCGCTATGTCTTCGTCGTGACCTGCGCGTCCTCGGTCGTGGGCCTGTCGGTCATGCTCATCGGCGCTGCCATGGGCGCGATGGACGTCATCGCCGCCGGCATGCTGGCCGCCGAGGTGGTCATCACGATCGCCATCGTCGTGCCGGCACGCCGGCTCCTCGGTCAGTCGGGGCGCTGAGTCGGCTCGAGGGCCCAGCGCACCGA